>CAWHPT010000035.1:0-7560 GCA_963831225.1 uncultured Alphaproteobacteria bacterium
GCTACTACACCGTCACGCCGTTCGTGATCGTGAAGGGCGCCGCCTCATTCCTCGACTTCATGGCTGCGGCGTTCGACGCTGAGGAGATCGCCCGAGTCGTCGGACCGGACGGCGTGATCGGCCATGCCGAGACGCGGATCGGTGACTCGGTCGTGATGACGTTCGATGCCAAGCCGGGCTGGCCCGAGACACCTTCCTTCCTGCGGCTCTACGTCGAGGACTGCGAGGCGACCTACGAGCAGGCCCTGGCCGCAGGTGCGACCTCGGTCACATGGCCCACCGACATGCCCTGGGGCGACCGCGTGGCCCGTGTTCGCGACCCCCTCGGCAACCTGTGGTGGCTCATGACCCGGCTGGAAGACTTGAGCCCGGAAGAGATGGAAGCTCGCTACGGGGACCCGAAGTACATCGAGCGATGGCGTACGTCCAGAACGCCGAGTTCTTCCCGTCTTGAGGCCGGGATGGTTCGGCGTCAGGGGGCGCAGGCCTGGCGGTCGAAGTCGTCCGGTACTCTGTGTCGCGGTCCCCGTAGCTCAGCGGACAGAGCAGCCGCCTTCTAAGCGGAAGGTCGCAGGTTCGAATCCTGCCGGGGGCGCCACGCCCGGCCGCGTCAGCCGATGACGTTGCGCTCGACCACGCGCCGCCCTTCGATCAGGCGCTCGTAGCCGAAGATCGACAGGTCCAGGGTCGTGTACCGGCCGTGGACCACCAGCTCCGCGATGGCTCGGCCGACCGCCGGCGCGTGCTGGATGCCGTGGCCGCTGAAGCCGGTCGCGAACAACAGGTTCGTCAGCTCCGGGTGCGCGCCGATGATCGCGTTCTGGTCGAACGTCGAGTACTCGTAGTAGCCGGCCCACGCGTTGCGCTGCCTGATCGCATCGAAGGCCGGGATGCGTTGCGCCAGCGCCGGCCAGATCCGCTCGTCGAACTGGCGCTGCTCGACCGTGAGCGGCAGGCCGTCGAGATCCTCCTGGGGCAGGGGAGCGATGCCGGTGATGAACGCCTCGCCCTCCGGGCCGGAACCAGATGCCCGACGTATCGATGACCAGCGGGCAGCCCGGGCACGGGTTTCGCGCGTCGAAGCCGAAGACACACCGTCGGCGAGCTTCGACCGGGAGCTCGACTCCTGCCATCGCCGCCACGCCTCGTGACCACGGCCCAGCCGCGTTCACGACGTGCCCCGCCCGTATCGGGAGATCCTGCTCGAGCTATACGCGGGCCTCGGGGTGACGGTGTCGCTGGCTGCAGCCGCTCAGGTGGCGGCCCTCAAATCGCGGTGCAAGATCAAGGTGAGCGATCGCGGCTATGGCACGATCTCGTTCGAGCGGATCGGACCGCATGCCGCTATCGAGCTTGCCCAGGCGCTACGCGACGTGCAGGCGCTCGGCGCCCGCTCGGTTCAGTTCTCCGCACCAGTCGGCGATCCCGGTCTTCCTCACCTGACGGATTGTGCCCGCGGTCTCGGGTTTTTCTTCTGTGGCCTGGGCCCGGCCTTCGCGGACGGTGCCGACACCTTTCTGCTGCAATTGCTCAGCGAGCCGCTGGATATCGGAAAACTCCAAATTCTCACGGACCTGGCGAAAGAGCTCGTGGCCTTCATCGATCATGACCGCGCGGCAATAGCGCAGAAGCTTTGACGTGTTGGTTCGGCTGCACAAACGAAACTGAAGGGAGGTCAGGCTTTCCGAGTGGCCGGAATGCCGGCGCCGGCCGCCCCAGAAAACTTCTACCGGCGCCAACGACAAACCCGCCTGACATGGCTATCATCGCCTGGGTGCTGACTTGAAAGGCTCCTGGACGACGCCAGGAACGCTGAATGATGCTGCCGTTGTGACGGTCAACCTCATGGCAAGGCGGACAATCCTTCGGGTCGGCATATGTGCCGGGCTTCTGCTGGCGTGCGCGATGTCCACCATGGTTCCGGCAGCGTCGGCACAGGACAAGTGGCCGTCGCGGCGGGTGACCATCGTGGTGCCGTTTGCAGCCGGCTCGAATACCGATGCGTGCGCTCGTCTGCTCGCGGAGTTGCTGCGAGACATCCATGGCCAGCCGTTCATCGTTGAAAACCGGGGCGGAGCCGGCGGAACGCTCGGAGCCAAGGCCGTGGCACAGTCGCCCCCCGACGGCTACACCCTGCTCATGGCCGGCAACACTTCGCTCTCCGCCGCGCCGGCGCTGTTCAAGAGCGTGCCCTATGATCCAATCAAGGATTTCACCGCGGTCGCTCGCGCCGGCAGGTTTTCCTCGGTGATCGTTGCAAACACGCATCAGCCGTTCCGGACCATGCAGGAGCTCGTGACCTACGCAAAGGCCAACCCCGGCAAGCTGAGCTATGGCCATGGCAATAGCACCGGCCACATCGTCGGAGAGGCGATCAAGAAGCGCACGGGCGTCGACATGGCGCGCGTGCCTTACACGGCGACGCCTGCTGCCATCACCGACCTCATCGGCGACAGGACCCAGCTGGTCGTCTCCGACCTGCTCTCCGGGGTACCGCAAATCCAGGCCGGCAGGGTCGTGCCGCTGGCGACGATCTTCCGCGAGCGCAGCTCGCTCCTGGCCGAAGTGCCGACATTGCACGAGACCGTGATGCCCGGGTTCGAGGTTCTGCCCTGGCTCGGATTGTTCGGTCCGGCCGATATGCCGGCGGACATCGTCGTGATGCTGTCGGAAAACCTGCGCACGATACTCGCACGTTCCGACATTGCTGCGCGCATCGGCACCATGGGCATCGAGCCATACTACGCCTCGAGCGAGGAGACCGCGGCCTTCATCAGGGCCGACCTGTCCAAGTGGCACGAAATGGCGCGTGACGCCGGCATCGTGCCGCAGTGAGTGCGTGCGTCTCATGCCTGTCGGCGTGTTCTTCGATGGATTCTCATCAACGGCCGAAATGCTCGAAGTTTGCCGTGAGGCCGAGGCGGCCGGCGCGGCAAGTCTTTGGTTTGCGCAGCACATGGGCTATCGCGAGGCTGTCGTCTGGGCGACCGCGGCCGCGAGCGTCACGCGCTCCACCACGCTGGTGCCGACGGCAATAAGCCCCTATTTGTGGCCGCCGCTGCCGGTCGCGATGGCGATCTCCACGCTGGGGGAGCTCACGCAAGGTCGCGTTATCCTCAACGTTTCGGTCGGCAATATCCTCAATCTCGGCAAATCCGGCATCGAGCCCGTCAAGCCGATCAGGATCATGCGGGAGTACGTCGAGGCCTTGCGCGCGCTGTGGGCCGGCCAGCCGGTCACCAAGGAGGGCGAGCTGCACAAGTTGCGCGGCGCCAAGATGGCGTTCGATCAAGGCCGCCAGTATCCGATCTACATCGCATCGACCGGCCCGCAAATGCTCAGGCTCGCCGGCGAGATCGCCGACGGCGTGCTGCTCTCGGCCGGCCTCACGCTGGCGTCGACCCGGCGCTGCCTCGAGCTGGCGGCGGCCGGCATGCCGACGAGGGGGCACGCTCCCGCCTCGCTGCGCAAGGCATCGTTCATCAACTGCAATGTGTCAAAGGACGGCGCCGCCGCAAGGGCGGCGATGCTGCGCAAGCTCGCCTTCCTGTTCCGCAGCCGGGGACACGCGGACAACATCCGGTCTTCCAACCTGGCGATCGATCATCAGGCGGTCATGGAGGCGCATCGGCGTCACGATTTCGACGCCGCGGTGCGGCTGCTGCCGCAGGAGGCAGCGAGCGTCTTTGCGGTCGCCGGCACGCCATCGCAATGCCGGGACCGGTTGGCTGATTATCTGGCGATCGGCCTCGATGAACCGGTCATCGAGGTCTCGGGCAATGTCGAAGAGCGCAAGCTCGCGCTCGAGGTCGTGCGCGAAGTCGCGCGACGATAGTCGAGATATGGGCAAGCTGCTCGAGATGCGTGACGTGCGTCTGGTTTACGGGCGACGACGCGCGACGCTCGCAATCGAGAAGCTCGACCTCGACATCGACGAAGGAAAATTCGTGGCCGTCGTCGGTCCATCCGGTTGCGGCAAGTCGTCGCTGATGAAGCTGGTGACCGGGTTGCGGCCGCCGACCGCAGGCCGCATCTCGGTCGCCGGCAACGAGGTGACCGGACCGTTGAAGATCGTCGGCATGGCCTTTCAAAACCCCACGCTTCTGCCCTGGCGCACCACGCTGTCGAATGTCCTGCTTCCTTTGGAGATCGTCGAGCCACACCGACATCAATTCCGGCGCCAGCGGGCGCGCTATCAACAGCAGGCGAACGCGCTTCTCGACCTGGTCGGGCTGGAGAATTTCGGCGAAAAGTATCCGTGGCAATTGTCCGGCGGCATGCAGCAGCGCGCGTCGCTTTGTCGATCGTTGATCCATGAGCCGTCACTGCTGATGCTCGACGAGCCGTTCGGCGCTCTCGACGCCTTCACCCGCGAGGAGTTGTGGGACGTGCTCCAGGACCTCTGGCTGCAGCGGCGCTTCACGACCATCCTGGTGACTCACGACCTGCGCGAGGCCGTATATCTCGCCGACACGGTGCACGTGATGTCGAGCCGGCCGGGACGCATCGTCGCCACGCACGACGTGCCCATCGAGCGGCCGCGCCGGCCGCGCACCTCCTACGAGCCGCGCTTCATCGAGATCGTGCAGCGCATCCGCGAGGAGATTCGCGGCGAGCGCGAATACCGGCCGCCGGAAACAGCTGCGCCCCGGGAGCATGCGTGATGCGCTCGGAGCTCATGGAGCGGGCGGTGCCGTGGGTAGCCTCGCTTGCTCTCCTGCTGGTCTGGGAGATCGGGTGCGCGGTCTTCAAGGTGCCGGAGTTCGTGCTTCCGCGGCCCACCGTCGTCGTCGCGGCGCTGGTGCAATGGGCGGGACCGATTTGGCTGCACGCCAGCCATACCCTGGTCACGACCATCCTCGGATTTGCGCTCTCCGTGGTGGCGGGCGTCCTCATCGGCATCGCGGTCGGCTCCTCCCGGCTGGCTTATCGTGGCTTCTATCCGATGCTGGTCGGCTTCAACTCGGTGCCGAAGGTCGCCATCGTGCCGGTCCTGGTCATCTGGTTCGGCATCGGGACCATCCCGGCTGTGCTCACCGCGTTCCTGATGAGCTTCTTCCCGATCGCAGTCAACGTCGCGACCGGCCTGGCCACGGTCGAACCGGAGATGGAGGACGTGCTGCGCTCGCTCGGCGCCAAACCGCGTGACATCATCATCAAGGTCGGGCTGCCGCGGGCGATGCCGTATTTTTTCGCGTCGTTGAAGGTCGCGATCACGCTCGCATTCGTCGGCTCGGTGATCTCGGAATCGATCGCTTCGAACCGCGGCATCGGGACCCTGATGGTGCAGGCGTCGAGCGATTTCCGAATCGCACTGGTTTTCGCGGGGCTGCTGGTCACCGCCGTGATGGGCATCGCGATGTATGCCGGTTTCGCGATGCTCGAGCTTCGTACCACACGCTGGGCAACCCGACGCATGGACTTCGACTCCGACGAATGACGCATGATCCCCAAAGTTGCAGACTTCGGATATGGTCATGCGATCCAACAGAGCATGATCCCGAAAACTCGAGGAAAGCGCACATGATCTCATCGCTCGTTCGATCCGCGATCGCGGGCCTTGCTCTTTGCACGCTCGCTTTCGCGGGCGCCGCCCAGACTCCCTCGGTCAAGTTCACGCTCGATTTCGCCATGCAAGGGCAGCAGTCGCCCTACGTGCTGGCCGCCGAAGGCGGTCACTTCGCACGCGCCGGCGTCAACGTACAGGTCGACCGCGGCTACGGGTCGGCTGATGCCATCACCAAGGTCGCAAGCGGCGCATACGACATGGCCTTCGCTGACATCGGAGCATTGATCCAGTTCAACGGCAGGCAGACCGGCGCCAGGGTCATCAGCGTGTTCCAGGTCTATGAAGCCGCCCCGATGCTCATTCTGTCGCTCAAGAGATCGAATATCGCCAAGCCGGGCGACCTCGCAGGCAAACGGCTGGCTTCGCCGCCCGGCGCGTCGAGCCGCGTCATGTTTCCGCTGTTTGCCCTCGCCAACGGTCTCGATCCAGCGTCGGTGAACTGGATCGACGTTACCGCCCAGCTGCGAGAGACCTTGCTGGTGCAAGGTCAGACCGACGCGACCACCGCGCTGGTCACCGATCTCGCCGGCCTCGAACGTCTCGGAATCACCGAAAATGATCTCAACATCATGCGCTTCAGCGATTTCGAAGTCGCGCTCTACGGCCATTGCATCCTCACGACGCCGGAATTCGCAACGAAGAATCCCGAAACAGTCAAGAAGGTGGTCAAGGGCATTGCCGAAGCGCTGAAGGCGGCGATCGCCGATCCGGCCGTATCGATCGCTGCGATCAAGAAGCGGGAGCCGTTGATCGACGAGAAGGTCGAGCGCGGACGGCTCGAGCTCGTGATCAAGAACGCCATCGTCAATGATCGGGTGAAGCGCGAGGGTCTGAGCAATGTCGATTCCGATCGGATGAAGCATACCATCGAAAGGGTGGCCAAGGCATTCAACATGCCGGCGCTCGATTTGGCCTCGATCTACCGTCCGGACTATCTGCCGGCGCGCGCCGAGTTGCAGCTGCAGTGATCAAAATCGTGCCGCCTGGTCGGACGGGACGATGAAGATCATCGCGCTCGAAGAGCACTTCATAGCGCCGCAGGAGGAGCAGAACCTTCCCCCCGGCGCACATCGAGGCAACGACCGCGAGAAGCTTCTGGGATTCGATGTCGTTGCCGCGTTGCTCGATCTGGGCGATGCGCGCATTGCCGCCATGGATGCCGCAGGAATCGACTTGCAAGTGCTCTCGCACAACCAGCCGGGTTGCCAGGCACTCGATGCCGGATCGGCCGTCCCAATGGCGAGAGAAGTCAACGATCTCTTGTTCCAGGCGATCAAGGCAAGGCCCACCCGCTTCGCGGGTTTCGCCGCCCTGCCGACGGCGGATCCTGGCGCTGCGGTGAAAGAGCTCGACCGTGCGATCTCGCGGCTCGGCTTCAAGGGCGCCATGATCAACGGTCATACCCGCGGCACTTTCCTGGACGACACGAAGTATTGGCCCATATTCGAATGTGCACAGGCGCTTCGAGTGCCGATCTACCTGCACCCGACCACGCCGCATCCTGCGGTGCAGAAGGCCTATTTCGAAGGCTACGAGGAGCTCGCACTTGCCGCTTGGGGCTTCGGCATCGATACCGGCGCGCATTTTCTGCGCCTCGTGTTTGCCGGCGTGTTCGACGCCTTTCCCGATTTGACGTTCATCCTCGGACACCTCGGCGAGGGCTTGCCGTTCATGCTGCACCGGATCAATGATCAGACCAGGCTCGCGGCGGCCCGCCGTGGTCTCGAGCGAGCTCCCGCGCAATACCTGACCGACAATCTCGTCGTCACTTGCAGCGGCAATTTCTCCACTCCCGCCTTCCTTTGCACCACCATGGCGCTCGGTGTCGACAACGTGCTCTTTTCGGTCGACTGGCCGTATGAATTGAATTCGGCTGCCGTGGACTTCCTCATGCGCCAGCCGCTCGGTGCTGGGGACATGGAAAAAGTCGCGCACCTCAATGCCGAGCGCGTTCTGCGCCTTTGAATCAGTCGTCGCCGATTGTTTCGGCC
>CAWHPT010000036.1:0-32056 GCA_963831225.1 uncultured Alphaproteobacteria bacterium
GATGACGCGAAATTGCTCGCAGGCGGCCAGACATTGCTGCCGACGATGAAGCTGCGTCTCGCCGCGCCGAAGGCGCTGATCGATCTCGGCGCGGTGTCGGGGCTCGACGGCATCGAGCACAAGGGTGGCAGCCTCGTCATGGGCAAGGCGAGGGGCGATGGTGCTGCGAGGCGGCACGCTCGCGATCGGCGCGCTGGCGCGGCACGCCGAAGTCGCGACGTCGTCGGACGTGCAGGCGCGATCCCGGCACTCGCGGCCTTGCCGATGGCATCGGCGACCCGGCAGTGCGCAATCGCGGAACGATCGGCGGCTCGATCGCGAACAACGATCCGGCCGCGGACTATCCGGCTGCGTGTGTCGCGCTCGGACGCGACGATCGTCACCAACAAGCGCGAAATCGCCGCCGACAATTTCTTCACCGGCCTGTTCGAGACCGCGCTCGAGGCCGACGAGATCGTCCTGCGCGTGCTCTTCCCGGTCCCCGGCGCGCGGCCTATGCGAAGTTCCGCAACCCGGCCTCGCGCTACGCGATTGTCGGCGTATTCGTCGCCGAGCAGCGCGGCGATGTTCGCGTCGCGGTAACGGGCGCGGGGCAGAGCGGCGTATTCCGCGTGCCGGAAATGGAGGGGGCGCTTGCGACCCGCTTCGAGCCGGAGGCGATCAGCAAGGTGAAGGTCGACCGCCGACGGGCTCGTCTCCGATATTCACGCGGCTGCCGACTATCGCGCCCATCTCATCAACGTGATGGCGCGGCGGGCGGTGCGCGCGGCGGCGGGCTAGACCGGACAACCGGACGCCCTACATACTTCGACAGCGCCGGAGGATTCCATGAGCGTTCGCGAAGACGATGTTCTCTCCATCGCCGAGGATTGGAAACGCGAAGGCCGTGGCGTGGCAATTGCGACAGTGGTGGAAACCTGGGGGTCGGCGCCGCGTCCGGTCGGCAGCCACCTGATCGTCGACGACAAGCAGAATTTTCTCGGCTCGGTTTCCGGAGGCTGCGTCGAAGGCGAAGTGATTGCTGCGGCCGGCGAAGTGATCGAAAGCGGCGTGCCGAAGCTCCTGGAATTCGGGGTCGCCGATGAAACCGCTTGGCGTGCCGGGCTTTCCTGCGGCGGCAATATCCGCGTCTATGTGGAGAAAGTGGACTAGCGCCCTCTGCCTCTCCGCGCGGGAGAGGTGCTACAAATCGGCATGCGTCTCGATCTTCTCACCGCCCTGAACACGGAGCGCGCCGCCCGGCGCGCCGCGGTGCTCGTGACCGAGCTCGCAGGCGGCAAGCAGCGGCTCGTCCGCGAATTGGAGATTGACAAGGATCCGCTGGCGACCGAATTGCGAGCGCAACTCCGCGCCGGCAAGAGCGGCGTCGTCGAGAGGACGGCGGCACGATTCTTCACGGGTGCAGATGCCGCCGCCGCGGCTCGTAATGACCGGCGCGGTGCATATCAGCCAGGCGCTCGCGCCGATGGCGAAGCTGCCGGCTACGACGTGACGATCGTCGATCCGCGCACCGCGTTCGCGACGCCCGAGCGCTTCCCCGACGTGCAGCTCCTCGCCGAATGGCCGGAGGACGGCCTGCCGAAAGTCGGCTCGATGCCTGTACGGCGTTCGCCGCGCTCACGCACGATCCGAAGATCGACGAGCCCGCGCTCCAGGCCGCGCTCAAGCGCAACTGCTTCTATGTCGGCGCGCTCGGCACGAGAAAACGCACGGCGGCGCGTCGAGGGCTGCTGAAAAAGCGCGCGTGTCGGAGCGGCGCTCGCGCGCATCCATGCGCCGATCGGGCTTTCCATCGGCGCGGCGAGCCCGCCGAGATCGCGGTTGCGATCCTGGCCGAAATAACCATGCGGCTCCGCCGCGGTCCGGAGGCAAAGCCGTGAAGTTCGGCTCGGTTCCGGTGCGGGACGCGACGGGCGCACGCCGTGCACTCGGTGCGCACCGGGAACGCCTGGTTAAGAAAGGGACGCGAATCGGCGCTGCGGAAGTCGCCGCACTCCAGCGCGCCGGCATCAAGGAGATCGTCGTGGCACGCCTGGAGGATGGCGACGTACCCGAAGACACCGCGGCGGCGGAGTTGTGACAATCGCTCATCTCATGTGGCGCAAGCGAAATCTTTCTACTTTCAGCATCGCGGAGTTCGCTCGGAAACGTGTCGAGGCAATCACATGCAGTAACTCCCACGACCACAGATTGCGTTCCACGATCCAACTCGCATCGACCCTGCTGATCGCGCAGCGGCCGAGGAGGCTGCAACTGAGCAAGCTCAGGAAGAACTAGGACAAACCTATCGACTGGTCGAAATTGGCGAAGCAGCGACAATCGACGGCTTGATGAGAGAACTCGACGTCCGAGAGCGCTTGGACGTCAATATCGATAGATGTATCAAGCGATTGTTGCAGGTGAGGGGCGTCAAATCCATCTCGCAAGAATCTTCTGGCGCAGCTCCCAGGCAACTTCCACCGCCGAAGAGAGTTGCATGATCGCCAAGTACCAGGCCGTCGTTATTGCAATCGCTGGCCTGTGTCCTGACCGCTTGCACCCCGTGATCGAAAGACGCCTCGAACGATTGTTGTTTGTGCGGGGACTTAGTCTTAGCCTGAAGTCTACGTCGGCAGGATCATCTGATGCACCCCCTGTCGCCCCTCCTTTTGGTCTTCCACCTCCGAAGAGAGCTGCGTAACCGCCTAGCAATACGCGTCCGTGTTGTCATCGCTCGTCTTGCAGCCCGTCTTAGATCCCCACCAGAATGCCCGTGCTTTGCGGAAAATGGTGACGCTCGCCGTTAAGTAATGCGGTTGCGTTTAATAATAATACAAGTTATAGTTGTATTTCTGCAAAATGAATTCGGGATTCTCTCATATTCAACAGGTACTTAAAATCGGATTGCCCGATTGCAGCCATTGGATACGCAACAAAGCGCCTGGACGCAATGCGAAGGACACATCGAGGGTGTCGCCCTCGTGCCACTGTGCTGGTTTCTCAGTGGCGCACCGGCTTGTTCGGGCCGGTGGCGGGCGCGGGCGAGATCGGCTCTCTCGTCGGCATGCTCAACCAACCGGCCCGCATCACCTCGCGCTCCAGCATCTGGAGCACGCGCTGGAACTCGGCACGGGCGAGCATGGCGGCGGCCGCCTCTGTTCCTGCGTCCCCATGTAGCTCCAATCTGAATTTGTCCCGGTGTTGGGAAATCGTGATGCGGTCGGCCAGCTCCGTGGTTTCCGCGCTTTTCCTGATCAGGGCGTCGTCGGTACGGGTGAGCGATGGCGCGGTGCTGGCGAGTGCCGCCTCGCGCTCGAACGCGATGATGTCTTGCGAAAATCTGCCGGCGACTGCTGCGCCAATGCGGACGAGCCTTCGATGAAGGGTGGCGCTCGCTGGATCACGTCCAGCACCAACCGCCGGGTCAGCCAGCAGGACCAAGTATCGGCCTGGGCTGGATTGACGACGGTCAGGATCCGATCCTGCTTGGGCTGGTAGGCCAATGCAATCGCCTTGAGCACTCGCATGCATCACTCCAGCGATCCAACCGGTATCAGAACTCCAAACCCGAACCCGTCTGGCCTCGGTGATCGCTCAGCTCACCGGTCGATCGGTCTGCTGGCTCGCGCCCGCTTGCTCGCGCAGACGCTTGTCCAGCTCGCGCATGGAATTGATCAGTGACTGCAGAATTGCTGCCGCCTGATTGCCGGGTATCAGCAGCGTTCCCGCCGGCTGTTCCTCTCTATTCGGGCCCGACATGACACAATCGATTCGGACTAGATTGTTGTGCAGCACGACTGCGGCAATGCGGTCGATGAGCATCACAGACATGGGGGTTCTCCTGTTGGATGAGTGAGCACGATGAGAAGTCATCGACTTGGTTCGGCACCTGACGGCATCGGAAGCGGGTCCAATCGTTTGGGCGGATCGCTGCGGGCGGCAACCCGTTCGACCAATTCGACTTGGCGAGGCAGACAGACACTCGCGAGATCGTAGCGCTCCACTACCGTTCGCCTAGCGGCGTCGCGCAATCCCTGCATTCGCGTGCGATGGTTGAGCACGCGGTGGATCGCATTCACGATACGGTCAGGCGCGAAGAAATCAACCAGCAGGCCGTTCACCCCATCCTCGATCACTTCCTGCACGGGAGCGGTCGCCGATCCCACGACCACACAACCGGCCGACATGGCCTCGATCAGTGACCAGGAGAGTACGAACGGATACGTGAGATAGACATGCACCGAGGACAATTGCAGCAGCCCGATGAATGTCGAATACGACAGGCGCCCGAGAAAATGCACGCGCGAATGATCGAGCGCTTCCCCCACCTCCTTTAGCATGACTCGTCGCCAAGTGCCGCCGCCGCTCGGCTGTTGGCCGTAGCTGACCCCGTCGCCGCCGACGATGAGCACATGAGCTTGCGGCCGCTCAAGCAGCAGCCGCGGCAGCGAGCGCATGAAAACGTGAAAACCGCGATAGGGTTCGAGATTGCGGTTCACGAACGTGATCACCTCGTGCGCGCGCGTGAGCTGCAGCTTCTTCTCCTCGAGCCGCATCCCGATGCCGGGGTTGGGCTTTACAATCTTGGTATCGATGCCGTCGAAAATGACGGAGATTTCGATCCCGCCAACGCTTTGGAAACTGGGCGAACTGCCAGCGAGTGGGCGTCACGCCCCAATCGCAAATCTCGATGCTGTGAAGATTGACGGTGTTCTTGATGCGGAGGCGGTAAGCGTCGTCCTCGGACGACGGAGCTTCCGGATCGAATCCGACATCGGCCCCGGCCGCCGAGTAGAAGAACTCGAAAAATCCCAGGATCGGGCTGTCCGGGAACACATCCTTGAGGAACAGGGCATCGCCCCATCCCGGATGAGCGCAGATGATGTCGGGAACGAAGCCTTCGCCCTTGAGGGATTTTGCGACCTCCTTGACCTGCTCTCCTCGCCGCACCGCCAGCTCGGTGCCGCGCAAGTAGCGATGCACCTGCTCGGACGGCAACTTGGGCGTCGCATAGGGTACACATCGGATCGATCCGGCTCTGCCCTCGATGCGGGCAAGTTTGGGCGCCTCTCCAATGGCGACGACCGAATTCTCACGACTGCGGGCGAAGCAGGATGCCAGATGCCGGTACTGGCCGGGAAAGTTCTGATGCACGAACAGTAGACGCATGCTGAAGAATAATCACGCTGGCACAATGAATTGCAACTGCTTGGGCGGCATCGGTGGTGCATGCGAGCGGTCACCCGGCACCCTTGCATAGCGCAGCGGCGGGACCCGGAGCGCTTGCAGTCGCGTGCGGCGTGGCCTGGGTGGGTGGAGCTGGTACTATTTCTCTCGGAAGACCTGGATCATCGAATCGCCGAGCGGACGAATGAGATAATCCAATGCACTCCGCTCACCGAATGGGACGATCACCTGGGCCGGC
The DNA here is from genome assembly GCA_963831225.1 of uncultured Alphaproteobacteria bacterium. Classification (GTDB taxonomy): domain Bacteria; phylum Pseudomonadota; class Alphaproteobacteria; order Rhizobiales; family Xanthobacteraceae; genus VAZQ01. Next base: position 5,405 of record CAWHPT010000036.1, read on the forward strand.
ATTCCCGGATAAAGAGATTTGCGGCGTTCCGGCGACAGCTCGTCGGATTTGATGGTGACCTCGATCAGGTAATACGGGGTTGCCCGTGCGCTGATCGGTCAAGCGGTCGGCAGAGACCCGCGTAATCACCCCTTGCACGATCGGCGTCACTCGGTCCCGGAACGCCGTGAGGTGCACGACGGCTTCGAGCCCCGGAACGCAACTGATCGATGTCCTCTACCCGGACTTGCGCTTCCAGGACAAGCAGGTCGCGGTCGGGGACGATCTGCAGCAATGGATCTCCAGGCCTGACCACGCCGCCGATTGTGAAGGTGCTCAGACCGACGACGAAACCGGCATCGGATGCGGTGATCTCGGTTCGGTCGAGAGTGCTCTTCGTTGCCTGCAAGCGGGGGATGACGTCCGCGATGCGGGTTTGAACTTCGCGCAGATCCTTTGCGATAGCGGCTTGCTGGTCATTGGCGATCTGGATGATCTGTCGCTCCGCCTCGCCGATCTGCTCCTTCAGCTTGCCCAGCGTGGCAATGTATTCACCGCCTTGGCCCTCCAGCGCCGCCTGGGTGCGCTCGAGTTGGCGCAATCGAATGAACGTCGTATTGCCGCCTTTGTATAATTCCCGGGTATCCTTGAGCTCGTCGCTGATCAACACCAGCTGTCGCTTTTGCGACGCGAGTTGAGCCTCGGTTCCGGTGATTTGCTCCCTTGTCTGCGCAACCCGCTGTTGAAGGATCGAGATCTGGCCGTCCAGCGACGCGCGCCTGACTCGAAATTGGCTCCTTTCGCCGTCCAGGATTTTCTTCACTTCGTGCTTGTCTTGCCGTTGCAGCAAGTCGGCAGGAAATTCGATCTCCGAGCTGTCGCGTTCGGCAAACAATCGCGCCTCCTGGGCGCGCAACCCATCAAACTGCGACAGCAAAACCTCATGCGCCGACCGGGAATGCGTGTCGTCGAGCCGAAGCAGCACTTCCCCCGCTCGACGCGTGCACCCTCCTTGACGTTGATCTCTCGGACGATCCCACCTTCCAGATGCTGAATGGTCTTCTTGTTGGATTCCACTCTCACATATGCCGGGGCAACCACTGCGCTCGAAAACGGCGCCAGAGCCGCCCAGGCGCCGAAACCGCCGAAAAAAATGCCGACGATCACAACGCCGATCCAGATTTGCTTTCGAGGCGAATCGGAGACCTCGCTGCGACGGGGCTCGCTCTCGATGATGCCGGACATGGTCAAGCCTCTTCTCTATCTATCTTTGTCGCCTGGAGCCTTGTCAGCTCGCGACGTTTCCTGCGGGCGCCGCTGTCATCGGCTTGACGACCGACGGGCGCGCAAACTTGGCCAAAACTTCGGCGCGCGGGCCGAATGCGTCGACCACCCCGTTGTTCAAGGCTAGGATCTTATCCACGAAGGAAATCGTATTGATGCGGTGGGAAATCACGATGACCGTCGTCCCCCTGGATTTAAGCTGCGTCAAGCAATCCACAAGGGAACTCTCCCCGACCGAATCGAGGTTCGAGTTCGGTTCGTCGAGGACCAGAAGCTTGGGCATTTCGAGGATGGCGCGCGCGAGCGCAATGCGCTGGCGTTGCCCTGCCGACAGCACGCTTGCGTTTTCTCCCAGCTCGGTCTCGTAGCCGCGCGGCAGCCGCAAGATCAGCTCGTGCACACCGGCGCGACGCGCGGCCTCCACGACCGTCTCGCTCGGCAACGAACGGAACCGTGCGATGTTGGCGGTAACGGAGCCTGGGAACAGCTCGACATCCTGGGGCAGATAGCCCGCGTATCGGCCGAAATGGTCCCTCGGCCAACGATAGACGTCAGCGCCATCGAGGCGAACGACACCAGCCGTGGGCGGAAGCACGCCCACGATCAGCCGGGCAAGCGTGGACTTGCCGGCGGCGCTTGGACCGATGACCGCCAACGCCTCGCCGGGGTTCAATGCAAAGCTCACGTTGTTGAGGATCGGTTCGTCGCGGCCCCTGATCCGAAATGACAATTTCTCCACCGATAGACGGCCCTCAGGAGCCGGCAGCTCCATGCTCGCGTCGCGCGGCGGATTGGCGCTGAGCAGCGGCACCAGCCGCCGGTAGGCTTGCTGCGCCGACACCGCCTGCTTCCACATCCCGACCGCCTGCTCGATCGGCTGCAATGCCCGCCCGAGCAACACGGTGGCGGCGAAAACGGCCCCTGGCGTGAGCGTGCGCTCGATGACGTAATAGGCGGCGATCCCGAGGATCAGCGCCTGCATGGCCAGCCGAAGGAAGCGGATGGTGCTGCCGACAGCGGCGCCCTTGAAGCTGGCGACCGCCTGATTGCTCATCAACTGGCTGCGATCCGCCTTCCACAAGGGCAAGATCGCGGAGAACATGCCGAGCGCCTGCACCACCTCCGCGTTGCGCAAGGTGGTGTCGGTGAAGCCGTAGTTCTTGATTGCGGCCGTGTTCGCGGCACTGAGCTCCTTTCGGGTCACCACCTCATTGAGGATCGCCATGACGAGCAGAATGAGGGCAAACACCAGACAGGTGTAGCCGATGACCGGGCTGAGGAGAAAAGCGACCGCGATGTAGATCGGTGTCCAGGGCGCATCGAAAATGGCGTGAATGGGCTGGCTGGTCAGGAACTGGCGGATATTGTCGAAATCCCGGACCGCCTGCGCGCGGGTCGGTTCCGGACCGGAAATGGCCTGATCCATGAGGGCCTGGTAGACCCGGGCGGCCAGCAAGTCATCGAGCCTGATCCCCATCTTGGTCAGCAGGTGGGCGCGGAGATAATCGAGTGCCGCGAGGGTCGCCAGCGCCGCCAGCGTGATCAGGGTCAAGAATATGAGGGTCGGAATGCTTCCGCTTTGGAGCACGCGGTCGTAAACCTGCATCAGGTAGACCGTGGGCGCCAAGTAAAGAATGTTGACGCACGCGCTGAAAAGCGCGACATAGAACAGGAATACTTTGCACTTGCTGATCGCAAAGCGCAATTCGTTCTGGGAGGTCTTATTGCCCATTATTTTGCTTTGGCGGATCGAACTGTCGAGCTCGATCGAAGAAGCGCAACCCAAAATATACCAAAAAAGGCGGGCCCGAACAATGCGCGAACAATCCGGCGTGAGCGCAATTCGACCACATGCTTAAACTTTTCGTCGTCAGTGATGTTTTTTCGCCGAGCGTCGGCCGGGTATTCCTGGCAGCCCGCGCGGCCTGCACTTATCACTGCGCTGCGCGAAGGTCCAGGCACTCGAAGGCGAGAAGACGCTCGCTCGAGGCGTCATGTCGGATCGGTTGAACGTTTGAGACGGCTGATCACCGGCGGTCGCCGCAGGTCCAACGTCTACACAATCCGCATGTCACGCATATGCCAGTTGCCGGTTAACCGAAACCGGTGCGGGCAGGTTTCGACATTGACCGGGGATGAGGTTCGCTGTAATTATTTTTGTTAAGGTTTTGATAGAGACTGTCGCAATGCTGAATTATCTGGCCCAGACCCTTAACAACGGCAGCCCGCTCGGCGAAGGGTTTCCGGATCTGGATCAATCATTCTTCCATTTCACCCCCGGCGAGCTTCCGACAGTGGAAACCCCGGCGAGCTCATCAGCGATTTGTGGTCGAAAATCGAGGATTTCCCGGTTTGGGACGAGTTGCACGATTTGCTGGCATCCAACGAACAGTTGGGTGACATGCTCTCGACGATCGGCGATGCAGTGTCAGGCTATCTCGATGTCTCAGCCATCACCGCTTCGGCCGGCTCGGGTTCCTCGGATGATACCGAACTCCACCGATGATACCGACTCCACCGATGATGCCGACGCCGCGGACGATGCCAATTCCGCCGATGATGCTTCGTTCGCAGAGCTGGGGAGCTTCGAGGGGTCGGGGGCCATCGGCGATGCGTTGAGTGCGGTGCGCGAATCGATCGGCGGTTTGTTTCAACAGGCGCCCCCGGCGATCGGCGATGCGTTGCATCAGGTGGGCCAGGCAATCGGTGATATTCTGACCCCGATTTGGGAGAGCTTGGCTGCGATGTTGCCCGCAGAAGGCCCGCTTGCGGACCTGATTTCGAGGGTGGGCGACTGGATCGCGACGATCTCCGACTGGTGGTCCTCCGCGACCGACGCACCCCTGCAGACGTCGGAAGCCTCCGGGCTCGACTGGCTCTCGAGCCATTTGGATTCCGCCGGGTCGCATCGGGAAAGCGGCGACTGGTTCTCCTGATTTTGTGGGCGTCACAGGGCGGATCGGCCGCGTAGCGCAATCCGTCGCCTTCGTCACAGGCGCGCGAAGACGGCGATGCGCCTGATGAAGCGTCAGCGCTCGATCCGCTGCAGGTGCGACACCGCATAGCGCGCAAGCCGCCACTCGTCGCGTTCGCCTCGCTGAGCTTCCTCGATGATCCGGCGCGCCAATGCCTCGCGTGAGCTCAACAGATTGTACGGCGTAAGCCTGCCGGCGCGCAGGAACCTGTCCCAGGCCCGTTCGAAGGCTCGCGCGAGAATCCGGGTTTCGTGGCTGTCGAACGCATTCATGTGAAGCTGCGCCTGCGCGATTTTTCCGACTGTCGCCGCGCTCCTAAAGAACGCGAGACGGGCGATGCGGTTCCCGTGGGGGCACTGCGACAAGGTGGCGGGCCAGGAAGCAGCCGATCAATCGTCACATGACGAACATTTAATGCGGTTTCGCCTTGGGCACTGATCATTGCGCCTTGGTCACTGACCGATATCGCCCCGGCTATTCGCGGCCGTGATCGATGCGGCGGTGCTGCGGCTGCGCCCGATCCTGATGACCAGCGGCGCGATGGTGCTCGGCGCGCTGCCGCTGGCGCTGGCGGCCGGTGCGGGTGCCGAGAGCCGACACCAGATCGGCTGGGTGGTGGTGGGCGGAATGACGCTCGGAACGCTGCTCACGCTGTTCGTCGTGCCGGCGGTGTACACCTTCCTGGGCGCGCGTCACCGGCCCGCCGCAGCGAGCCGCGAAGCCGCTCACCAGCCGGCGCAGTGATGAGCGGCCGACGCTTTCCGAAAAAGAATTCAGCGTCCTCGGTGTCATCCCGGCCGAGGGCCGCCGGATTCATTCGGCGGCCCGAGAGCCGGGATCCAGTACCCACCCGAACTCGTCGGCGGAGCGACCGTGCCACCACAGCAACGCGGTGGTTGCTTTGCTCGTTTTCCGGCACCGGCGGGGCGCGTTGGCGGGCATCCGACACCACCGGCTCCGTGGTTACTGGTTTCCGGCTCTCGGTCCGCCGGACCAGGGGTCCGGCATCCCTCGGCCGGAATGACATCCTCGGATGTGCTCTCCGACCTCCTATCGGCTCCTCACGCCAGTCCAAAATCTCGCTCACATCCGGCCAAGTCGGCGGCCGGGCGGCGGCAAGCAGCACTGGCGTCGGCAAGATTCCGTTATGCTATGATTGATCGGATGTTCCAGTCATTCAAGGTGAACGATGGACGGCGTGGTCGCGATGGACGTTGATGAGGCTATTATCCAATGCAGCAGATAGTGCGCCACGCTGTATCAGTGGTGATCGAGACCATGACAAAGACGCGATAATAGGAGCGCAGAATCGTGATGACCAATCGACGTGGTGTTCTGACCGGAGCAGCGGCTCTCTCCGGATTTACATTCCTGAAGTGGTTGCCGGCTTCGGCACAGCCGGCAAGCGGAACGTTGATCGTTGCGCTGGGCGATTTTCCGAACAGCCTGGACATTTCCCGTCCGGGCTCGAACCGTCCATCCTACATGGCGTCGATGATGCTCTACGACCGCCTGGTTGGTTTCGGCGTCAAGACCGCGTCTGACGGCACCATGGCTTTCGATCCGGATGTCATCACCCCGGAGCTCGCGCAATCGTGGACGGTCGGTCCGGACGGAAAATCGATCACGTTCAATTTGCGGCGAGACGCGGCCTTCGTTAGCGGACGGCCGGTGACTGCCAAGGATGTGAAATATTCGTTCGACCGGACTATCGGGGTGGGCGGATTTCCGCCGGCGCAAATGAAAGCCGGCATGATGGAGAAGCCGGAGCAGTTCGTGGTCGTCGACGACCACACATTTCGCATCGACTTCCCGGTGGCGAGCAAATTATCGCTTCCCGACCTCGCAGTGCCGACTCCCTATGTCCTCGATTCCGAGGAGACGAAAAAGCACGCCACCGAGAAGGACCCGTGGGCCCTCGAGCATGTGACGAAGACCCATGTCGGTGGCGGTGCCTACCTGCTCGAGGGCTATGAGCCGGGGCAGCAGATCATTTTGCGCCGGAACAACAAATGGAGATCCGGATCGTTGCCGGCTATCGAGCGCGTCGTACTGCGCCAAGTGCCTGCATCGTCGACCCGCCGTGCCATCGTCACGCGCGGCGACGTCGATGTCAGTTTCGATATCCCACCGAAGGATGCGCGGGAGCAATCGCGCGAACGCGGAAAGGTCATCGTGGTCGGCAACCCCATCGCCAACACCATCCACGGCGTCGGGCTCAATTTCAAGTTCCCGCCGCTCGATAATTTGAAAGTCCGGCAGGCGATCGCGCACGTTATTCCTTATGACCAGATCTTCGAAGCGGCGGCCTATGGTCGCGGCGCCAAGCTCTACGGCGCCACTTGGCAAAAGAACGAGCCGCCGTCGATCGCGTGGCCGCAACCGTTCCCCTACGGTACCGACCTCGACAAGGCGCGCGCCTTGATGAAGGACGCGAACGTTTCCGGATTCGAGACGGTCATCGGCATCAATCTCGCGCTCGCCGACTGGATGGAGCCGACTGCTCTGCTGATCCAGGAAGGACTTTCGAAAATCGGCATCAAAACGAGGATCGATAAAGTTCCTGGCGCGAATTGGCGCACATTGGCGCTGATCGAGAAGAAGGTCCCGATCAACCTCACGAATTTCGGCGGCTGGCTCGACTATTGCGAATATTACTGCTTCTTCCAGTATCGTTCCGACAGCATCTTCAATTCGATGGCATACAAGAACGACGAGGTGGAGAAACTGATCACCGAAACCTTGCACATGCCGACATCGGCGCCCGAATACAAACAGAAGGTGATGCGGTTGATCAAGCTGGTATCGGACGACGTATCGATGATTCCGCTGTATCAGCCGTTTCTCGACGTCGCCATGCAGCCGAACATCAAGGGCTACGTGTCGTACTATCACCGGCAGCTCGACGCGCGATCGATGCGCAAGACCTGAGAACCGTACAGCATCACGACGGCGTAACGAACCTGGAGTGACAGAGAAGTGGCGGCGCGGTCTCGAACGGTGCTCATCGGGCGCCGAGCGCTGCACGCCGTGCCGACGGTCATCGGCGTGATCGTCATTACCTTCGTGCTCACCCGGATGCTTCCCGGCGACCCGGCGGTCTATTTCGCCGGCCCTACCGCGACCGAGGAATCGATCGCGCAGATTCGACGGCACCTCGGGCTCGACAAGGACCTGCTCCAGCAATTCTGGGTCTATTTGAAGGCGTTGGCCAACGGCGATCTCGGCCAATCATTGGTTGCCGGCCGGCCGGTAGCCGAAGAAATCATGCGCCGCCTGCCGGCTTCGCTCGAGCTCACGGCATTCGGGCTCGTCTTCGCGATCGGCATTGCCTTGCCGCTCGGCGTGCTCGCGGCCACGCATCCGAATTCGTGGATCGACCATCTGTGCCGGCTGATCGTCACGGTCGGCGTGTCGCTTCCCACTTTCTTCACCGGCCTCCTTCTGATCTACGTGCTCTACTACGCTGCGGGCATTGCCCCACCGCCGGTCGGCCGTCTCGATTTCAGCTCACTGCCGCCGCCGACGATCACGGGCTTCTACACGATCGATGCGCTCGTTGCTGGACGCATCGGCACCTTTTGGAACGCGCTCGGCCAACTCGCGCTGCCGGCGGTCACCCTCGGCGTCTATGCACTTGCCCCGATCGCACGCATGACCCGCGGCGCCATGCTACAGGTGCTCTCGAGCGACTTCATCCGGGCCGCCCGCGCCGCCGGTCTGGACCATAAGACCATTCTATTCACCTATGCATTTCGCAATGCGCTCCTGCCGGTGCTGACCACGCTCGGCATCGTGTTCTCCTTCATGCTGGGAGCCAACGTGCTGGTCGAAAAAGTCTTTGCCTGGCCTGGTATCGGATCGTTCGCGATCGAGGCGCTCGTCGCATCGGACTACGCAGCGGTCCAAGGATTCGTGCTGACGATGACGATGCTGTTCGTGGCAATCAATCTGCTGATAGACATTCTCTACACGCTGATCGACCCACGGATCGAGGTCTCCGGTTGAGCATCGCATGCGCGAATTCGGACGTCATTTACGCTACGTGTTGAGCGAAAACCCGGTGACCGCGATCGCGCTGATCATGGTCGCCGTGTTGCTGTTCGCCGCAATATTCGGCCCGGCCCTGGCACCGTTCGACCCTATAGCGACCGATACGAGCCGCGCACTACGTCCGCCCGACGCGACGCATTGGTTCGGGACCGACAATCTCGGACGCGACGTCTTCAGTCGCGTGTTGGTGGCGACGCGTCTGGACCTCACGATCTCCGTCGCTGCGGTTCTGATCTCATGCATCATCGGCGGTGCATTGGGGACGCTGAGCGGCTATTTCGGCGGCTGGTTCGACCACATCGTCGGACGGATCATGGACACCGTCATGGCATTCCCGCTCTTTGTGATCGCCATGGGCATTGTTGCCGCTCTCGGCAACACCGTCATCAACATCGTTTACGCGACCGCAATCATCAATCTGCCGTTCTATACGCGCGTCACTCGGGCCGAGGCGGCGATCAGGCGCAATGCCGGCTTCGTCGAGGCGGCACGCCTTGCGGGCAATTCCGAGATGCGGCTCGTTGCAATTCACATATTCCCCAACATCCTCCCACCGATGATGGTTCAGATATCGCTCAATCTGGGATGGGCGATCCTCAACGCGGCGGGCTTGTCGTTCATCGGGCTTGGTGTGCGGCCGCCGACACCGGAATGGGGCATCATGGTTGCGGAGGGTGCCTCGTTCATTGTTTCCGGCCAATGGTGGCTGGCACTTCTGCCCGGGGCGGCGCTGATGTTCGCCGTGCTGTCCTTCAACCTGCTCGGCGACGGTCTGCGTGATCTCGTCGATCCGCGTCAGCGGACCTGAGAAGATGCCGTTGCTCGCCGTCGAAAACTTGTCGCTCGAGTTTCGAACGCGCAGCGGGACGGTTCAGGCACTCGAAAACGTCGGGTTGAGCGTCGAGCCCAGTGAGATCGTCGGTGTGGTTGGCGAATCCGGCTCCGGAAAATCAGTGACGGCCTACGCCATCATGGGGATTCTCGATCCCGCTGCGCGCGTGACGGCAGGGCACATAAGCTTCGACGGCCGCGACATCCTGGGAGCTTCTGAATGGAGGCTGCGTCATATTCGTGGCCGCGAGATATCGATGATATTTCAGAACCCGCGCGGTGCTTTGAACCCCATCCGCACCGTCGGCCGGCAGATCGGCGACGTGCTGTTGCGTCATGGCGAAGTCGCCCGGCGCCAAGTGCGCGACCGGGTCGTAGCCGCCTTGTCGACGGTTCGTATTCCCGATCCGGCCGTGCGCGAGGACGCCTACCCCTACGAATTGTCCGGCGGCATGTGCCAGCGTGTCGGCATCGCTCTGGCCATGTCGTGCGCGCCGAAGCTCCTGATTGCCGACGAACCGACCACCGGGCTCGATGTCACGACGCAAGCGACCATCATGGATCTGATGCGCGACCTCGTGCGCGAAGGTCGCATGACGATGATCCTCATAACTCACGATCTGCGGCTTGCCATGGAGTATTGCGACCGTATCGTGGTGATGCATGCCGGCCACGTGGTCGAAATCGCATCGACGACCGAGATCTTTTCGCAGCCGCGCCATCCATATACCGCGGCGTTGATCACTTCCACGCTGGGCGAGGAGACGCAACTCGACGCGTTGTCGCCGATCCGGGGAGGCATCCCCGATCTGCGCCGGCCGCTGCCGCCCTGCCGTTTCGCCGAGCGGTGCGGACAGCGCATCGATGCCTGCGTCAGCGAGCCGCTGCCGCGGTTCACCGACGAAACCGGACACATGGTGGCGTGCCGGAGGCCGCTATGAGGGCGCTTCTCCACATCGCCGGTCTCAGCAAGATCTATCCGGTCGCCGCTCCCCATCTGGGGCTCTGGAAACGACGAGCCTCCGAACGGCAGCTTTACGCCGTCGACGATATTTCGTTCTCGATCGGCCGGGGAGAAAGCCTCGGCCTCGTGGGTGAATCGGGTTGCGGGAAATCAACGGTGGTGCGGCTCATCGCGCGCCTTCTCGATCCGACGAGCGGGGCCATCGAATTCGAAGGCCGCGACATCGCGCCCATCCCGGCGCGACGTTTTGCAATGAACCCGTTGCGCCGCGCCATCCAAGTCGTGTTTCAGGACCCGACCGACAGTCTCGACCCACGTTTCACGGCATTCGACACCATCGCCGAGCCGATCCGTCTCCTGGATCGTGACGGTGATGGTCGCTCGATCCGTGATCGCGTCGCGGAGGCGGCGACTCTCGTCGGGTTGCAGCCGGAGCTGCTGCCTCGTCTTCCGCACCAGCTTTCCGGCGGTCAGAAGGCGCGCGTCAACATCGCGCGCGCCATCGCCGTCCGCCCGAGGCTTCTCATCCTCGATGAGCCGACATCGGCGCTCGACGTCTCGGTTCAGGCGGTGATCCTGCGTCTCCTCGACGATCTCCGGCAACGGCTCGGCATGAGTTACCTGTTCGTGTCGCATGATCTCAATATCGTGCGCCTGCTCTGTCAGAACGTGGTCGTGATGTATCTCGGCCGCATCGTCGAAATGGGGCCGATCGCAGACGTCTTCAACACGCCCCGTCATCCCTATACGCGCGCCCTGATCGATGCCATTCCGCGCCGATCGAGAACGCGGGTGGTACGCCTGGCCGGCGAACCCATGAGCCCCATCGATCCCGATCCAGCCACTTGCCGGCTCTTCGGCCGCTGCCCGATCGGCCACGACATGTGTGCGCACGAGATGCCGAAGCTCGATTACCGCGGCGGGAGGCATCCGGTCGCCTGCCATACGCCGCTCGACGATCCGCCAATGCGTCTCGCACGCACTCAATGATGGGGCCCCGTGTCATGGACCTTGGATTGCGAAACAAACGTGCCCTGGTGACCGCGGCCTCGCGTGGGCTCGGGCTTGCTTCTGCCCGAGCGCTCGGCGCGGAAGGAGCGCGCGTCGCATTGACGGGCCGCAGCGTCGCCGTTCTCGAGCAGGAGGCGCAGGCCATCGCCCAGGCGGGGCAGACCGAGACCATGGCTTTCGGCATGGACCTGTGCGATCCCGCAAGCATAGCGCGTGGCGTCGGCGAGGTCGTACATAGATGGGGCGGGGTGGACATCCTGATCGCCAACACACCCGGCCCTGCCGCTGGACCGTTCTTGTCCATCGACCGGGATGGCTGGCGGGCGGCGCTCGACATGACCGTCATGCCCGTCGTCGATCTTCTGCATCAAGTCATCCCGACAATGAAGGCGAACGGCGGCGGCCGCATCCTCTGCATCACGACGATCGGAGTGAAGACGGCGCAGCCCAGCATGGCGCTATCGAACGCGACGCGCCTCGCCATTACCGGCATCGCCAAGACCTTGTCGGTCGAGCTCGCCGACGACAATATTCTCGTGAACACGATTTGTCCGGGCCCCATCGATACGGACCGGATGATCCACCTCATCGACGCCACACAGAGGGAAAAGGGCATCGATCGCGTGTCGGCCGAGGCGATTTGGCTCGACGAAGTGCCGCTTCGACGGATGGGTCGCGCGGAGGACTTCGGCAAGTTGGTGAGCGTTTTGGTATCCGACGCGGCATCCTACGTCACCGGCGCAGCGATTGCGGTCGATGGCGGCAAGTCTCGCGCCTACTGAGCATGGCAATGGCGGAGCGCACGACAAATCGGTTCGAGGGTGGCGACCTGCTGGTCCAATCTCTCAAGGCTCTCGGAGTGCGGCAAGTCTTCTCCGTTTCGGGAGGTCCCCTGAACTCCATCTACAGCGCTTGCGCCGCACACGCTCTGCCGCTGCATCACACCCGTCATGAGGCCGGGGCGTGCTTCATGGCAGAAGCCGTCTCGCGCGTCACCGGAATGCCTGGTGTTGCGATCGTCACGCTCGGGCCCGGAGTTACCAATACCGTGACGCCGGCGCTGGTGTCGAAGATGGCAGGAACCCCGTTGTTGATCATCGGCGCGCAGGCGAGCACGGCATCGTTCGACCGCGGTGCGGGAATGTCCGCGGACCATATTCCAATCATGGCCTCGGTGACCAAATGGTCCGCGCGGGTGCTACGGACCGAGCGCATTCCCGAATATGCCGAAGCCGCGTGGCGGCGCATGTGGGCGGGTACGCCTGGACCGGTGTTCTTGGAAATACCGGTGAACGTATTGGCAGCACCCGCCGGCGAGGCGCCGCTGCCGCGCTTCGAGCGGGCGTGGCCTGGAATGGGGCGGGATGACCACAAAAGACTTTCGGACGCGATAGCCGCCGCCGAACGGCCATTGCTTCTGCTCGGCGACGAGGTCCGCTGGGACATGCCGCCCCAACTGGCCGCAGTCGTCGAGCGTTTGCTTCTTCCTTTTGCCACCTTGCGTCTTGCGCGCGGCGTCATCGACGAGAACTCACCCCTTGTGGATGGGCCCTGGTTACGTTCCCTGCAATGCAACGCTGCGCCGTGGGCTGAAAGAGGCCGATCTCGTGATCCTGCTCGGCCATCATTTCGAGTTCGATCTCGACTTCGGCCAAACCCTTGGTGAAACAACACGCGTCCTCCAATGCGTGGCCGACCCCGAATTGTTGGGCCGCAATCGCAAGGCAGACGTCGGCGCCATCGCATCGCCAAGCGCGTTCGTCGACTTGCTCGAGAAGACAAGACAAACAACCTTCGACCGCAGCTGGATCGACGGGTTGGTCAAGGCCTGGCGGGCGGAGCGCGAAGCTCAACTCGATGTTTCCTGCGAGCAGGATGGACTGCACCCGGTTGCGGCCATCGACGCGGTGATTTCCGCCTTGCCGGCGGAAGCAACGATTGTTTCGTCGCACGGCAATATCGACTTCTGGGCCGATGCACGCGTTCAGGTGCGACGGCCAGACCTTTATCTGCGTGCCGGCCAATCGGGAGCTTTGGGTGCCGAGCTTCCTTACGGAATTGGGGCGCGCTTTGCGCATCCCGACCGACCCGTCGTGGTGTTCGTCGGTGACGGTGGCGTCGGTTACCACGTGACCGAGCTCGAAACAGCGGCACGATATGGCAGACCAGTCATCGTAGCCGTGCTGGACGATCAGAAATGGGCGGCCATCGCGATACCGCAGCGAATGGCATATGGCGGCGAATATGAAATGGAATTACCGCGACGCGATTGGGTCAAGGTCGCGGAAGGGTTGGGAGGGTTCGGCGCCTTTGCAAGGACCAGGGATGAGATCAGCAGCGCAGTCCGCAAAGCTCTCCAAGCCGCCAGGCCGGCGATCGTTCAGATTCCCGTTCGATCCGTTCTGAGCCCCTATATGGCTTACATCTCGAGATAGGAGGCGCTCCATGAAAATCTGGCAGGAGAAAAATCCTGAGACGTTCACGCCGCCGGCGCATTTCGGCGGCCTGCAGGTCGCCAACATCGTTCCTTTCGCGGATGGGGCTTTCTCGGTGCAGGTTTCCAAGGCGCCGCCGGGAGCGGGCGGCGAGATGCATCATCACGATACGTGGTCGCAGGTTTTCTATATCCTCGGCGGCGCGCTTACGTTCGATACCGGTCAGAAGCGCTTCACGTTGCACGCTGGCGAGAGTGTCCTGTTCGAGCCGAAAAATCCGCATTATACGATCAATGAGAGCAACGAAGAGAGCGTCAGCCTCGTGATCACGGTGAAGCACGATTAGGCGCGACGAGCGATGTGCATCCGGCCGGCTCCGGAGATAAGGCTCGACTTGGACCGTCTTTTCTCAATTGCCCCGATGATGGATTGGACCGACCGGCATTGCCGGTTCTTCCATCGCCTGCTCACGCGCGCGCGCGCTGATCTATACCGAGATGATCACCACCGGCGCGGTCCTCCACGGCGACCGGGCGCGGCTGCTCGGCTTATGACCCGGCCGAGCATCCGGTCGCGCTTCAGCTCGGCGGCTGCGAGCCGCACAAGCTCGCCGCTATCCGCGCGCATCGCCGCCGATCTCGGCTTCGACGAGATCAACCTCAATGTCGGCTGTCCCTCCGAGCGCGTGCAGGAGGGCCGCTTCGGCGCCTGCCTGATGGCCGAGCCGGCACTGGTCGGCGACTGCGTCGCCGCCATGAAGCACGCGGTCGCGAGTGCCGGTCACCGTCAAGTGCCGCATCGGCATCGATCGACCAGGATCCCGAGCAGGCGCTCGAAGCGTTTGCTGAAGCCGTCGAGCAGGCCGGCGTCGACGCGCTCATCGTGCATGCGCGCAAGGCCTGGCTCGACGGACTTTCTCCGCGCGAGAACCGCGACGTGCCGCCGCTCGACTATGACCGCGTCTATCGGCTCAAGGCCGCGCATCCCGGCCTCCATGTGGTGCTCAATGGCGGGATCGCCGACCTCGGGCAGGCGGAGCGGCATCTCGCGCGCCTCGACGGCGTGATGATGGGGCGCGCCGCCTATCAGGAGCCGTGGCGGCTGCTCGCGGTCGACCCGCAGCTGTTCGGCCGGCCGGCGCGTTTCGATACGCCGAAAGCGGCGGCCGAGGCGCTCATCCCGTACATCGAGCGCGAGCTTGCGCGCGGCACGCGGCTTCACGCCATCACCCGTCACCTGCTCGGCCTGTTCCGCGGCGTCCCCGGCGCGCGCGCCTTCCGCCGCCATCTTGCGACCGAGGCGGTCGAAGCCGGGCGCCGGCGTCCGCCACGTTCCGCGCCGCGCTGGCGCAGGTTGCGGACGCGGACGTGCGGACAGCACACGCTGCGGCAGCGTGATCCGCCGGCGTCCGGCGGTTCCCCTCAGGAGGCGACATGATCATGAACGTGCCCGCGGGCGAGCTTGCGGCGCTCGCGGCTTTGATCATCGCCGCGGCGTCGTTACCGGAATCCTCGCCGGGCTGTTCGGCATCGGCGGCGGCGCGCTCATCGTTCCGGTCCTGTACGAGGTGTTCGGCGCGCTCGGCGTTCCGGAGGCGGTGCGCTTTCAGCTCTGCGTCGGCACCTCGCTCGCCATCATCGTGCCCACTACCGTGCTCTCGTTCCTCACTCACCGCGGCAAGGGCGCGGTCATGATGGACGTGGTGCGGGCATGGACCGTGCCTGCGGTCGCCGGCGTTGTGATGGGATCAGCCGCCGCCGCGTTCGCCAGCGCCGCCGTGCTCAAGATCGCCTTCGTCCTGGTGGGCAGCGTGATCGCCTGCAAGCTCCTGCTCGGCCGCGACAGCTGGCAAATCGCGGGCGACGCTTCCGGGGCGCGTCGGCATGATCGCCTACGGCGTCTTCGTCGGGCTCGCCGCCTCGCTGATGGGCATCAGCGGCGGCTCGATCGCCAACATGATCCTCACCCTGCACGGCAAGCCGATCCTCGCCGCGGTGGCGACCTCGGCCGGCGCTCGGCGTGCCGATCACCGTCGCCGGCACCATCGGCTACGTGCTCGCCGGCCTGCCGCAGCAGGCGCTGATGCCGCCGTTCTCGCTCGGCTTCGTTTCGCTCATCGGCTTCGCATTGATGGCGCCGGTGGCGAGCTTCTGCGCGCCGTTCGGCGCGCGGCTCGCGCACGCGCTTTCCAAGCGTCACCTGGAGATCGCGTTCGGCTGCTTTCTCGGCCTCGTTTGCCTGCGCTTTCTCGTGAGCCTGGCTTGACGTTCTGGCTAAGACTAATTTCCCGGTGAAAGTTCCTTGGCATGCGGCATCATCATGGATGTCCCCGCATCACGAGCCGGTCGCCTCGCACCTCCCAGCGCTCCAGCCGGTTGAGGAAGCTCATGCCGAGAAGATTGGTGCGCAGCTGCCCGGGCTGCGCGATCAACGCCGGTACCCCGCGTTCCGTGATGCCGCCCACCGACACGCGGTCGAGCGTGACCGGCGCAGCACGGGTGCGCCCGTTCGCGGTATCGACGCTGACGGAATAGCTGAGCACTTCGAGCGGCAGTCCCACTGCCTTGGCCGCTTCCTGGGTAAGAACGACGGCGCTCGCGCCGGTGTCGACCACCATGGAAACGCGCGCGCCGTTGACCTTGGTGGCGACCGAGAAGCTTCCGCCGCTGCCGCGCGCGATCTCCACGCTGCGCCCGCGGGTCGCGGCACGCCCGGGGATGAGCTCGGCCAGCACCCGCTCGCCGACGTCCTGCAGCTCGAAACGGTAGGTGTAGCCGAGCGCCAGCAGCGTCGCCACCATCACCCAAATGAGCACGGATTCGAGCACGTGAGTGAAACGCTGGCGGAACAGCACGAAGCCGATCATGGCGATGAGCGCGAGCGCCATGATCTTCGATTCCATTGCGGAGCTGTCGAAGCGGGTGAGCTCGGTCCAGAAGCTCTCATCCTGCTGCGCCACCAGGATGAACAGCACCACCGTCACGAGCGTGAGCAGGGTCCAGAGCAGGCGGCGCAAGACCAAAATCCCTCAGCCTAGGCCGGCGCGATGGACCGGCATGCGCCCGAGAGTTGCAATCCGTCGCGGCAGCTCCGCCATGATGCGCGCGCGCTCACCCGCGCTCAATCGCACCCAAGCCTCGATTTCGGGCAGCGTGCGCCCGCAGCCGACGCAAAGCGCCGCGATCGGATCGAGCGTGCATACTTTGTTGCAGGGGCTTTCGATGTCGGCCATGAGTCGTCGTCGAGCGACAGATTAAGGATCGCGGCGCGGAACGCAATCGGTTCAACAAGGCCATTCGTTTAGCTGTATTTGCCCCGACAATTCATGCAAGACTTCCGCAAAATCCTCTGAGAGCACGCTTCAGGACGGCTACATCTTGTGGTTAGTGACCGAGGATGATCGCGGACCTGGGCTTTGCTCCTCAAGATGGCCACCTCGTTGCCATGGCGCAGATTATCGGCTAACCGGCAGCGAGATTCTCGCAGTGGTAAGACTACAATCAGCATGCAACCTTTTCGTCCTCGCGTCTCGACGCGTCGACGCGCAGAAGGAAAGGTCGACATGAAGCTCTATGACGGGGGGCGCGCGCCAAATCCGCGGCGCACCCGCATCTTTCTGGCCGAGAAGGGGATCGAGCTGCCGATGGAGCAGGTCGACCTCGGCGCCCTCGCGCACAAGTCGGAGGTCTATGCCGCGGTCAATCCGCTGCAACGGGTGCCGGCGCTGGTTCTCGACGATGGCACGGTGATCACGGAATCAATCGCGATCTGCCGCTATTTCGAGGCCATGCGCCCGGAGCCGCCGCTGTTCGGATGCGGCGCTCTGGAGGCCGCGCAAATCGAGATGTGGAACCGGCGGCTCGAATTGCATCTCCTGTTTCCGGTCTCGCACGTGTTTCGCAACTCGCATCCGGCGATGAAGGAGATGGAAGTGCCGCAAGTGCCGGCGTGGGCGGAAGCCAACAAGCCGCGCGTCCAGGAGTTCATCGGCTTGCTCGACCGCGAGCTCGGGGACCGCCGGTTCGTCGCCGGCGACGAATTCACGGTCGCCGATATTACCGGGCTGGTGGCGGTCGACTTCATGAAGCCGGCCAAGCTGGCGCTGCCTGAGGAGTGCAGGCAGGTCCGGCGTTGGCATGCGGAAATTTCCGCACGACCGAGCGCAGCGGCCTGATCATGCGGCTGACGGTTCTCGGATCGGGCGATGCCTTTGGATCGGGCGGCCAATTCCACACCTGCTTCCTGCTCGAAACCGGCAATGGCACGCTGCTGGTGGATTGCGGCGCCTCCGCGCTGATCGCGCTCAAGGCGCACGACATCGATCCCAACGGAATCGATGGCATCATACTCTCGCATCTGCACGGCGATCATTTCGGCGGGCTGCCGTTCCTGCTGCTCGATGCCCAGTTCCTGGCCCGGCGCAACGCGCCGCTTCTGATCGCGGGGCCACCGGGGTCGCGCGCCCGCATCGACCAGGCGATGGAAGTGTTCTTTCCGCGGTCGACCGCCAACAAGTGGCGCTTTTCATGGGACGTTCTGGAGATCGCGGTCGGCCGTGCAACCGATGTGCTCGGCCATCGGGTGATCACCCGCGAGGTCGAGCACTATTCCGGCGCGCCGTCGACGGCGCTTCGTATTACCGATGGTCGCAAGCTGTTCGCCTATTCCGGCGATACCCAGTGGGTCGATGCGCTCTGCTCGGTCGCCGACGGCGCTGATCTGTTCGTGACCGAGTGCTACGGTTATTCCGGCAAGCTCGCCGGCCATCTCACCTGGGAAGTGCTCGAGCCGCGGCTGCCTGATCTGCGTGCACGCCGCATCATGCTCACGCACATGAATTCGACCATGCTTTCTCATGTAGAAGAGCCCAAAGCCGCCGGCCTTCTCATCGCCGAGGACGGCCTGGTGCTTGACATTTGATCGCTGAATTCACTCGTGTCCGGGCGCAGTGCAGCACGAGCGTAGCGAATGGTGCGCTGCAGATCTACGGCTTCACTCCCGCGGGCGCGACCACGGAGCTGCGCAGGCCGCCCTTGTCGAGCGCGCGGCGCACGCTGCCCGACGCCTTCGCCTGCTCGACGAACACGGTGACATAGGCGAGCGCCGCGGGCCTGCCCTTCGGCACCGCGACCGCGACGTAGGAGCTCAGATAAGCGCCGTCGAGCACGCGCGCGCCCGGCAGCTTCGCGGCCAAGGCGGTGAGCAACTCGCGCGATTGCGCGATCGCATCGGCATTGTCCGTTCGCAGCAGCTCGAACAGCTCTCCGGCGGATTTCACCAGCGTCACGGTGTTGTTCCTGAGCGAACGGGCGGCTGCGCGCGCAGTCGCGGTGTTCTCGACGGCGGCGGGCCGCATGCCCGGCTTGTCGACGTCCGCGAGCGTCGCGATCGGCGAGCCGGGACCGACCAGCCAGGTGCTCTGCAGGACGATATGAGCGGCACCGAAATCCACCTTCTTCCTGCGCTCCTCGTCGACCGGGATGAAGGCGACGTCCCAGGCATCGCTTGTGGCGGCGTCGGTCAGCGCACCGGAATTGGGATAGCTGACATACTCGATCGCGACCGCCAGCTTGTCGGCGAGCTCGCCGCCGAGGTCGACCGCGATCCCGCGCGGCTGGCCGCTCACGGAATCCATGACAACGTTGCCGGCGCCGATGGTCGGACCCGCCGCGATGCCGAGGCGCAGCTTGCCGGTCGGCGCGAGCTCCCGCTTCGCCGCATCGTCATCGGCGGCGGCGCTGCCGGCTACGATCGAAAGCCAGAATGCCGCCAGAAATCCGAGCTGTCGCATGGCCGTGTCCTTCCATAGCGCCTGATTTTAGCTCGTTGTGTCGCGGACGCAGCGCAGCGTTACCGCTCCAGCCGCGCGATCAGGCTCGACGTGTCCCAGCGCCGCCCGCCCATCTTCTGCACCTCCGCATAGAATTCGTCGACCAGCGCGGCCACCGGCAGGCTGGCGCCGTTCTTGCGCGCCTCGTCGAGACAGATAGCGAGATCCTTGCGCATCCAGTCGACCGCGAAGCCGAAGTCGAACTTGCCGGCGGTCATCGTCTTGTAGCGGTTCTCCATCTGCCAGGACTGCGCCGCGCCCTTGGAGATGGTCTCGATCACCGCCTCGACATCGAGGCCCGCTTTCTTGGCGAAGTGGATGCCTTCCGACAATCCCTCGACCAGGCCTGCAATGCAGATCTGGTTGACCATCTTGGTGAGCTGGCCGGAGCCTGCGGGACCGAGCAGCTTGCACATGCGCGCGTAGGCGCCGATCACTTTCTCGGCGCGAGCATAGGGCTCGGCGTCGCCGCCGCACATGACCGTGAGCACGCCGTTCTCGGCGCCGGCCTGGCCGCCCGAGACCGGTGCATCGACGAAATGAAAGCCGCGCTTCTTCGCCTCGGCATCGAGCTCACGCGCAACCTCGGCGGACGCGGTGGTGTGATCGACGAACACCGCGCCGGGTTTGACGCCATGGAAGGCGCCGTTCGCCCCCAGCGTCACCTCGCGCAGATCGTTGTCGTTGCCGACGCAGCACATCACCAGGTCCTGGCCTTCGGCGGCTGCCTTGGGGGTCGGAGCGCTGCGTCCGCCGTGCTGCCCCACCCATTTCTCCGCCTTGGCAGCGGTGCGGTTGTAGACCGTGACCTCATGGCCGCCCTTGTTCTTGAGATGCCCGGCCATGGGATAACCCATGACACCGAGTCCGAGAAAAGCCACTTTCGCCATCCTGTCCTCCTGGAGCGCACTGCCTATATGTGATTGCGATGGCGCGGCGGGCGCGTCAAGCGCAAGACGGAACATCCGTCCTCCGTTCGCCGTCGTCTGTCCTCTGAATGGAGCGAGCAACATGGCATTGACCAAGGAACAAGTGCTCGCAGTTCTCGAAAAGGTGACGAGCCCCGACGGCATTCCTCTGCCCAAGACCGGCACGCTCTCGGAAATCGTCGCCGGCGACGGCAAGGTGTTCTTCTCGATCACCGTCGATGCCACTCATGTCAAATCCTGGGAGCTCGGTGCGAAAGCGCGCCGAGGATGCGGTGCGGGCGCTGCCGGGCGTCACCTCCGCATTGGTGGCGCTGACCGCCGAGCGTAAAGCTGGTGCGCCGTCGAGCCGCCCGCCGGCCGGTCCGACGCCGGCGTCAGCGCGCGCGGCGCCGCGCGGCGAGACCTCGGCCCAGGGCGTGCCCGGCGTCGATGCGATCATCGCGGTCGCGTCCGGCAAGGGCGGCGTCGGCAAATCCACCACCGCGGTCAATCTCGCGCTCGGCCTTTCTGCGCTCGGCCTCAAGGTCGGCATCCTCGACGCCGACATTTACGGCCCCTCGCTGCCGAAGCTGCTGGCGATCCGGGAGCGGCCCGCAGACGCTGGGCGGCACCAGGCTCAAGCCGATCACGCGCTATGGGCTCACGGTCATGTCGATCGGCTTTCTCATCGAGGAAGAGACGCCGATGATCTGGCGCGGGCCGATGGTGATCTCGGCGCTCACCCAGATGCTGCGCGAGGTCGAGTGGGGCACGCTCGACGTCATGGTGGTCGACATGCCGCCCGGCACCGGCGACGCCCAGCTCACCATGGCCCAGCAGGTGCCGCTCAAGGGCGCGGTGATCGTTTCCACCCCGCAGGACCTGGCGCTGATCGACGCGCGGCGCGGCATCGCGATGTTCAAGCGCGTCAACGTGCCGGTGCTCGGGATCGTGGAGAACATGAGCTATTTCCAATGCCCGCAATGCGGGACGCGCTCCGACATTTTCGGCCACGGCGGCGCGCGCCACGAGGCCGAGCGCCTCGGCGTGCCGTTCCTCGGCGAGGTGCCGCTGCACATGACCATCCGCGAGAAATCGGATGCCGGCCTGCCGGTGGTGGCGACCGAGCCCGACGGCCCGCATGCCCGGATTTATCGCGACATCGCCGCAGACGTGCGCGACCAGCTGGCCGGCGCTGCTGCTGGACGCGCTGCGCCCAAGATCGTGATCGAGGCGTGATCGGGCGGCGAGCGCGCCGCGGATTGTGCTGCGCTCCGTGCGGTACGAACCGCGGCCCCTATTGCGTCACTGAGCCGCGGGAGACAATGTAACGCCTCCGTGCAACAGGAGATCGCATCATGAAGCGTCGCGAATTCCTCAAGGCTGCCGGCGTCGGGATGGCGGCATCGGCGGTGGCAGCGCCCGCGATCGCGCAATCCATGCCGGAGATCAAATGGCGGCTGACCTCGAGCTTTCCGAAGTCGCTCGATACGCTCTATGGCGCGGCCGAGACCTTTTCCAAGGCGGTGGCGGAAGCGACCGACAACAAATTCCAGATCCAGGTGTTCGCCGCCGGCGAGATCGTGCCGGCGCTGCAGGCCGCCGACGCCGTCACCGCCGGCACCGTCGAGATGTGCCACACCGCGTCCTACTATTATTTCGGCAAGGACCCGACGTTCTCGCTCGGTTGCGCGATCCCGTTCGGGCTCAATTCGCGCATGCAGGACGCCTGGAATTTCCAGGGCGGCGGCCTCGACCTGATGAACGAGTTCTACAAGAAGCACAACATCTTCGCGCTTCCGGCCGGCAACACCAATTGCCAGATGGGCGGCTGGTTCCGCAAAGAGATCAGCTCGGTCGACGATCTGCGCGGGCTTGAAATTCCGCATCGCCGGGCTCGCCGGCCGCGTGCTGCAGAAGCTCGGCGTGGTGCCGCAGCAGATCGCCGGCGGCGAAATCTATCCGTCGCTGGAGAAGGGCACCATCGACGCCGCCGAATGGGTCGGTCCCTATGACGACGAGAAGCTCGGCTTCCACAAGGTCGCGCGCTTCTACTACTATCCCGGCTGGTGGGAGGGCGGCGCCATGGTGCACAACTTCTTCAACATCGCCAAGTGGAACGAGCTGCCGAAGAGCTACCAGTCGATCCTGACCTCGGCCTCGCATGTCGCCAATACCTGGATGTCGACGCGCTACGATGCCGTCAATCCGGGCGCGCTCAAGCGGCTGGTCGCCGGCGGCGCGCAGTTGAGGCCTTATTCGCCGGCAATCCTGGACGCCTGCCTGAAAGCCGCCAACGAGGTCTATGCCGAGACCTCGGCCGCCAATCCCGACTTCAAGAAGATCTACGACAGCATCGCCGCCTTCCGCGGCGACCAGTATCTGTGGTGGCAGGTCGCGCGAATACAGCTACGACGGCTTCATGATCCGCACCCGCACCCGCGACGTGACTCCGACGTCCCATGAAACGCCGTCAATTCCTGCGCGCGACCGGGCTCGCCGCTGCCGCGGCCGCGATCGCGCGGCCGGCGATCGCGCAATCCATGCCGGAGCTGAAATGGCGGCTCACCTCGAGCTATCCGCGATCGCTCGACACGCATCTACGGCGCCTCGGAGACTTTCGCCAAGGCGGTCGCGGAAGCGACCGACAACAAATTCCAGATCCAGGTCTTCGCCGGCGGCGAGATCGTGCCGGGGCTGCAGGCCGCCGACGCCGTGCAGAGCGGCACGGTCGAGATGTGCCATACTGCGTCCTATTATTATTTCGGCAAGGATCCCGACGTTCGCCTTCGGCACCGCGGTGCCGTTCGGTCTCAACAGCCGCATGCAGACCGCCTGGATGTATTTCGGCGGCGGCATGGAGCTGATGAACGACTTCTACAAGCGCTTCAACATCTACGCCATTCCGGCCGGCAATACCGGCGCGCAGATGGGCGGCTGGTTTCGCAAGGAGATCCGGGAGCTTGCCGACCTCAAGGGCCTCAAGATGCGCATCGGCGGCATCGCCGGCAGCGTCATCGCGCGGCTCGGCGTGGTGCCGCAGCAGATTGCCGGCGGCGAGCTCTATGCCGCGCTCGAGAAGGGGACGCTCGACGCCTGCGAGTGGGCCGGTCCCTATGACGACGAGAAGCTCGGCTTCCACAAGGTCGCGCAGCACTACTACTATCCCGGCTGGTGGGAAGGCGGCCCGATGCTGCACAACTTCATCAACCTCGAGCGCTGGAACGCGCTCGCCGCCCGCCTACAAGTCGATCGTGCGCACCGCCTCCTCGATGGCCAACGAGTGGATGCAGGCGAAATACGACGCCGGCAATCCGGCGGCGCTCAAGCGCCTCGTCGCCGGCGGCGCGCAGCTGCGCGCCTTTCCCGCCGGCGGTGATGGACGCCTCGCTGCGCGCCGCGCTCGAACTCTACGCCGAGACGGCGAAGACCAATGCCGAATTCAAGAAGGTGCTCGACGCGATGCTCGCCTTCCGCAACGACCAGTATCTATGGTGGCAGGTCGCCGAGCTGAGCTACGACAGCTATCTCGTGCGCAACCGCACGCGCACGTAGCATTCAGCTGTAGGATGGGTTGAGCGAAGCGAAACCCATCGCTCGAGCAGGCATACGCAGGTGATGGGTTTCGCAGACGCTCAACCCATCCTCCACGAGCTACACGAGCATTGCAATTTCCACGCCTGATTCAACATACCTCGGACCGGGGAAAAGATGACAGTCCAACAAGGCCAGTTCGTTGAGGTGCGCGCGCGGCCGTGGCTGGTCGAGGCGGTCGACGACCGCGAGCCCGACCTCACCACGCTGCGCTTGTCCTGCATCGCCGACGATGCGCAAGGCGCGCTGCGCAAGGCGTTGCGGCTCCCTCGCGTCAATCTCCTGATCGCCGCCGACGTCGGCCTCGGCAAGACCGTGGAAGCCGGGCTGGTCGCGCGCGAGCTGCTGCTGCGCCGGCGCATCGACCTGATCGTGATCTCGGCGCCGCCGGCGATGATCGTCCAGTGGAAGGACGAGCTCGAGAGCAAGTTCGGCCTCACCTTCGATATCATCGACCGCGAGCGCGTCGGCGAGCTGCGCCGCCAGCGCGGTTTCTCCGTCAATCCGTGGACCACCGGCTCGCGCTTCCTGCTCGCGCACAGCCTTCTCACACTGGCAGACCCTGCTGGCGCGCCTGGAGCAGGAAGTGCGCGACGAGCCGCGGCGCATCCGTGCCTCGCGTGAGCGCGCATCGGCTCGAGCCGGTCAGGCTCGTCTACTCTGGCCGGCGTCGGGCTGAGAGCGTGGCGGCCGATCCGCGGCGTGATGCCGACCTTGAATGGCTGCAGCACGTGCAGCCGGTCGGTCTCGTCGTCGCGCCGATTTTGCTCCGGAGCTCGGTCTCGCGCCGCCCCGGCAGACCCAGGCGGACAGCGCGCCGTTGCCGAGCACATCGGCGAGGATGCCACCAGGCCGGTTCTGCAGGATGTTGGGGCTTCTTCGAAGCGGTGCTCGGCTGGGAGGCACAGCATGTCGGGGGCAGCCCCGGCGGACCGGACCTGCCCGACGATCTGCATGTCCGTCTGCCAGAGCATGACACGACCTTGAGCCCGACCTGGGCGGCCAAGGAATTGGATGACGGTGATCGGCGCTGGCAGCTGCTGGTCAGGATCGAGCCGCCGGGAGACCCGAATTAAGAAACTCTGTCGCGACGATGGTATTACATGGACGCGTCCTTCCATTCCGCCATTTGCATAATTTGAAAGCCAAATTCAAATGCGTACGTGAAAATCCGCCGCGCAACTGCTTCTCTCGGACGCGCCGGCAATCCGAGCCGCCTTCTGGCCTCAACGCCGAACGCCACCTGAAGAAGTTCGCCGCGGCATCGCGTCGGAGATGAAGGGAAAAAGAAGAGACGAGGATTACAGTATGAGGAACTCGAAAATCTTAGAACGTACGGATCACCGGCAGAATGATCCAGCAGGTGCGCGTAGCTCCATTAAGTTGATGCCGCGGGCTTGCGGTCTTTCCTCCAAGCTGTCCAGTTCACCGGTTCGGATTTACGCACGTCCAGATGGCCATGTTCAATCACACGGTCCAAAAAGAGCACGAGGTTTGTGCAGGGCGCACGCGCGCTCGGGACGAGCAATCCGTCGAACGCTAGAAAATGGGCGGCTGCTGTGATCGCTTGCGTCACTTCATAATCGAAGCTTTGATATTTGGCCACATCGACACCCAAGTGCTGCAATGTATCGAGTTGGGCAATGCGGAGCGTCCTCTCGGTTCGTACCGCAATCCGGTGAATTTCGTGCCGGATACGACTAGGCCAGACTGGCTCCAACGACAGACGGTGTCCGATTTCTGTGAGAGCACCTTCGCGCTCCAGGCTTGTGTATAGGACCTCAAACTCGCCATTCGAACTCCATCGGCCATGCGTGCTTGATCCACGAAGGGCCGCCCGATCCATACGGGTAACGCGCCATACCTCACCCTCGAAGGGCTTCGGATCGATCGCGTCCAACGCATCGAGGATCGCTCGATCATGAACGCGCTTTAGACCTGCCATACTACGTGTACGTCCCCTCGCTCAGACTTTCTATCACCGTCAGGACTTCGTCTGTCCGACCGTCATGAATAAGATCAATCGCGCGTTCGCCATTTAGAAGGCGGTGCTTGGAATACAGCCAGAGGCGTGTTTCGTCAGGCGAATAGAACTCTGCAAGGCGATCCACCACGTAGCGAAGATCCGAGATAAGAAGCTTAGATCTTCGGGTGCGGGAATGCCTTTCCAGAAGTCCAGCGGGAGACAGTGGCCGGAGAGACGGTCGCGATGTTCGCAACATCCATTCCTTTCAGGCCACCCCGCTCTCTAAGATCATCGATCATTTTCGAGACTGCGCCGGACATGATTACCGTCCCAACACGGCGTTGATGGAGCGCACGCCTCCACGGAATTCAGGAGAGCGCGATCGGGAAGCTGTGCCCTCTTTTGCGTGAAGATCGGCTAGCGCATCACGCAAGCGCACCAACCGTGATTTGACGTCGCTCATGGTCTTTCTAACCTCTTCATCCTCAATCTTTAGACGATCATCAAGACGTGCGGAACGGACTGCAGGATCGACATGCCTGAGCAAGAAGTGCTCCGCCCGTCGCAACTCGGGTACACGGGCGGCCCGCAGCGTGCAGTGCTTCGAGTTTGCGATGGCCCGTGTGTCCGACTCGAAGGGGAACCCACCAAAGGAGCTGGACGAGGACGCAAGAGGTGAACTTTGGCAGTCATGGACGAGGGCTCCTCAAATCATTCTAGAATTTAACGTTTTAATTTCATAAAATCAAGTTATGAAATAGAAATGTCATAGGCGGGCAGGATCAATCTCCAAAGGGCAATTATTTCTTGCAAATCGACTTT
>CAWHPT010000037.1:0-79897 GCA_963831225.1 uncultured Alphaproteobacteria bacterium
TCGGCGACCGGACCTGGCTTCGCGTGCTCGCGCCCGCGGATGCCGATCTCACGCGCGATGCTGCGGTGTGGGTCGGCGTCGATGTGCGCCGCGCCGCGGTGTTCGGGCGGGCCCAGCCCGCGGCTTGATTAAACTGTTTGAGCGGATCGTCGACCTCCCGTACCCTTCCCTGGATTCGCCGTCCGGAACCGATCGTGAGTGAACCGCAGGAGAAACGCGCCGGCGACGCAGTTGCAGCCCCGACCCCGGAGATCGGTATCGCCGGTGCGGCGGCAAGCACAAAGGCTCGCTTGCGCGGGCTCGCTTCCGCCCCCTTCGTCGGAGATCTGATCAAGGGCGTAGCTTGGTCCGCCGGCGCCTCGGCGATCGAGCGTGTCTTCTCACTGCTACAGGCATTCTACATCGCCCGCCTGCTCGGCATCGAGCTGTTCGGCAAGTATGGTCTCCTGTTCACGACCGTCGGGCTGGTCAGTTCGCTCACGGGGCTGCAGCTCGGATTGACGGCGGCGGTGTATATCGCCCGGCATCGGCACAGCGAGCCTGGCCGCGCTGCGGCCGTGATGCGGCTGTGCGAGCTCGTGAGCCTGGGGCTTGCATTGATTTGTGTTCTCGCCATCGCAATGGCACCGGCTGCGGCGTCACGATACCTGCTCGGCGGGCCCGAATATGTCGATGTGATCCTCGCTGGTGCGCTCATCGCGTTGCTGTCGGTGACGGGAGGCGTGCAGGAGGGTGTACTTAAGGCTTCGAGGAATTCGGCAGGCTATCGCTCACGCGTGCGGAGCTTCGGCTCTTGGGCTCCTGCTTGTGCTCCTGATGACACAGGCGGGCGATCTGGAATCCGTGATCGTC
The DNA here is from genome assembly GCA_963831225.1 of uncultured Alphaproteobacteria bacterium. GTDB lineage: Bacteria > Pseudomonadota > Alphaproteobacteria > Rhizobiales > Xanthobacteraceae > VAZQ01. The sequence goes on from CAWHPT010000037.1 coordinate 853, forward strand.
GCGCTCGCGGTTGGCGGCGCCATTCGCACTCTGGCATTGCTCGCGCTCAAGGAAGCGTCGGCTCGACGCCTGAGACTTACAACGACCCTGCGAGGACTGTGGCGAGCGCGGCGCGTCATTCTCGATTTCAGCTTGCCTTCGGTGTTGGCGAGCCTGATCGGCGGGCTGGCCAGTTGGTACGGCCTGCTGCTGCTCGCCGACACTTCGCAAGGATTCAAGGACATCGCCGTTCTGACGGCCGGTCATAGGTGGCGCGGCATCGTGCTGTATTCGGCGGCGATCACGGCATCGGTCGCGGTTCCATGATTACCGGGGATATCCGGGGCCGGCGACATCGTGGCGATGACCCGCATCCACCGGGTCAACCTGTGGGCCAACGTCTGTGTCAGCACGGTGATCGTGCTTGCGATAGGGTTACTCTCGGGGACGATCCTTGTGGTTTATGGGTGGCGAGTTCGTACAAGGCCGCCTCGCATTTTGGATCTTCGTCGCAACGAGCGTCCCTGCGATCTATACCTATGTCGTCCAGCAATTGCTCGTCAGCCAGGGGCGGATGTGGGAACAATTGGGCTACTATCTCCTGCAATCGATCCCATTGGCGGTGGGATACTTTTTTATCGTGCGTGCGCACGGAGCGCTTGGATATGCAGTGTGGACCGCCATTGTGAGCGCGTGCTGATCTGCATCGTGCTCGCAGTCCGAGGTACCCCCGCATCGCTCGCGCCGGCATCAAGCTAAGAACTCGCGCTCGGATTCAAGCTACCTAATCCAGAAGGGCCTCGCTTCTGCCACATAATGAGGATCCCGTCGACGACGTTCGGTCAAGATTGCAGCAGACCCTCGGAATTCCTGACGCCAGAACGGAACTGCTGACGGCGCATGTGCGGCATTGCGGGCATTATTACACGGACCGGCGCCAAGCCGCCTGACCTCTCGCGTGCCCTCGACCTGATGGCACATCGCGGCCCCGACGGGCACCGGCAATGCGCGCGAGAAGCTTCTCGGATTTGCTTGCACCGTCGCACTGGGCCATCGGCGGCTGTCGATAATCGACCTATCAAGGCGGCAAGCCAGCCGATGGCGGATGTCTCGGATCGCTATAGGCTGACCTTCAACGGTGAAATCTACAATTACATCGAGTTGCGGGACGAGCTGCGGCAGCTCGGCGCGCAACTTCCCACCGCTTCCGACAGCGAGGTGATCCTCGAAGCCTACAAGCACTGGGGCACGGGCTGCCTCACTCACCTCAATGGCATGTTTGCCTTCGCGCTCTACGACCGCGTGTCCCGCCGGCTCTTCTGCGCACGTGACCGTTACGGGGAGAAGCCATTTTTGTTTGCCGCGAAGAACGACTTCTTCGCTTTTGCCTCCGAGTACAAGGCGCTTCTTACCCTGCCTGGCATAGGTCGAGGCCATGACGAGTTCAGGCTGCTGCGGGCCGCCTGCAACCCGAGCACGGGACTCGATGCCGACCGGCAAACGGTATTCGATGATATCCAGCAGCTGTTGCCCGGCGAAGCGCTGCAAATCGATGTTTTTTCGCGCGAGCCGCGCATCTGGCGCTATTACGAGCCCAAGTTCGATGCTGCCCGCGGCTTTACCAGCGAAGCCGAAGCATTCAGCCAGTTCCGCGAGCTGCTGACGGATGCAGTGCGCATTCGCATGCGCAGCGACGTGAAGGTCGGCTCGTGCCTCTCGGGCGGACTCGATTCGAGCGCGATCGTGTGTATCGCACGCCGCCTTCTCGGTGATCAGGCGGATTATCACACTTTCACTGGTCAGTTTCCCGGCACCTACGCCGACGAGACCCTGTATGCGGCTCAGGTCGTGTCGGCGACCCATGTTTCCAATCACCCGGTCGAGCCCACGGTAGACCGGTTCATCGATGAGCTGCCTCGCTTCATGTGGCTCAATGAGCTTCCGGTCGGCGGTGCCAGCCAGTTCGCACAATGGTGCGTGTTCGGACTTGCCAAGGAGCAGGGCGTTACCGTGCTCCTCGACGGCCAGGGCTCCGACGAGCTCCTGGGCGGGTACGAGACGTACTTTGCTCAGTACGTCGTCAGCCTCGAGGAAGCTGGCGATCGCAAACGGCTCGCACGCGAGCTGCCGCTCATACGCGAACGCTACCCACTTGCGCTCGCGCCTCCCCTGCGGAATCTGCGTGACAGGTTGCCGTTTCGATTTCGCCACATGCTCGCTAACCGCCTCGCCCGCGGCACCAGCCTGCTTTATGGGCTTCGCCCGCAAGTTGCGGCCGAAGTCACGAAGCTCAACGAACGCAGGCAGCTCGACGGCTTTCATGCGCTGTCGAGTGCGCTGGCAGGGGACAGTTTCGGCCGTTTCCTCACAACGCTGCTGCGCTACGGCGATCGCAATTCGATGGCGCACTCGCGCGAGGTGCGGCTGCCATTCTGCGACCATCGGCTGGCCGACTTCGCGCTGTCGCTGCCGCCTCACATGCTGATGGGAGAAATCCAGACCAAGCGCCTTCTGCGCGAGAGCATGCGCGGTATCCTGCCCGAGCCGATTCGCACGCGCTGGAACAAGCAGGGCTTCAATCCGCCGCAGGACCTGTGGTTCCAGTCGAAGCGCATGCTCGGCATCGTAAGAGATACACTGAGCTCGGCGAGCTTCCGCCAGTCTCCGTATTGGCTCCCGGCCACCTGGGATCGCATGCTCGACCGCGCCGAGCGGGGTGAGCCTGGGCTCGGCTGGACACTCTGGCAGCCCTTCATCATCGAGGCATGGCGGAGATATTTCGTTGCGCCATTGGCGAGCGCAGATGCTGTCCTGCGTGACGTTCACATTGCCCGATCCTCCGGCGCGATCGCGGCCCGAGCCTGATCGCAAGCAGGGGCAAAAATCCTGAACACCCGAGGTTCCCATGGGTCCACGGCAGCAAGGCCAAATTCCTGCGCTGACGAGCCTGCGCTTCTTTGCAGCCTCTTATGTGCTGGTGTTTCATTCGGGCGGACCGACGTTATCCGAGTTTGGCTGGTTGCCGCCGCTGCTCGATAATTTTCTCATGAATGGTTACCTCGGCGTGACCTTCTTCTTCGTGCTGTCCGGATTTATCCTCACCTATGTCTATTACGGAAGGCTCACGACGCAGAAGGATAGGACACGGTACGCGGCGGCGAGGTTTGCGCGAATCTATCCGGTCTATTTGCTCTCCCTCTTGCTCATGGTCCCGTTCGTCGCATCAACGGGTTTCTTGCAGGGAGCGCCCCAGTTCATCCTGTTGCAATCCTGGCTCCCGCTCGCATTTGCGGATGGCAGCTGGGTCGCGAACTGGAACGGGCAGGCTTGGACACTCTCTGCGGAGCTATTTTTCTATCTCATGTTTCCATGGCTCATCAGGGCCGTCGATAATTTGCCGACAAAGCACGTCGTAGCTTACGCGGCATTGATATCCGCAGCCATGGTCATCCTCCGCCTTCCGGCGATTTCCGAGAATCGCAATCTGCTGCTCGACAGCTTGCGATTGGTGCCGTTGCCGATTCTTCGCGCCCCCGAGTTCGTTTATGGGCTCCTGCTCGGCGTGCTCTACCGTCGGGGCGCGATCCCGGAAGCCAGGGCGCTACTCTACATTGCCTTTGGGCTGATGTTTGCGGTTCTCTGCTCTTCGAAGTCACCATGGGTCGCACCCCTAGCCGCCATTTTGTCGGGAGCCGTGATCGTACTCGTCGCGAGCAGTCTCGGCGACGGTCTGCTGCAACGCTTTCTCACCGACAAGATCATGGTGCTGCTCGGGGCGGCAAGCTACGCACTTTACCTCCTGCAATTGCCCGTCCACACTCTCATGCAATGGCTGTTCAGCGGTGATTATGCGCTGGCAGCTCGATTGCTTTACATACCAACGCTTCTGATCGTCTCGGTTCTGGTGTTCGTCTTCTATGAAGAGAACATGCGCAAGCACTTGCATGTCTTGTTCGGACGGCAAGTAAGACCGGCATAGATGGTTCGAGATCTGCTCCGGGTATGAAGGCAGTATTTGTAAGTGACGTCAGCCCTGCCCGAGGTCAGGTTTATGGCTTACGCGTGTCGTCGTTTGCTGCCGCGATGAGTCGGCGGGGACATGATATTGTGCTGCTCAGTCCGGCAGAGGCAGAACAATCGGCGACTGATCCGCAGTTGCTGACGAGGCAACTGCAAGAGCATGACTGGAGCAGCCCTCTTTGTTGTGCATGTCGGCCCGAGCAAGATCGTTTGTTGAACTCATTGAGACGAAGTCGTCTGCCATCGGCAGTCCGGCGTGCTGCTACGGGGGTCATATTTGCGGCGACAGGCGGAGTACACGGCGACTGGATTGCCGGGGCGCGACCTTACCTCGACGTGCTCGCGGAATGCTTCAGGCCGAAAATTGTTTGGGGCATATTCGGTAACACGAGCAATCTTGTTCTCGCCCGGTCGCTCGCCCACCGCTCCGGCGCCCATTGGCTCATGGACGTCAAGGACAACTGGGATCTGTATGTGCCTCGGGGTCTGCGCAGGTTGACGGCGTATCGCTTTCGCAATTCCGCAGGATTTACCAGCAACGCGCGCCTTCACGCTAATTTAGCCGCGCGCTGGCACCGCCAGCCGCACGCAATCATCTATAGCAGCATCGCGCCCGAGATGATCGCACCGAAAGGGAGCACGCCACGACGGGACATATTCGTTCTCACTTTGATCGGAGGTACATATCAGGCGGACAAGCTCGGGCGTTTTATCGTTGCGCTCAATGGCTGGCTCGGGACATTGGCACCGGCCGAGCGCGCTGTGGTGGAATTCCATTATGCGGGAACCGCTGCTGGCGATGTTGGCAAGGCCCTTGCCGCATTGCCGCTGGACTGCCGTACATGCATCCATGGGCCTCTCTCACACGCAGCGCTCGCGGAGTTGTGCCAGTCTGCGGCCGCTAATGGATACATTTGGCTTCCACTGACCTTTCACCACAAGCTGCTGGAGCTCATGGCCTGCCAGCGGCCCGTAATCAGTTTCCCGGGAGAGCATGCCGAGTCCAAGGAGCTCGCGCGAAAGGTCGGAGGTGACCTCGCAGCTTGCGCCAACGAGGGTGAGCTTATTGCCGCCTTTGGCCAGGCCTTCCGCCGCTGGCAAGCCGGTGACGGGGCCATCGCCAGCGTCGACATGAGCGCCTTCACGTGGGACGCCATGGCGGCGAAGCTCGAAACTTTCATGGTCGGAATCGTCGAGAACCACCCGCGCTTCCCGGCACAAATCCGGTGAATGGAGCACTGCGTTGAAGGTTCTCCTGACCGGTGCGGCGGGGTTCATCGGGTTCCACACGGCTCGGGCGCTCGTGGCACGCGGCGATGCCGTGATCGGCATCGACAATCTCAATGATTGCTACGACGCCGGATTGAAGCAGGCGCGCCTGGCCCAGCTGCAGGCAGAGCCGCGGTTTCGGTTTGCAAAGATGGACGTGGCCGACCGGCAGGCGGTCGCCGCGCTGTTCGCGGCGGAGCAACCCGAGCGGGTCGTCCACCTCGCGGCGCAGGCGGGCGTGCGCTACGGGATCACGCATCCCTATGCCTACGCGGATGCGAACCTGTCCGGGTTTCTCACCATCCTGGAAGCCTGCCGCCACAACGGCGTCCAGCACCTCGTCTTCGCCTCGTCCAGCTCGGTCTACGGCGCGAATACGGCGATGCCGTTCAGCGAGCACCAGAACGTCGACCATCCGCTGTCGCTCTACGCCGCCACCAAGAAGGCCAACGAGCTCATGGCGCATTGCTATGCGCACCTCTATGCCCTGCCGGTGACGGGGCTGCGCTTCTTCACGGTCTACGGACCCTGGGGGCGCCCGGACATGGCGCTTTTTCTGTTCGCGAAGAAAATACTCGCCGACGAGCCCATCGACGTTTTCAATCACGGCCGCCACCAGCGTGATTTCACTTACATCGACGACATCGTCGAGGGTGTCGTGCGCACGCTCGACAAGACGGCGGAAGCTTCGCCTTCCTGGGACAGCCGAAAGCCCGATCCCGCCGGTTCCTGCGCGCCATACCGGCTCTACAACATCGGCAACAATCAGCCGGTCGAGCTGCTTTACGTCATTTCCTGCCTGGAACGGGCACTCGGCCGCAAGGCCCGCATGAACTTCCTTCCACTGCAGCCCGGGGACGTCCCCAGCACCTGCGCGGATATCGACGCCCTCGTGCAGGACATCGGTTACCGGCCCAAGACCAGGATCGAGGACGGCATCGCCCGCTTCGTCGCATGGTACCGGTCGCATCATGGCGTCTGAGACCGCCGCAAGCGTCTTCTTGTGTCGATTTGTGTTGATTTGCCGACTGATTTGGCGCCCGGCCAATCGGACATTCGCCACATCGACATTCTGGCCGCGAAAATGAACATTGGATAACTCGAAACCACAATCGGCATGACATAATCATGACACAAAGGTAAACGCCGAAGTTCCCCCGAAGCCGCGAAGTCGTCACAATGTCCGTGGCATATTAAGGGGTTGGCCCAAAACAAGGGGGCCGTTAACGGGGTGTCAATCATGAGTATGTTCAAAGCGCGTGAGACCGGCGACGGCGACCGGGAGCCGACATCTGAAGTGGAATTCGATATCCGCGAATTTGTCCGCCGCGACGGACCCAACCTTCGGCGACAACCGGACAACGACAGCGAAGTCGTGGCCGGAAACATCGGCTCGCTGCTGCAGCGCGTGTCCGGAAGCTCGGTGATCGAGATCGACCGGCTGATCGGCGAGCTGCAGGCCCTGCGCGACATGCTCAATGAAGAAGGTGCACGCGTGCGACAGGAGGTCGTGGACTACGCGACCATGAGTTCAGGCCGCGATGCACTCCACCAAGATCATCGCGGAAAGCCTGGCGCATTGGAAAAGTGTGCCGGACGCTCCCAGCATCAGCGAGTGATCGCAAGCACTCCCGCTTGCTGCGCAGCTCCGTCTGCCGTCACTCCCCAGGGGACTGAACCCGGGCTCGAGACCGGGCCCGCCGGCGGCGCCGGTCAGTCTGGGCCGCGCCCTGCTCGTTCCAGTGGACAGGAACCGATGAACGTGCGATTTCGTTCGTCCCCAAATCGGAGGCGACGATGGGTATCATCTGGACCATTCTCATAGGCTTCGTTGCAGGGCTGATCGCGAAATTCCTCTATCCCGGCCCGAACGAGCCGTCGGGCTTCATCCTCACGACCATCCTCGGCATCGTCGGCGCGTTCGTCGCCACCTTTCTGGGACAGGCCCTCGGCTGGTACCGGGCGGGCGAAGGGGCGGGGTTGATCGGCGCAGTCGTGGGTGCAATCGTCATCCTGGCGATCTGGGGGATGATCGAAAGCCGGCGCAATCCGCAAGGCACCTGAGCTCCCTTCCTCCGGCTTCGAACCAGCAACTCGTCATTGCTGCCCCAAGCTCGGCGTCCGGAACGATCCCGGGTTCTGCAGCGTAGCCCAAGGGGCTGCGCTGCGCCCGGGAAACATGGGATCACGGGACGAACGCCGGAGGATCACTGGCCGGAAACGATTCGTCTCCTGCCTGATCCACCTGGTCCCAATCCCGAGGCGGATCACGCATCGATTCGGGGCCGGCCGGGCGCCCGCTGCCCTGCACCGGCGCGGCCACCTCGCCGGGTTCCTTCCTGGTGCGCCGACGTTGGTCCGGCATCAATCGCCCGCGCAGTGAAGGTTTGATTCTCATACCGCCAACTCGTTACGGCCATCAGGGTTCGATGGCTGCCGCCATCGCGTTCAGGTGTCGCGTTCAAGGTTGCCGCATCGAGCACAAGATGGCTATGATGAATACTGGCGTGCTCCCCCGCGCTCGACGCGGAGGGGATCGCGGCAACCCAATCACTTGGGCGCTAAGGCGGGAGCAGCCAGGGCTTCCGCGGCCGGCCCCAGGCCATCAGCACCAGGCCATTCGCGCTCGAGGAACGGCGGCGATGCAGGGCATGTCCCCGGCGGAGTGGGAGACCTTCTTCCGCGAGCACTCGCTCGCCGGGCTGCTCGCGCAAGCTGGCAAGCTCCGCGATGCAGGTCATGGCGACCGGGTGAGCTACTCGCCCAAGGTCTTCATACCGCTGACGCAACTCTGCCGCGACGTCTGCCATTACTGCACCTTCGCCAAGTCGCCGCGCGAGCTCGCGCAGCCGTATCTCGGCGCCGAGGAGGTCATCGCCATCGCCCGTGCAGGCCAGCAGCACGGCTGCACCGAGGCGCTGTTCACGCTCGGGGACAAGCCGGAATTGCGCCATGGCGCTGCGCGAGACTGGCTCAGCAAGCACGGCTTCGCCTCCACGCTTCATTATCTCGAGGCAATGTGCAGCCTGGTGCTGCGCGAAACCTCGCTCCTGCCCCATGTCAATGCCGGCGTGATGTCGGCGGACTGGCTTTCCCGATTGCGGCGGGTCAGTGCGTCGCAAGGCCTCATGCTAGAGAGCGCCGCCGCGCGGCTCTGCGGGCCGGGACACGTTCATCATGGATCGCCGGACAAGATTCCTTCCGTGCGGCTTGCGACAATCGAAGCGGCGGGCGAGCGCCGCGTCCCGTTCACGTCCGGTGTGCTCATCGGCATCGGGGAAACGCGGCGCGAACGCATCGGGTCTCTGCTTGCGTTGCGCGCGCTGCACGAGAGATACGGGCACCTGCAGGAAATCATCATCCAGAACTTTCGCGCCAAGCCGGGGACGAAGCGGGCGCAGGCGCCCGAGCCGGATCTGCCGGATCTGCAATGGACGATCGCAGTTGCCCGGGTGATATTCGGGGCATCGATGAACATCCAGGCGCCACCCAATCTCTCGTTCGACGGTTACCAGCACCTGCTCGATGCCGGCATCAACGACTGGGGCGGCATCTCGCCGGTCACCCCCGACCACGTCAATCCCGAAGCGCCATGGCCGCAGCTCGCAGATGTGCGAGACAGAACGCAAGCTGCGGGCAGGACGCTGGTGGCGCGGCTGCCGGTCTATCCGGAATTCGTGCGCAACCGGACCAGGTGGCTGGACGCGGAGCTGCGGACCAAAGTGCTGCGGTCCTCGGACGCCGAGGGGTATGCGCGCGATTGCTACCTGGGCGCCCGGTGTGGCCGGCGACCCGGTTTCACCGGTCGCCTACGTCGACCCCTCATGCCCGTCCCCCGAGTTGATCCGGGGATCGACCCGCGCATCCATCCAGCCGGTTCTCGACAAGGCGTGCTCCGGCGCGGAGCTGACGGAAGACGAGGTCTCCTCGCTTTTCCGCCAGCGGGGAAGGGGGTTCGAGGCTGTTTGCCGGGCAGCGGACGAGCTCCGTCGTGAGCTCTGCGGCGATCTGGTCCGCTACGTCGTCAACCGCAACATCAACTACACCAACGTTTGCGGGTACCGCTGCCGCTTCTGCGCCTTCTCGAAGGGCAAGCTGGCGCTGAACCTTCGGGGCACGCCCTACAACCTCGACCTTTCAGAAGTTGGGCGTCGGGCCATAGAGGCATGGCAACGCGGCGCAACGGAAGTGTGCATGCAGGGCGGAATCCATCCCGACTACGACGGCAACACCTATATATCTCTGCTGCATGCGGTGAAGGAGGCGACGCCGCAGATGCATGTCCACGCGTTCTCGCCGCTCGAGATTTCTCACGGCGCAAAGACGCTGGGTCTGAGCGTCGAGACGTTCCTTCTGCGGTTGCGGCGCGCCGGGCTGGGAAGCCTGCCCGGCACCGCAGCCGAAATCCTCGATGAGGAGGTTCGCCGCGTCATCTGCCCCGACAAGCTCTCCTCGCAGGAGTGGCTGTCGGTCATGCGCACCGCGCACGCGATCGGGCTCCGCACGACCGCGACGATCATGTTCGGGCATATGGAAGGCCACGAGCACTGGGCGCGCCACCTGCTCGCGATCCGCCGTCTGCAGGAGCAGAGCGGGGGGTTCACAGAGTTCGTGCCGCTCCCGTTCGTTCATATGGAAGCCCCCCTGCATCACAAAGGGCTGGCGCGGCTGGGCCCGACCTGGCGTGAGGCATTGCTGATGCACGCCGTCGCGCGGCTGGTGCTGCACGCGCTCGTTCCCAATATCCAGGTGTCGTGGGTGAAGATGGGGCGTGCGGGTGCCGCCGCATGCCTAGCCGCCGGCGCCAACGACCTGGGCGGGACGCTCATGAACGAAAGCATCTCCCGCGCCGCCGGTGCTTCCCATGGTGAGGAGCTCGCTCCGCCCGAGATGGACGCGCTGATCCGGCAATGCGATCGAATTCCAGCGCAACGTACCACGACCTACGGGCTCACCCCGGATGAGCGCGCACGAGCGTCGTATCAGGCCGCAGCGCTCGAGCCGGTCATTCAAACGCCGGCGCGCAAATACGCGCGCGCAGCGCAGGCTTGAAGCTGCGATCCGATGACGCGACCCCGATACAACCTCGCGGTGCTCGGCGGAACCGGTCACGAAGGCGGCGGGCTTGCGACCCGCTGGGCGAACGCCGGACACGCCATCATCATCGGCTCGCGGGAGGCGGCCAAGGCCGCCCAGGCCGCGGCAGCGATCAATCGTGCCTTGGCGACCGATACCGTCAAGGGAGATACCAATTTCAACGCCGCCAAGGCTGCCGATATCGTCGTGCTGACCGTTCCCTACAGCGCGCAGCGGGCCACCGTCGAGGAGGCAATCGCCGCAATTCAGGGCAAGATCCTGGTTGACGCAACGGTTCCGCTGGTCCCGCCCAGGGTGGCGCGTGTGCAGATTCCCGCCGATGGCTCGGCCGTTGCCTCCCTGCAGAAACATCTAGGGGACCGGGCCAGGGTCGTGTCGGCGTTTCAGAACGTGTCCGCGCAGCACTTGAAGGATCTGCATCACGATATCGAGTGCGACGTGCTGGTGTGCGGCGACGACGTTGCGGCGCGTGAGGTCGTGATCGGACTGGCGCGCGACGCCGGTCTGCGGGCATTCCATGCCGGCCCGATTGCCAACTCGCTTGCGGTAGAGGCGCTCACCTCGATCCTGCTCGCGATCAACAGCCGTTACAAAGTTGCGGGAAGCGGCATTCGCATCACCGGCGTCGAGCAGGATTCTTTTCTCACATAAGTCGGGCGCTGCGGACCCGATAACGTCATTGCGGCGGGAAATATCGTCGCCGCTCCGTGTGCGGCGACCAGTCCGGGCGCACATCGGCTCCAATCAGGCCGCAGCTTGTGCAGACCATGCGCGCGCACAGTGATCGCACTCTCGAGAACGCCGTCGCGCGATCAGCCGCCGCCGAGGCGGCAATAAAACCGTTGCATCTCGGAGCTATCTGCCGGCATGCAGTACTGGGCCACGTTCGTTCTCGCTTCCGGCTTCATCGGGTCTTGCGTGAACGAAGGGACCGACCAGGCGAGTGCGCCAACCAGCGCAATCGCCTGCGCGCAAAGGATCACTGCGGTCTTCATGGTGTCACCTGAATGTTCCAACGTTTGCCGTTGTCTGGATCGAGCTCGATGCCGATGCGCCCGATCAGTAGTTTTCGCTGCCGGCGTCACGGCGCAGCTCGAAATCGAACGTTTATGTCGGGATCCTGGCCGATGACCTTGCCGCCCACGATCACTTCGTTGGGCGAGGCTGCCGGTGCCGACCGTAAGAACGACGGAGCGGCGAGCAGCGCGGCGAGAGCAGAAGCTGCGATGAAGGTCTTCAACATGGTGCGTCTCCGTGCTGCGGACCATGGTCCGCGGTAGCCTGGGCTCGAGCGGCAGCCACGGCGGCTGGCGCTTGCGAAGCCGACCATGGCACGCGACGGCGCCCCTGACTGTGATCCAGGTCACACAAATTTCCAGGTCACACATTTCCAGGTCACACATTTCCAGGTCACACATGCAACGGGGCCGAAAGGCAGCGATGCAGCATCCAGATGGCCGGCAGCGCGGCACTGCAAAGGAGCGCCATCGCCCAGAAGCCGTCGGCGCCATAGCGCGCATAGAGCCATCCCGAAAGCACCGTCGACAATGCCGAGGCACCGCCGATCCCGATAATTCCGTATAGGGCCTGCGCGGTGCCGGCCAGCTCGCGAGGCACGGTATCGGCGATGATTCGCATGCACGCGAGATGCAGCAGCGCAAAGGTCAACCCGTGCAAGGGCTCCACCAGGGCAATCGGGACGATCGCCGTGGTCTGCGCCAGGACGGTCCAGCGCACGATTCCGGCGAGGGCCGCCGCCGCCAATGCAGCGGATGGACCGAAGATGCTCAGAAGCCTCGGACCCAGGAAGAAGAACACCAGCACCTCGGCGGCGACAGCTTCCGACCAGAGCACCGCGATCGCGGCCTGGCTGATGCCGGCTTCGCGCCAGCGAATGACCGCGAACGAATCGTGCATGGCGTGACTGCCGAGAACGAGCGCGGCGACCAGGGTGACGCGGACGAAGGCTTGCTCGCGCAGCAGCACCAGCCAGGCGCGGCCGAAAATCTTCTGCTCGCCGGCGCCGCCCGGCGCATCGTGGCGCAGCTCCGGCACCAGGCGCGCGCAGATCGCGGTGCCGAGCAGGCACAGCGCACTCAGCCAAGCGATCACGGAGAGCCCGAACGCGGCGGTGGCCAGTCCCGACAGCAGCACGCCCGCAATGAAAGCAGCAGAGCCCGCCCCCCGCACCCAGCCATACTCGAATCCGCGCGTGCGCTCTCGCCGCGGCCGCGCCGCGGCAAGAGCGAGCGCATCGCTGAGCGGAACCAGCGGCGCCAGCGCGGCCGCATGCAGCAGGCTGACAGTGATGACCGTCCAGAACGCATTGCTCGGCAGATAAAGCAGGGCCGCGATCGCAGCACACACCGCAAAGACCGCGAGCTCCAATCGAAACGCATGGAAAACATCGGCCGCGCGCCCGGCCAAGGGAGCCGAGATCAGCCGCACCGCTGTTCCGGCACCAAGCACGATCCCCAGCGTTTCCGGCTCCAGGCCGCGCTCGGTCAGGAACGCCGGCAGGAACGGAGAGGCAAACCCGAACGCGCAGTAGAGCGTTCCGTAGAGCAAAATGAAACGGGCCAGCACGCCCTGGGGTTCGGCCATGAAGTCTCGTTCTGTCGCTGCCGCCACGTAATGCCGGCCGCCTGCTTCGCAGGCCGGCTGGCGCATCGGGAAACGTCGCTCGAAGGGCCGCCGTTCCCACGCTCGCCGCCGCACCAAAAAAGAGCGGCCGGCCCCACAGGCCGGCCGCTGTTATAGGTTCTGCTCCGAGACCTGGCAGTAACCGGCTCAGTAACCCTCGCTGCCGGCGTCGCGGCGCAACTGCAGCCGCACGTTGGCGTCGGGATCCGAACCGATCCTCTTGCCGCCGTCCCACACTTCTTCGGCGGACGCGACGGTAGCGGTGGTGAGCGCCGGGGCAGCAAACAGGGCGGCGAGCGCGAGAGCGGTGATGAGCGACTTCATATTGATCTCCATCCATAACTGAGGACTGTCGTCCTCGCGATTGCATCAGCGGAAGGCCGGGGGAGGCCGCGCTTGCAAGCGGGACAATGGCACCGGGAGCGGCGCCCCGCTGTGAGCCAGATCACACAGCGGGAAACTATCGCCGGCGCATCACCGCGGTCTCCAGCCAGGCAATCAGCAGATACATCAGGGAGGAGACGATCGCGAGAATCGTGATGGCGGTCATCACGATGTTCATCTTGAAAATCTGGCTTCCGTACTGGATGAGGTAGCCGAGGCCGATGCTGGCCGACTGGAACTCGCCGACGACGACGCCGACCAGCGACAGGCCCGCATTGACCTTGAGCGCCGCGATCAGCGTCGGAACGCTTCCGGGCAGCACCACCTTGGTGAGAATCTGAGCCTTGCTCGCGCCGAAGGTCTGAGCGAGCTTCACCTTATTGGGATCGATGCCCTGAAATCCGCTGTAGATCATCAGTATGGTGATGAACAGCGAGATCGCGAGCGACATGCCGTAGATCGAGAGCGTGGCCCCGAGCCAGATGTAGAAGATCGGCACGAAGGCGGTCTTCGGCATCGCGTTCGCCACCACCAGATATGGATCGAGCACCCTGTAGAGGTGGTCCCACCACCACAGCGCGGCGGCGATCGCGATGCCGAGCACCATGGCGCCGGTGAATCCGATGATGGTGGCAAAAACGGTGAACCAGGTGTGGGTCAGGATGCCGGCCTGCCGCGGCGTCGCATGCAAGAGCTCGAGGAAGGTCGGCCACAGCGCCGAGGGATAGCTGGTCAGCAGCGGGTTCACCACATGCGCCTTCGGCAGCACTTCCCAGAGCACCAGGAAGACGACGAGAATGGCGACCTGCGCTGCGCGCACGCTGACGCGGCCACGCCGCTCGTGCGCCAGCCAGTCGCGGTATTGTGGTGACGCGGTCGCGAGCACCGCCGCTTCAGCCTTCGACATGGACTTCGAGCTCCTGCCACAGCGTGTTGAAGTAACGATTGAACTCGGGTGCGTTGCGCGCGGCGAAGGGAGCCGGGCGGCGCCCATTGGCGGATGCGAAATTGATGGCGTGGTCGGATTTCACCTGCCCGGGCCGGCGCGATAGCACGATCACCCGCTCGGACATGCTGATCGCCTCGCCGATGTCGTGCGTGACCAGGATCACGGTCTTCGCCTCGCGGCGCAGGATTTCGGTCACCTCGTCGGCCAGCGCGATGCGTGTCTGCGAGTCGAGCGCCGAGAACGGCTCGTCGAGCAGCACGATGTCCGGCTCGGTGCACAGCGTGCGCGCCAGCGCGACCCGCTGGCGCATGCCGCCGGAGAGCTGGCGCGGCAGATAATGCAGGAACTGCCCGAGCCCGTACCTGGTCAGCAACGCCGTGGCGCGCTCACGCGCCTTGCGCATATCGGCACCCTGGATCTCGGAGCCGAGCACCGCGTTGTCGAGAATGGTGCGCCACTCGAACAGATAGTCCTGCTGCAGCATGTAGCCGACCTTGCGGCTCGGGCCGGTGACGCGCTTGCCGTCGATGAGGACCGCGCCCTCGGTCGGCCCGAGGATTCCCGAGATCAGCGACAACAGCGTGCTCTTGCCGCAGCCGCTCTGCCCAATGATGGCGACGAACTCGCCGGCAGCGACCGAGAACGAGATGCCCTTGAGCGCCTCGGTCTCGCCTTCGAGGCCGAAATAGCGCATGTCGACGTCACGCAGTTCCACCTTCGGCGCAGCCGCGCCGCCGGATGGCATTGCGTGCACGGATCACTTCGCCTTGCCGGCAAACTCGCTCAGAACCAGATCCTGGAACTTCACCCGCCTGGCGGTGGTGAGCACGTCGCCCGCCACCAGGATGTCCTGGAACTTGTCGATGGCCTTGGCGTCGATGACCGGCGTGCTCTTCCAGATTTTGAGCCGGCGATAGCGTTCGGCGGCGGCATTGAGCGCCTTCGGATTCACGCCGGGAAAGAACGGCTCGAGGATCGTGACGATCTCCGCGGTCGGTGCAGTCTCCGTCCACTTCTGCGCCTTGGCGATCGCATTGGTCCAACCTTGGATGACCTCGGGATTGTCGCGGATGTATTTGTCGGTTGCCATGAAGGCGGTGTAGTCGGCGGGACCGACGGTCTCGCCGATCGAGGCCATGAAGTGCGCCTTGCCGTCGAGCTCGAGCTGAGAGGCGTCCGGCTCGATGAAAATGCCGTACTGGTTCTGGCCGGCGAGCCAGGAACCCACGCGCGCCGGGATGGCAACGTTGTTCATGAGCTTGACGTCCTTGAGCGGGTCGATTCCGTTCTGGCGCAGCGCCGCTTCGAGGAACAGCAGCGGTGTGCTGCCGGGACGGAAGCCGAGGATTTCCTTGCCCTTGAGCATCTTCCAGTCGAACTTTTCCACCTTATCCCGCCCGAGCAGCATGAAGCCGTCGGTGGAGGTGAGACCGCAGAAGATGCGCACCTTGGTCGGCGAGTCGCTGTTGAGAACGTAGATCGGCGATTCCGGTCCTATCAGGGCGATGTCGGCGCCGTTGCCGAGCAGCGCCGCCATCGACTTGTCGCCGCCTTGTGCCGTGGCCATGGTCTGGTCGATGCCGGCCTCCTCGAAATAGCCCTTGGTCATCGCCACGTAGGCCGGCGTGTAGAGGATCGAGCGCACGACTTCGTTGTAGCGAACCTTTGCGAGCGGCTTTTTCTGCGCCAGGGCGCGCAACGGTGCGGCGACCGACAGCGAGCCGAGAGTGGCGAGCCCGGCTTTGAGGGCACGGCGGCGATCCAGCATGGCGATCCTCATTTCTTTTCGAGCAGAGGTGTAGAGCGAGGTGCGAATTCTCCAGCGCTGACGAGAAGTGTACGACCGATCGCAGGAAAACACCACACGCCGGAGTTCTCTCCGACGCGACGCAGGTGCTGCTGCTCACGATTTCGTCCAGTCGACGGAGCGCTCGAATGCCGCAGCCGCCCGATAGATCGTGGTCTCCTCGTAATGGCGGCCGATCAGCATCATCCCGATCGGGCGGCCGTCCGCCATGCCGCAGGGAATGCTGATGGCGGGATGGCCGGTGACGTTGAACGGACACGTGTTGCGGGTCGGCTCCCAGCTGCGCCGCGTGATCTCCTGCGGCGACGCTCCCTTGCGCGGGATCGGCGTCGCTTTCATCGGCACGGTCGGCATGAGCAGGAGGTCGTGCGCGGAGAGTGCGGCATCATAGGCCGCGCGCAGGCGCCGGCGCACGTTCTGCGCCTTGGCGTAATAATGTCCGCCATAACGGTCGAGCGTGTACTTGCTGAAGATCGAGGCGATCTTGAGCGTGTCGGCGAACTCGTCGGCGCGGCCGCGCCACCCCATGGCGGCGTCGAGCAGGCTGGTGACGTAGAGGCCTTCGTGTGCGATGCCGGCGCCGTTCATCTCGAGCAGCGTGATGCAGGCGGCGTCGCCGCGGATCGCCGCCCAGACCGCGAAGCCGAGCCCGTGCATGGGAACCGACACGTTCTCGACGACGGCGCCGAGCCTGGCGAGCCGCTGGGCGGCATCGCGCACACGGCTGTCGACGTCGGGCTCCGAGTTGGGATGGCCGAAGCCTTCGCCGAGAACTCCCACGCGCAAGCCTTCGACTCCGCCGTCGATCGCCTCGGTATAGCGGCCCGCTGCGACGCCGCGCTGGCGCGAGTCGATGCCGTCGGGCCCGGCGATCACTTCCAGCAGCAAGGCGTTGTCGCGCACGTCGGCGGTCATCGGGCCGCAGGCGTCGAGCGTGATCTCGAGCGGCGCAATCCCGGTGTAGGGCACCAGCCCGTAGGTCGGCTTCAATCCGACGATGCCGCAATGGCTGGCGGGGATGCGGATCGAGCCGGCCTGGTCGCCGCCGATCGCCATGTCGACGTCGCCGGCGGCGACCAGCGCGGCGCTGCCGGAGGAGGAGCCGCCGGACGTATAGCCGGGCTTGCGCGGATTGTGCACCGGTCCGGTCGCACTGGTGTGGCTTCCTCCCGATACGCAATAATACTCGCACACCGCCTTGCCGGCGATCTCGCCGCCGGCGTCGAGTATGCGCTCGACCACGGTCGCATCGACGTCCGGCACATAGCCCTCGAGGATGCCGGCGCCGATCATCATCGGCACCCCGGCGAGGCAGACATTATCCTTGAGCGCGACCCGCCGGCCGGCGAGCTTGCCGTCGGGGCTGCCCTTGATCGAGGTCTTCACGTACCAGGCGCCGTGCCGGTTCTCCTCGCCTTGCGGCCGGTGAACCGGGCTGCGCGGATACTTTACCTTGGGGAGCTCGTCCGGCATGCCGTCGAGTGCGGCATAGGCGCCGGCGAGCGGCGTGACGATCTGCTCGACCGCGCGCAGATAATCGTCGCCCGGGTGCATGCCGAGCTTGTGGGCTGCCTGACGCAGGTCGTCGACGCTTGGCTTCTCGAACATGAGCACACCCTTGGGTTGCGGCGGCGTCGCCCGAGGAGCGTTGCCGCTTTTTATGATGAACCTTTCCGGTGGCGCCGCCGACTAAAGGGACAGCGCTGGTCCGTCCATAGCGTTCGTAAATCGGAGCCGGGCCGGCGGCTCCCGAAGCTTCCCTGGCGATTATACCGCCGTTAACCAAACCGTCCCGGAAGCTGGAACCAAGGTCCTCGTGCCGGAGTTTTGTATCGCATGGGGTACATGTCTCGAGAGGCACACGGATCGAGCGCCGGCTTGGTGTTTTACGTCGGTATTTATTGTGCCGTGGCGGTTGGCCTTGTCCTCGGGTTCATTGCGCTGTTCGCGCCGACGCGCCTGAGCAATCCGGGGCTCTCCGCCTACAAGCCGCCGCCGCGCACGGTCATTGCCGATGTCCCATCGCGTCCGCAGCATCCGCCGCAGCCGATTGTGTTGGCCCAGGAGCCCGAGCCGGAGTTGCCGTCCGTTGCGACCACGCTGACGACCCCGGCACCGGCCGCAGCCGAAAAGCCGAAGCGCGCGGCCAGGGTCGAGAAGCCGCGGCGCTCGCGATCAGCGACGCCAAGGGTGCGCCGCGACCCGAGGAGGGATTACGCGTATCAGCCATTCTTCTGGGGTCACCGCCCCTGGTACTAAAGCCATTTTCCGGAGACACCGGCGGGCTACGTAACTGCACCCTCGCCCGCTTGCGGGAGAGGGTTGCTCCGCATCTCCACAGCAATGAACGGGTGAGGGCGCTTCAAGAGCCCTCACCCCAACCCCTCTCCCGCAAGCGGGAGAGGGGAGCAGGCACGTCGAACGCAGCAAGCGGAGCAGGCGCCCGCATAAAATGCGAACAATTACTGTAAAGAAGCCGGAGCGCGTTTCCGATTCAACCTGATCGAAACGCGCTCCGAGGCTCGCGGGCCAGCACCCGGTCCACCATCTCGCCGGCGAGCCCGAGATAGCTCCTGGGGTCGCACATCTTGGTGAGCTCCGCCGCGCGTGAGATGCTTCGAAATCTCGGCGTTGCGGGCGAGCAGCTCGGAGAGCGGCGCGCCGGTCGCCGTCACCTCGCGGCAAATGTCGTAGACGAGGTCGTGCGCGCGCTGGCGGCCGAGATGCCGACCCAGCCCCATCATGACCGCCTCGGAGACGATCATGCCGCGGGTAAGGTCGAGATTGGCCCGCATGCGCTCGGCATCGACCTCGAGCCCTGAAACCAGCAGCCTGGTCTGCGCCAGCGCGCCCGAGGCCAGCAGAAAGATCTCGGGCAGTGAAATCCACTCGATCTGCCACGGTCCGGTCGAACGCTCGTGGTCGGCGACCGCGGCTTCGAGCAGGGCGGCAACGTGCTGGCGAACGAGCGCAACCGTCGAATGAATGTACAGGCACGAGATCGGATTGCGTTTCTGCGGCATGGTGCTCGAGGAGCCACGCGCCTCGTGAAACGGTTCGTAGACTTCGGCAACCTCGGTCTGCATCAGGAGCTTCACGTCCATCGAAATCTTGCCGAGCGTCCCGGTCACCAGCCCGAGAAAGCAGCCGACCTCGCCGATGCGGTCGCGCACGGTGTGCCAGGCGATCTCCGGCTGGCCCAGTCCGAGCTCCTCCATCAGCGCAGCCTGCACCTCGAGCCCGTCGGCGCCGAGCGAAGCGAGCGTGCCGACCGCGCCGCCGAGCTCGCCGACCAGGACGCGCGGCCGCAGCTCGCCCAATCGCTGGCGGTGCCGCTGCATTGCGGCCAGTAAGGTGGCGGTCTTGAAGCCGAAGGTCAGCGGCACCGCCTGCTGCAGATTGCTGCGGCCGGCCATCGGCGTGTCGCGATAGCGCCGCGAAAGATCGGCGAGCGCCGCCGCGATCGCCTCCATGTCCTTCTCGACCAGCTCGAGCGCCGCGCGGATCTGCATGATTGCCGCGGTGTCGGTGATGTCCTGGGTGGTCGCGCCCCAATGGCACCATTCGCCGAGGTTATCGTCGCAAAGGCCGACGATCTGCTGCACCACGCCCAGGATCGGATAGCCGATGCGCTCGGTCTGCTGCTTGAGACGAGCGAGATCGATGTTCTCGATCCGGCACACGCGCTCGATCTCCTGCGCGGCGGGTTGCGGAATGATGTCGAGGCGAGCCTGCACACGCGCCAGCGCCGCCTCGATCTCCAGGTAGTAGCCGGTCCTCGCCTCATCGGAAAAAACCCGCCGCATCTCGCCCGTGCTGAAAATGTCGCGGAAGATCGCGGAATCGAGCGCAGTCGCCGTCATGAAAAACTCCGGTTCCGGCGGCGACCTGCGCGCGGGCGCAATGCCGTCGAGATGAGCCGAGCCCTCGATTGCAACCTCGGTCGTCAAAGCACGATGCTGGGATTGCGCAGGTTCTGGTCGCAGTCGATCAGGTTCACCTGCCGCACCTCGATCATCCATTGCTCGCCTGCCGGCACGAAGCGGTGGCCGCACCAGCCCGACAGAAACCGTGTGCCGTCGACGCGGAACTCGCTGATCAGGAAATTCGAGCGCACCATGCGGGCGTCGCCGTCGTCGTCGGCGAACACCTCGACGTTCGACATCATCCGCACCGTGCGTGATTTCGGCGCCTGCGACCAGGCGTAGCCGGTGCGCAGGCGATAGATCCGATCTTCCATGCGCCGGCGATCGTCGAAGGAAATCGAGATCTCGCGCCGCGGATCTCCTGCCCCCGGCGTGCCCGGCACCCAGTAGATGCATTCGGGCGCATACATCGCCAGCCATTCGTCGAAACGAAGCTGGTCGAGCAGTCGCGCCTCGCGTTCGACCAGCATGCGGAACTGATCGCGAACCGCCGGCTCGCGGATCTCGAGCTCTTCGCGCTGCCAGTCCGTGAAGTTGTCCACCAGCCGCTGATAAAAGTCTTCGTTGACGTAGTAGGAGCTGACCGAGGGATCATGTGCGCGTTGCATAACCGGCTCACGGCTCGCGCGTAACGACGAGCCGGGGCGTTGCCTTCATCAGCCGCTTCCACTCCCTGATGTATTCGCGCATGAACGCCTCGTCGGTCGCCGGCGCCGTGATGATGCCATCGGCATCGGTTTTCACGCGCCCGGGAATGCCGAGCCCGCGATGCATGTAGACCCACTCGTCTTCCTGGCACGCCAGCCCGCGCTGGATCTCCTCGAAATTGGCGAGGTCGTCGACCTCGCCGAAATTCGGGAACTGCTCCTGCGTGCGCATGCGCAACGAGTTCACCTCGCCGACCGCGCCGCCGAGGACGCCATCGTCGTCGACCACCGCGGTGCCGTACCAGGTGACATTGGTCTCGTCGACCGAGACCGGCTCGAACACCTGGATATGGTTGCCGAGGAGCGAGAAGTTCGGGAACACGTTGATGTTGACCGGCTCCGAGGAGGCGAGGTCGAGGATCTCCTCGGCCCTGGCGCCGAAGCGGCGGCGAAGCTCCTCGGCATAGTGCTCGCTACCCGGAGCAGGACCTTCCACCGCCCACAATCCGCCGGCGCGCTTCTGGATGTTCGGGCGCTTATCCTTGAAGTGATGACCGTTGCCCATATAGGCCATGTACATCGGCGCGGTGTCGGGCGAGCCCTTGTAATAGGACATGCCCTTGTTGGCGACGTCGGCCTGGCGGTTCTCCATTTCCAGCAGCGATCGGTGCGAGAACACCACGTGATAGCCGTCGCCGGAATTGTCGTAGGCGAGCTTCCAGTTGCCCTTGTATTTTAGCCGGTTGGCCTCGCAGACCGCGACCTTTCCCTTGGGCTGGCGATCGAGCCATTCGTCGATCGGCTTGGTGATGGCACCGAGATAATCGAGCAACGCCGGTGCATCGGGATTGAGCGTCGCGAAGATGAAGCCGCGATAGCTGTCCACGCGCGGCACCTGCGCCACGTTGAACTTCGCGTCCTTGAAGTCGCAGGCATAGCCGTCGGGCCACGGCACCGCCCGCAGCTTGCCGGTGTTGAGGAAGCTCCAGCCGTGATACGGACACTGGAAGAAACGGGCGGAGCCTTTCTCCTTGCGGCAGAGCGTGGTGCCCCGGTGCGTGCAGCGGTTGAACAGCGCGCGCAGCTTGCCGTTCGAATCGCGCAGCAGGATGATCGGACGCAGGCCGAGCCTCACCGTGATGAAATCGTCGTTCCTCGGGATCTGGCTTTCGTGGCCGAGATAGACCCACACCGCGCCGAAGATGTTGGTCATCTCGGCCTGGAAGATCGCCGGGTCGGTATAGATCAGTCGATGGACGCGATCCTCCTGGACCAGCTCGTCCCAGTCGTGCCTATCGCCGGCGCTCTCGATCCGCGCCTGCGTTGCTCCGAGTTTCTCCAGCATGGCCTTCGTCCTTGTGCGGAGACGCAAAATTCCGTTTCTCTCGAGTGAAGAACGGCGCGATCGGCCGGTTGGTAGCAGACTTTGGCGCCGGCCGCAGCAGCGTATGCACCAACCGAGAATGTCATTCCGGCCGAGGGGCGCCGGACCTCTGGTCCGGCGGACCGAGAGCCGGAAACTAGCTACTTCTTAGCGCAAAAATCCGAATTTTGCGCCGGGAAGTAGTTAGTACGCGCTCTTGTTGCTCCCATTGACCCTCGGTTCACCAATGCAGTTTCAACCTGACGTTCGCGATCAGCTTCGTGATGCAGCCATTCGCGGAAAGCTAGAAGTGCTGGATCTTCCCGACGAACAGGCCGGTATTCTAGAAACCAAGCTTCATGCTTGTGCGCGACGATCGGGAATGGCGCGACCAATCGGCCTGCTGCCAGCGCGTCGCTGACGTAGACGAGCTGAGCTATAGCGACACCCACCCCGTCGAGCACCGCTTGCATCGCCATGGCGTTGCTCTCGAACAACACCTCGCCAGCGGTGTCAACCGGTGCGCGTAAACCCGCTGCCTCGAACCAAGACGGCCATTCATTAGGCATGTGGGAGACGAGGATCAGAGTGACGCCACGCAAGTCGTCAGGTGACCGCAGAGCCGAAGCTATTTCCGGTGTGCAGACCGGTACAACCGTGCTGGGGAATAGATTTTCGGCGATATAACCCGGCCAGGCGTCGGTATCTCGGCGGATTGTACAGGTCCAGTCGTCCCGCACCGGGCGCGTCGCGCCGCCGGTGGCCATGCGTACTTCAACTTCGGGGTGGCTGCGATAAAAGCTGCCGAGTCGTGGAATCAGCCAGCTTACTGCCAAGGTTGGCCCGACACCCACCGTGAGCACGGGGCCTGCGCGCATTGCCGCGACGCTTTCTGTGAGTTGAGCGATGGAATCGAATGCGTCGGTGAGACCGGACAAAAACGCTTGGCCCTGGGCGGTGAGCTCTAGGGCGCTGGCATGGCGCCGGAATAGCGAGAAGCCGAGACGGCCTTCCAACAGGCGAACCGAGCGGCTGACCGCAGTCTGGGTGACATTCAGCTCTTTAGCAGCAGCAGTGAAGCTGCCATGGCGGCCGGCCGCCTCGAATGATCGCAGTCCGTTCAATGAGGGCAAACGCCGCGCCATGAGGGCACCCCAATCTTTTATTGGGCAGACCATAAGTTAAAGACGTTTGCCTGGCAACCTCAGACCGCCAATATACATTGCCTGTTGGCGATGAGGAAATCGTGTGCAATTCACCGAGTTCCAGGCTCTGTTTTAGATGGGCCCATCGCGAGCTTGGCAATCCGTTTCAATCGTGCTCACCGCGTTCAAAACCCTCATGGCTCAGCTTCGGGAGAAATGAATTGGCCAAGACATCGCTCGTCAGCTTGATCGGCATCACGACAGTAGGAGTTCTATGCATGCTGCAGGCACAACCGGTTGCCAGCCAGGAAAAGCGAGGCGTGATACCCCATGCGCCCCTGTTGAAGATGGCAGTGCCCGATACGACAAACCAGGAAGTCGCTGTCTACCACGTCGAATATGCCCCGGGCGGGATCAACCCACGGCACTTCCATCCGGCCACGGTGACCTTCCATATCCTGTCCGGCACGGGAGTTTGGCAAGAAGACGGGAAACCGCCTGTAACGCTGCGTGCCGGGGACAGCCTGCTCGTTCCCGCCGGCACGATCCATTCGCATTGGAACCCAAGCTCGACCGACCCCCTCCGCTTCCTGGAATTCATCGTGGCGGAAAAGGACAAGGGACGATCCATCCCTAGGCCCTTGAAAAACTAGATCGCGTCTGAAGTGCGGCACCGTCAGCTGAATGACGGATGGGACTCTTAGCGGCAGACGCGTTGAACAGAATGGCGGGATATGTCTGCCCGAAACCTGCGCCAATTTATCTTCACTATCGTTGGAGTAACAATCCTCGCCGCCGCTGGACTGCTTTATTGGCAACTAGCACCTAAATCCACGCCAGACCGTGGCACGCGCTCGGCAACGCAGCCGCCTGCGCCGGTGAGCATTGCAGTCGCAACACGACAGAATGTGCCGATTTATCTTACCGGACTCGGAACAGTGCAGGCCTCGTTGACCGTCGATATTCGCTCCCAGGTCGACGGTAAGCTGCAGGAGGTGCTGTTCACCGAAGGACAACATGTAAAGAAAGGCGACGTGCTGGCCAGGGTCGACCCGCGCCTGTTCCAGGCGGCGCTCGACCAGGCCAAAGCCAAGAAGAGGCAGAACGTCGCGCTGCTGAGCGGTGCGGAAAAAGATCTCGCGCGTTCCAAGACTCTCGCGCAAAAGGATATCGCCACGCAACAGAATGTTGATCACCAGCAAACCAAGGTCGATCAGCTCAAAGCCTCCATCGAGGCAGACATGGCTGAGATCGCAACTGCGCAGACCCAGATCGATTACACCGCGATAACTGCGCCGAGCGATGGCCGCATGGGCGTTCGCTTGGTCGACCCTGGCAACCTCGTGCGCGCCTCGGATGCCGGAGCGATCGCAACTTTAGTCCTGACGCAGCCTTCGGCGGTTCATTTTACGCTGCCGGCCCGCGCGCTGTCGGACATTCGTAACGCCATGGCGCGTGGTCCCGTCGAGGTTACCGCATTCGACCAGGACAATAGCCACGCCCTGGGCACGGGCAAAATCCTGCTCATTGACAACGTAATCAGCCAAGCCACGGGTACCATCCGTCTGAAGGCGATATTCGCCAATGACGACGACAAGCTATGGCCAGGCCAATACGTCAATGCGCGCGTGCTGGTCGAGATCCAACGCGACGTGCTTGCTGTGCCATCGAATGCCGTCCAACGCGGGCCGCAGGGCTTGTTCACCTGGATTGTGACCACCAAGAACACAGCCGAGGCGCGCCCAATTCAGATCGGTGGGACGACAGGTGATCTGACGGTCGTTACGTCAGGTCTGGCTGAGGGTGAGCGCGTTGTTACTGACGGACAATTCAGGCTTCAGCGCGGCGGTCTCGTGAGCGTCACCGCGCCGCGATCGATCGACGCGGGGAGGGGCAAATGAACCTCTCTGAACCGTTCATCAGGCGGCCGGTCGCAACTACGCTCCTGATGGCGGCGCTGGCGTTTGTGGGAATCACTTCGTTCTTGTTATTGCCGGTTGCCCCGCTCCCGCAGGTCGACTTTCCGACCATTCAGGTCACTGCTACGCTTCCCGGCGCGAGCCCGGACACCATGGCGTCGTCGGTCGCGACACCGCTCGAACGTCAGCTCGGACAGATCGCCGGCGTTACGCAGATGACGTCGTTCAGCGCGCTCGGTGCGATGTCGATCACCATTCAATTCGACCTCGGGCGCAACATCGATGCGGCCGCGCAGGACGTGCAGGCGGCGATCTCGTCGGCGGCCCGGACACTGCCGGAATCCATGCCATCCCCACCGACCTACCGGAAGCTCAACCCCGCCGAAGCGCCGATCCTGATCCTGTCGGTGCATTCCGACACGCTGCCGCTCACCGCGGTCAGCGAATATGCCGACAGCTACCTTGCGCAGCAGATCTCGCAGGTATCGGGCGTCGCCCAGGTCTCCATCGGCGGCGAGCAGCGGCCGTCCCTCCGCATCCAGGTCGATCCGGCCAAGCTCGCGGCGCGCGGGCTGACGCTCGAAGAGGTGCGCGGCGCTCTCGTCGGCGCGACCACGAACGCCCCGAAGGGCAGCCTCACGACCGCGAAGGCAAGCTTCGCGTTCATTGCGAATGACCAGATCACCGATGCAGGGCAGTTCGAAGACGCGGTTATTGCGTATCGCGACGGCGCGCCGGTCCGGGTGCGGGACGTCGGCCGTGCGGTGGCCGCGGCGGCCGACAGGAACACCGCGGCCTACCATAACAACACGCCGGGCATTCTGCTCTCGGTCAACAAGCAGCCCGGCGCCAACGTCATCGAAACGGTCGACCAGATCAAGGCGCAGCTGCCGCACCTCACCGCGAACCTTCCCCCCGCTATCACGGTCGAGACCGCTCTGGATCGGACAGTCACCATCCGCGCCTCGGTCCATGAGGTGGAGTTCACGCTTGCGCTCACTGTCGGCCTCGTCGTGATGGTGGTCCTGCTCTTCCTGCGAAGCCTCTGGGCGACGGTGATCCCGAGCGTCGCCGTGGTGCTGGCCCTCGTCGGCTCGTTCGCCGCGATGTATCTCCTCGGCTTCAGTCTCAACAATGTCTCACTGATGGCCCTCACCATCGCTATCGGCTTCATGGTCGACGACGTCATCGTCGTCGTCGAGAACATCCATCGCCACCTGGAGGGCGGCAGCTCGCCATTCGAGGCGGCGCTCAGGGGATCGCGCGAGATCGCCTTCACGGTCCTGTCGATCAGCGTATCCCTGGTCGCGGTCTTCATCCCGCTTCTGCTCATGGGCGGCATCGTCGGGCGCCTGTTTCGTGAATTCGCGCTCACCGTGACGGCGTCGATCCTGGTCTCCGTGTTCGTCTCGCTGACCCTCGTGCCGATGCTGTGCGCGCGCTTCCTGCAGCGGGAATCCGGCAAGCACGGCCGCGTCTATCGGGCAATCGAATCGGTCTTCGACGCCATGCTGTCGGGCTACCGGCGCACGCTCGACATCG
Organism: uncultured Alphaproteobacteria bacterium; assembly: GCA_963831225.1. Classification (GTDB taxonomy): domain Bacteria; phylum Pseudomonadota; class Alphaproteobacteria; order Rhizobiales; family Xanthobacteraceae; genus VAZQ01. The sequence continues at coordinate 27,543 of CAWHPT010000037.1, forward strand.
CGCTGCGACACCAGGCCGCGATGCTGGCCGTGTTCTTCGCCACGATGGCGCTGACCATCGTCATGGCGGTTCAGATCCCCAAGGGCTTCTTCCCGCCGCAGGACATCGGCCTGATCGGCGGCGTGGCGGAAACCGCGCAAGGAGCGTCGTCCGAGGAAATGCAGCGCCTCATGAGGGGTCTGACCGAGGTCGTCCTGCGTGATCCCGACGTTGCAGGGGTCAGTGCGACGACCGCCAGCACAGGCGGCAGCGGCAATGCGCAGACCGCGAACACCGCCCGTTTCACCATCGTTCTCGAGCCGCGCGAGGAGCGCGCGCTGACCGCCTCGCAGATCATCAACCGGCTGCGGCCGGAAGTGGCCAAGGTCCAGGGCGCGAGCCTGTCCATGCAGGCGATCCAGGACATCACGGTCGGTGGCCGGAGTTCCCGGGGGAGCTTCCAGTACACACTGCAGAGCGCCGATGTCGCCGCGCTGACCACGTGGTCGCAGAAAATGCTCGAAAAGATGCGTACGCTTCCGCAGCTTGCCGATGCGGCGACCGATCTTCTGGCGAACGCGCCGCAAATTCAGGTGACGATCAACCGAGATCAAGCGTCGCGTTTCGGCATTTCACCGCAATTGATCGACGACACTCTCAATGATGCCTTCGCTCAACGGCAGATCACGCAATATTTCACGCAGCTCAACACCTACCCAATTATCCTAGAGCTGCTCCCGGAGCTGCAGGCGGATTTCTCCTCTCTCCAAGGAATTCTATCTCAAGTCGCCGCTGACCGGTGCCGCTGTTCCCCTTTCGGCGCTGGTGACATTCGATACGACTAGGGTCGGACCACTTTCCGTAACGCATCAAGGGCAATTTCCGTCCGTGACCCTGTCGTTTAACCTAGCGCCGGGCGTGGCGCTCGGTCAGGCTGTCGATACCATCAAGCAGGCCGCTCTCGATATTGGCATGCCCGGCACAGTCATCGGCACGTTCCAGGGCAACGCACAGGCGTTCCAGGCCTCCTTGTCGAGCACACCTGTACTGATCATCGCGTCGCTGGTGGTGGTCTATATCGTCCTCGGGATTCTCTATGAGAGTTTCATCCATCCGCTGACGATCCTCTCGACCCTGCCGTCCGCAGGCATTGGCGCACTGCTTGCGCTGCAATTCGGTCAGATGGACCTGTCGGTGATTGGCATCATCGGCCTCATTTTGTTGATCGGCATCGTCAAAAAGAACGGCATCATATTGGTCGACTTTGCCATCGTGGCCGAGCGCGACCGTCATTTGCCGCCAGTCGCCGCGATCCGCGAAGCGTGCTTGTTACGGTTTCGTCCCATTTTGATGACGACCGCGGCCGCGCTCCTTGCCGGCATGCCGTTGGCGCTCGGGACCGGCACCGGTTCGGAGCTACGGCAACCGCTCGGCTATGCGATGGTCGGTGGGTTGGCGTTCAGCCAGCTGCTAACGCTATACACAACACCGATCGTCTATCTCTATCTGGATCGTTTGCAGTCGTGGCTCAAAGCGAACGCAACAGCAAGGCCCGCAATGCATAAGGAGCTCGTGCAGCAGCGGCGGAGTGAATCTGTTCAGCCGATCAGACGTGCTTAGTCACCACGGGGCTGGTGTGTCGGACGCCGCCCAGCATCGCTCGGGGTGGCCAGAAAACGAACAACGTAACTACCGCATTGCCGTGTCGTGCGGTCGCTCCAATAACGAGCTCGGTGAGTACTGGGTCCCGGCTCTCGGGCGCCGGATAAATCCGGCGGCCCTCGGCCGGGATGACACCCGAGGAATACACTCCCCCTAGAAAAAATCGAAGTACTCGTTCTGCTCCCATTCGGTCGGCTCGTCCCCCGCAGGAACGCCGGCCTCTCTTCGCCATTGCTCGAAGCGGCCGGCCTCGTTGCGCTTGAGCTTGAGCAGATAGTCGATGAAGACCTCGCCGAATTGTGCGCGGAACAGCGGCTCGCGCTCGAGCGCGTCCAAGGCCTCCGGCAGGCTCTTCGGCAGCATCGGCCGGTCGGCATTGTAGGGATCGGCGTCCGGCGGGCCGGGATCGCGGCCGTGCTCGATGCCGTCGAGCCCGGCGGCGATCTGCGAGGCGATGTAGAGATAGGGATTGGCCGCCGGCTCACCGATGCGGTTCTCCATCCGGGTGGCGGGATCTTCCGGCCCACCCAAGACCCGGATCATCACGCCGCGATGGTCGTAGCACCAGGTGGCGCGGTCGGGCGCCAGCGAGTTCGGCCGGTAACGCCGGTAGCCATTGACGGTCGGCGTCGCGAACGCAGTCGAAGGAACGGCATAGCTGGAGCAGGCCGCCGAGATAGCTGCGGCCGAGCAGCGACAGATGTTCGCGCTCGCGATCGGGCATCAACAGATTGCGTCCGCTCTTGCCCTCGAACAGCGACTGATGCAGGTGCCAGCCGCTGGAATAATACCCTTTGAGCGCGGGGCGGCACATGAAGCTGGCGAGATACCCCATCCGGCGGCACAGCTGACGCGTCGCAGTGCGAAACAACACCGCATGGTCGGCCGCCTCCAGCGCCGGCCGCGGCGCGAAGGTGCATTCGACCTGGCCCGGTCCGAACTCGTTCTCGATCGATCGCAGCGGCAACTCGAGTTGCTCGAACGTTTCGGCCAATGCCGAGAGCACCGGTTGCATCAAATCCATGTTGGTTTCGGAATGATAGGAAAAGCCCGGCTCGACCGGCGAGGTTGCGATCGGGCGCCCGCGCAGCCCGGGAATTGCGGTGTTCGCGTCGCTCAGACGATCCTCAGCGACGCGCGCGAGATACCACTCGATCTCCAGGCCCACCAGTGATCCCATGCCCTTGCCGGCGAGCCGCTCGGTCTGCCTGCGCAACAGGTGCCGCGGCGAGAAGTGAAACGGCATGCCGCTGTTGAAATATTCGTCGCACAGCACCCAGCCCACGCCGGCCGCCCAGGGCAGCACGCGAAACGTTTCGGGGTCCGGAACGATGGTGAGATTGGGCGAGCCCGTCATCTCGTCGAGGCCCATCCCGCCGCCGGGCGTGAACGAGGAAAACGTGCGGGCACCCGCGGAATCGAGCGTGGTGGTGGCGACGTTGATGTTGTGGCCGCCGGCGAGCGCGGCGAGGAAGGCCGGCACCGTCAGCGCCTTCGCGCGCGAGGCTCCGTGCGGGTCGGCCCAGGCGAGCCGCACGAAATGGAGCTTCTCGGTCTCGACCTTGCGCTTGATCTCCTCGGCTTGCCGTCGCTGCTGGTCGGTCCAGAGCCCATGCTTTTCGATGAAACCGGAAGACTTTTCCACCTGCCCCCATCCATGCGCCATCAGGAAGGGCGCGAATGTAAAGGATGGCGAGGTCGGATGACAGAGGACAGCGGACAGACGAGAGAGGACGGACGAGTTCGTGCCTCTCTCGTCTGTCTCCCGTCCTGCGTCCTCCGATCGCCTTGACGGAACAAGAGAGTGCCGATTTGATCGAGTCATGGCAGCGCACTCGGCGTGAGGGGAGCATGAGAATCCGCGCGCCGAAAGATTTCTGGTCGGGCGTGATGTTCTGTGGCTTCGCCATGGTCGGCATCCTCGCCGCGCGCGGCTATTCCTTGGGCACCGCCGGCAAGATGGGGCCGGGCTATTTTCCGCTGCTGCTCGGCGGCGTGCTCGCAATCCTGGGCGCGGTCCTGATCGGACGTTCGCTCGCGCTCGACGGGGAGCCGTTGCCGCGCATGCAGATTTTGCCGCTCGCGGTCCTGGCGCTGGCGGTGTGCCTGTTCGGCGTTCTGATCGAACCCTTCGGGCTCCTCGTGGCGTTGGCCGTGCTCACATTGGTATCGGCCTGGGCCGGCCCGCAATTCCGCTGGAACGAAGCGGTGGCGCTCGCCGTCGCGCTCACGGTCTTTTCCGTCGGCATCTTCGTATACGCCCTTGGCCTGCCGCTGCCGATCTGGCCGAGCCTCTAGGGCCGGCCATGGAGATCCTTTCCAATCTCGGGCTGGGGTTTGCCGTTGCTCTGACGCTGCAGAACATCACCTACTGCTTCCTCGGCGTTTTGCTCGGCACCGTCATCGGCGTTCTTCCCGGCATCGGCCCGGTGACCACCGTCGCGATGCTGCTGCCGATCTCGTTCACGCTGGCGCCGGAGTCGGCGCTGATCCTGCTCGCCGGCATCTATTACGGCGCCCAATATGGCGGCTCGACCACCGCCATCCTGGTCAACATCCCGGGCGAGGCCTCGGCGGTGGTGACCACCATCGACGGCCACCAGATGGCACGCCAGGGGCGCGCCGGGCCCGCGCTCGGCATCGCCGCGATCGGCTCGTTCTTCGCAGGCAGCGTCGCCACGCTGCTGATCGCGCTGGCGGCGCCGCCGCTCGCGGCCATCGCCTTGCAGTTCGGGCCGGCCGAATATTTCTCGCTGATGGTGTGCGGCCTGATCGCGGCCGTGGTGCTGGCGCGCGGATCGCTGATCAAGGCGATCGCCATGGTCGTGCTCGGCTTGCTGCTGGGGCTGGTCGGCACCGACGTGAATTCGGGATCGCGGCGCTTCAATTTCGGCATGACCGGGCTCGCCGACGGCATCGAGTTCGTCGCGCTCTCGATGGCGATCTACGGCATCGCCGAGGTCGCCTACAATCTCGAGAAGAAGCAAGAGATGACCGTGATCTCCACGCCGGTCGGCACAGTATGGCCGCGGCTCGCTGATCTGAGGCACTGCCTGGGATCGATCCTGCGCGGCACCGGGCTCGGAGCAGTGCTCGGAATCCTTCCGGGGGGAGGTGCGTTGCTCGCATCGTTCGCGGCCTACACCCTCGAGAAGAACGTCGCAGCGCCGCCGCGCCGATTTGGACACGGCGACATTCGCGGAGTGGCGGCGCCCGAAGCGGCCAACAATGCCGGTGCCCAGACCTCGTTCATCCCGATGCTGACCTTGGGCATTCCGGGCAATCCGACCATGGCGATGATGATCGGAGCGCTGATGATTCACGGCATCGCGCCCGGGCCGCGCGTGATGACCGACCGGCCCGCACTGTTCTGGGGACTGATCGCCAGCATGTGGCTCGGCAATCTCTTGCTGGTGGTCCTGAACCTGCCTCTGATCGGACTGTGGGTGAGATTGCTGCGCGTGCCATACCGGCTGCTGTTTCCAGCCATCGTCGTGTTCTGCTGCATCGGCGTCTACATCATCAACAACAAGCCGTTCGATGCCTTCGTGATGGCATTCTTCGCCGTGTTCGGATACCTCGCGCTCAAGCTCGACTGCGAACCCGCTCCGCTCATTCTCGGTTTCGTGCTGGGCCCGATGATGGAGGAAAATCTGCGCCGCGCCTTGCTGCTCTCGCGCGGTGATCCCATGGTGTTGGTCGAGGAGCCGATCAGCCTCGCATTCCTTCTGGTGGCGGCGGGGTTGCTGATCGTGATCGCCGCACCCGTGATCCGCGCCAGGCGCGAAGTGGTGTTGAAAGAATAGGCGGTCGTTGCTGCCTGCGAGGCCATGACGACCCTGTTACCAGTCATCCCTGTCCTCGCCGAACAGACCGGTGATCGCGTTCCAGATCACCTTGGCCATCAGGGCAAAACCTGAAATCGGCTTCGCCACGGGAACCGAAGCCGAGGCGGTGGGAACGATCGAAGGTGAGGGCTGCACCGGCCCGGACGCAATGGACGCAGCGGCCCTCGCCGCCGCCGGATGGTCCGGCGCCAGCTTGTCCTTCAAGCACTTGGCGAACTGGTTCATGATCTGCGTGGCGGTAGCCTGGATGATGCCGACGCCGCGGCCATATTGCGCCACCGCTCCTGACAGCGTCAGACTGGTGTGCACCAGCACCTTGGATCCGGAGCCGGCAGGCTCCAGGCGGAACACGGAAGTTGCATTGGCGCCGCCGCGGCCCTTGGCGTCGCTGCCCTGCGCCGACACCCGAGCCTTGTGGTTGTCATCGTCGATCTCATCGAGCTTGACGATGCCGGCGAAGGTCAACGCCACCGGCCCGAGCCGCACGGCGATCTTGCCCTTGTAGGTGTTGCGATCGACGACCTCGGTCAATTCCGCCCCCGGCATGCAGGGCGCGATGCGCTCGATGTCGAGCAGCAGTTTCCAGGCCTCGCTCGGCGGCAGCGGCACCTCGAAGGAATTGTCGAACTCCATGGAACGTCCTATCCGCGAAAGCCGACCATCTCCGGCGCGCCCAGCTGTTGCCAGATCCAGCGCGCGCATGCGAACAGGCGCACATCGTCGTAGCGCTGGCCGACGAGCTGGATGCCGACCGGCAAGCCGTTCGGCCCGCGATGGGTCGGCAAGGCGAGAGCAGGGGTGTGAAGTATGGTCCAGATCGCCTGAAAACCGGGGTCGCCGGTTTCCTCGAGGCCGCGAGCGGGCTCGCCGTCGGCGCAAGGCGCCAGTAGCACGTCGACGTCGCCGAAAACCTCCGGCAGCCGGTTGCGGCAAGCTTCTCCCAGCCGCAACGCTGCCAGATAGTCGCCATGAGGCATTTCGCGCCCGATCTCGATGCGCTTGCGCAGGCGGTCGCTGATCTTTTCGCGATGGCCATTCCATTCGTGCGCCATCGCTGCCGCGCGCTCGTAGTTGTTGATGGTCTCGCGTGCCGCGGTGCGCAGGCCCGAGAATTCGTCCGGCAGCGCGATCTCGCGCAGCGGTGCACCGGCCTCGGCGAGCCGTGCGGCCGCGCTCTCGATCGCCGCAACCGTCTCCGGCAGCGCCTTGTCCCACAATGGCGTGCGGCAAAGCCCCACACGCGGCGGACGTCGCAGCGCGCGCGGTGGGCATGGCGTGCGCAGCTCCAGCACCGCGCTGATGAGCTCGAGGTCATCGAGCGAGCGTGCGATCAGCCCGATCGTATCGAGGCTTTCCGCCGCGGGGTAAACGCCTTTGCGATTGAAGGCGCCGAACGTGGGCTTGAATCCGAACACGCCGCAATAGGAGGCGGGGCGCAGCACCGAGCCGCCGGTCTGCGTGCCGAACGCGGCCGGGCACATGAAATCAGCGACGGCGGCACCCGATCCGCTCGATGAGCCGCCGGGCGTATGGGCGACGATTGTGAGGGTTGGTGGTCGGCCCCGGCGTCATGCCGGCGAATTCGCAAGTGACGGTCTTGCCGAGAATCACCGCGCCGGCCGCGCGCACGAGCGCGACACAAGCGGCGTCGGTCGCCGGCCGATGCCCGGCATAGATCGGCGAGCCCATTTCGGTCGGCAGGTCGGCGGTGTCGATGATGTCCTTGATGCCGATCGGCACGCCGTGGAGCGGACCACGGGCGGCGCTGCGGTCGAGCGCCCGTGCCTGGCGCAGCGCGAGCTCGGCATCGACCGTGGCCCAGGCGTGAACTGCCTGCTCGCGCTCGCCGATGCGCGCCAGGCAATCGCTCAACACCGCCTCGCAGGTCACCTCGCCTGCCCGGGTGGCGCGCGCGATCTCGGTGGCCGTGAGCGTGTTCAGACGCGACCTGGGCGCGACGCGCGATATGACGCCGGGTGAAGCGATCACGTCAGCCTCTGCTCAATTCTTGCCGGCACGGGCCGCCGACGTCCCGGCGATGCGGCCGAACACCGCGCCCGAAGTGAGCCCGGAGCCGCCGGGATAGTTGAAATAGAAGAGCCCGCCGACCAGCTCGCCCGCAGCATAGAGCCCGCGGATCGGCTGGTAGTCGGTGTTGAGCACCTCGCCGTCGGTGGTGATGCGCACCCCGCCGAACGTGAAGGTCAGGCCGCAGGTGACCGCATAGCCTTCGAACGGCGGCTCCTCGATGCGTGTTCGCCCAATTGCTCTTGTTGACCGCTAGTCCCTGCGTGCAGCGTCCGTCCTTGACGTTGGGATTGAACGGCACGTCGTTGCGCACCGCCTTGTTGTACTCGGCAATGGTTGCGAGGAACTGCTCTGGCATCGACGCCCTCGAGCTTGTGCGCGAATTCCTCGATCGTGCTGGCGGTCACCTTGGTGATCTGCCGGATCCGGTACTCGTCGCGCTGCAGGTGCTTGACCTTCTGGTCGAAGATCTGCCAGGCGAACTGCCCCGGTTGCTCCAGCACCACGCGGCCGTATTTGGCGTAGGTGTAGTTGCGGAAATCGGCGCCTTCGTCGACGAAGCGCTTGCCGGTCGCGTTCACGAGGATCGAGAACGGATAGGAGTGCTTCTGGAACTGGTCGCCGACCGCGAGGTCGCCGAACTCGGGCGCGTTCATCTCCCATTGCACCGCATGGCAGCCGGACCAGTTGCCGCGCGGGCTGGCGCCGATATCCATCGCCATGCGGATGCCGTCGCCGTTGTTGAAACGCGTGCCACGAACCTTTGCGAGATCCCAGCCCGGTCCGAGATAGCGGGTGCGCCACTCCGCATTCGATTCGAAGCCGCCGCAGGCCAGCACGACCGACTTGCCGTGGAGATCGCTCTCGACCCCATCGTGACGCACGCGCACGCCCGACACCCGCACGCCGTCGTAGAGCAGGCTGAGCGCGCGGGTCTGGTAGCGGATCTCGATGCCGCGCTTGGTGGCGGCATCGGTGAGCATCTTGACGAGGCCCGGGACCGCCGCCGACCGATTCCACCGTCAATCCGCCCCAGAACTTGAACTTGCCGTCGATCTTGAACGCCTGCCGGCCATAGATCGGGATGAAGCGCACGCCCTTGTCGCGCATCCAGCAGAAGGTGTCGAAGCTGCGCGTGACCAGGAGCTCGACCAGATCGGGGTCGGCGCGGTTCTGCGTCACCCGCGCCATGTCGTCGAAGAACTGCATCGGCCGTGTAGGTGCCGAAATCGGTCTCGGCGATCTCCTGCGGGGTCAGGTCGGGAACCAGCGTCTTGATGTCGTCGACGCCGTTGTAGACGATGCGCACCGAGCCCGCCGTGAACCGGGTATTGCCGCCGCACTCGTCCTGCGGCGCCGCTTCCAGCATCAGCACCGAGGCGCCCTGTTCCTGGGCCGCGAGCGCCGCGCAAAAAGCCGCGTTGCCGCCGCCCACAACGATCACATCCGCATGCGACTTCGTCATTCCGGATTCATTCGGCCGCGACTGTGGCCACCCCGCCATGCGCCTTCGACCAGGCCGCCGGGTCATGCATGAATTTTTCGACCTCGGCGAGCTTGGCAGCGTCGAACTTGCCGCTCGCCTTGGCGACCGCCAGCACGTCCCACCAGGTCGCCAGCGAATGCAGCGTCACGCCGAGATCGCGCAGGATCGTGCGTCCCTCCGGGAAGATATCGTAGAAGAAGAACACGAAGACGTGCTCGACCTTGGCGCCGGCCTCGCGCAACGCCTTGCAGAAATTGACCTTGCTGCGGCCATCGGAGGTCATGTCCTCGACCAGGAGCACGCGCTGGCCTTCGACCATATGGCCTTCGATCTGCGCGCCGCGGCCGAATCCTTTCGGCTTCTTGCGCACATAGAGCATCGGCAGGCCGAGCCGGTCGGCCATCCAGGCGGCGAACGGAATGCCCGCGGTTTCGCCGCCGGCAACGGCATCGAACTGCTCGAAACCGGCTTCGCGCATGATCGTGGCGGCGCCGAAATCGATCAGCGTCCGGCGCACACGCGGAAACGAGATCAGCCGGCGGCAGTCGGTATAGACCGGGCTCGCCCAGCCGGAGGTGAAGATGAACGGCTTGTCGGCCATGAAGCGCACCGCCTCGACCTCGAGCAGCATTTTTGCCGTGAGCTCGGCCATCACCTTGCTGATCGGGGAAGCCCATGACCTGCCGTCATCCGCGTCCGCTCTATTGTTGGTCCATCATGTGCCACGCATTACGCCGGCATGACAACGCAGAGCTCAACTCGTCACGACCTTCCACTCGATTGTTTCGCCGCCGCGATAGACCAGCGCCTTCTCGTCGGGCCCCTCGACCTTGACCTCTTCCGGCGCGGTCCACGATGACTTTTCCAGCGTGATCGTCGTCCTCGTTGGGCGGCAGGCGATAGTGCTTCGGGTCCATTGAGCGAGGCAAAGGCTTCGAGCTTGTCGAGCGCGCCTTCCTCCTCGAACACCTTGGCATAGCTCTCGATCGCGACCGGCGCATTGAACAGGCCCGGGGATGCCGTTGACCGCAAGCTTTCTTCGCCACCGGATGCGGCGCGGAATCGGTGCCGAGGAAATAGCAGGCCTCGCCCGAGGTCGCGGCCTTGCGCAGCGCCGCGCGGTCTTTCGCGGTCTTGATCACCGGCATGCAGTACATGTAGGGCTTGAGCCCCCAGCCGAGCCAGTCGGTGCGCGTGAGCACGAGATGATAGGGCGTGATCGTGCCGCCGACCTGCGGCGCCGCGCTCCTGACGAAATCGACGCCGTCCTTGGACGACAGATGCTCCAGGATGAAGCGCAGGCCCGGGAACTGGCGCGTCCATTTCGACAGATAGCGCTCGATGAACATCGCCTCGCGGTCGAAGATGTCGACCTCGGGATCGACGTCCTCGCCGTGCATCAGGAACGGCATGCCGATCTTCTCCATCCGCTCCAGCACCGGCATGACCTTGCGATAATCGGTGACGCCGGCGGCCGAATTGGTGGTGGCGTTGGCGGGATAAAGCTTGACCCCGGTGAACACGCCCTCCTTGAACCCGCGCTCGACGTCGTCGGGGTCGGTGTCGTCGGTGAGATAGCAGGTCATCAGCGGCTTGAACGTCGAGCCCGGCGGCAACGCCGCCAGCACGCGCTCGCGGTAGGCGATCGCGTCCTTGGTGGTGGCGACCGGCGGAACGAGGTTCGGCATCAGGATGGCGCGGCCGAAATGGCGCGCGGTGTACGGCATGACGGCCTCGAGCATGGCGCCGTCGCGCACGTGCAGGTGCCAGTCGTCGGGCTTGCGGATGGTGATGCGCTTGGTCATGGGACGTTCGCAGGTTAGTCCGCCAATCGTACCCGGCTGCTTGTAGCCCGGATGGAGCGGAGCGCAATCCGGATCGCGCGTGGCACACGTCCCGCATTCGAGTTACGCTCCATGCGGGCGTGACGCAATCTCGGCACGAACTCAGCCGATCGGCGCCGCGGCCGCGGCATAGGTCTCGCGCGGCGCCTCGTCGACCATCGCGCCGGTGAGATCGGCGACGCGGGGAAAGCCGCGCTTGGCGCACCACTCCTCGAGCCCATCGATGATGGCGATCATGCCCGACGGATTGCGGAAGCTGAGATAGCCGATCATGACCGCGCTCGCCCCGGCCAGCATGTATTCCACCACGTCCTCGACCTTGACGATGCCGCCGCAGCCGATGATCGGAATCTTCACCGCCTTGGCGCACTGATAGACCATGCGCACGATGATCGGCTTGATGCCGGGCCCCGAGAGGCCGCCGAACTTGTTGCCGATCGCCGGGCGGAAGGTGTTGAGATCGATCTTGAGGCCGAGAATCGTGTTCGACACGACCAGCGCGTCGCTCCGGCCGCTTCCGCCGCCTTGGCGATGGCGACGACGTCGCCGGCATTGGGAGACAGTTTGCACCAGATCGGCTTGTCGGTGGTCTTGCGGATCAGGCTCATCACGTTGAAGGTGTGTTCCTCGTGCAGCGCGAAGTTGCCGCCCTTCGGATCGCGCGTGGGGCAGGAGATGTTGACCTCGAGCACGTCGATCTCGGACTTGCTGACGTCGCGCGCCATGGCCTCGAAATCCTCGATCGTCGTCGCCGAGATCGAGCCCACCAGCGGCGGCGTGAAGCGCTTGTAGTCCGGCACCTGGTGGCTCAGGAAATATTCGATGCCCTTGGTCGGCAGGCCGATCGAGTTGATCATGCCGCCTTCGACCTCGGACACGCGCGGGGGCGGGTTGCCGGCGCGGAATTCGCGCGAAACCGTCTTGGCGACCAGCGCGCCCAGCCGGTTCAGGTCGATCACCTGCGCCATATCGGTCGAGAAGCATCCCGACGCCGGCATGATCGGGTTCTTGAGCGTCACGTTCCCGATCTTCACGCTCATGTCTACCATCCGACCGCCTCCTGCAGATCGAACACCGGGCCTTCGATGCAGACCCGGCGCAGTTCCTTCTTGCCGTCGACCTCGAAGGTACGCACGCAGACGTAGCAGGGGCCGAGGCCGCAGGCCATGACCTGCTCCATCGCGACCTGGCCGGGGATGCCATGCTTCTTGCCGACGCGTTTCATGAGCGCAAACAGGCGATTTGAGCCGCAGGTGAAGAACGCGTCGGCGCGCCGCTCCGCGATCAGCCGCTGCAGGATCCGCTCGACATTCTCGACCGCGCTGGTGCCGTCGGAATCGACGACGTCGATGACCTCTCCGACCTTCTGCGAACAGATCGCCGGCCATCACGAATTCGGGACTGCGGGCGCTGAGAATTGCGGTCACGCCGATGCCGCGCTCGCCGGCGAGCTGGGAAATCGGCGCCAGCGTCGCAAGTCCGACGCCGCGGCCGAGAACCACGATGTGCTTCCAGCGGGGATCGACCGTGAAGCCGACGCCCAACGGGCCGACCATGTTGAGGTCGTCGCCGCGGCTCGAGCGTGGCAAGTCCGTAGGTGCCGCGGCCGACGCATTTGTAGAGGAACTCGAGCCGGCCACGGTCGCGATCGATCCGGTACACGCTCTGCGGCCGGCGCAGCCAAAGCTCGCCCTGGTCCGGCGACGGGCAGAGCAGGTTGAAGAACTGCCCGGGATTCACCGCCAGCGACTTCGGCGAAGCCTGGACGACGAGATGCTTGTACTCGGGATTCACCCAGTCGTGCGACACCACCGGGCTCAAGCGATTCCTCGGCGGGAATATGCCGCTCCGCCGTTACGGGCGCACTCTTGCCCACAACGAAGGGCGAGGAGGCGAAGGGCTCAGGCATCATGCGACCGATCCTTTGACAGGGCTTGAGTTAAGACCCGCCGTCCCAAAATCAATATTTTTTCCAAATTTTGTACAGGGCCGCATGTACAGGTATGATAATACTTCTATTCCGGTTCCATCAGCGAGATCATGAGTTGGACCGCGGCGTCGCCCTTGAGCGCGCGCTGCCAGAGGTCCTTCGCCATTTTTTCATGCAGCGCCAGCGCCTCCGGCGCGGATGTGATCATCGCCACTCCGACCCGGATGTTCGGCTGCTCGCCCAGCCGGAACGGGCTGAGCGCGAGGATCTGCCGGTCGGGTTGCCGAAACAGCTGGAAGCTCGCATGCGGCAGCGTGTCGGGGACGATGCCGATCTGCACGCCGATCGGCTCGTCCGCCATCAGCGACGACGAAATGTTCGGCCTCCGCGCGCGCCAGTGCGCGGCGCTCGCGGCGGACCTTTTCGGGGAGCCCGAGGCGTCCGACCAGGCCGTTCCCCAGGAAATGCTCCATCTCGACTGCGGAAATGAGATTCACGATCCCGGGCTGGCGTCGGCGGTAGTTGTCCTTGCGCTTGCGCAGCACGGCGGTGATTTCATCGACCTGCTCGAGCGCGCGCTTGCGTTGCGGCAGCGTGTCGGGAATGCTTTCGCGCAAGATATCGCCGAGCGCGTCATCGAATGCGTCCGATGCGAGCAGATAGGAGATCGGACCGGCCAGCACGATGATGTGCTCGGACAATTCCTCGATCTGCCGCATCCGCTCGAAATAGCTCACCGCCGAGGCAACGTATTCGACGCCGACGCCGAGCAGCGTCGGCACCGAAACCGACAGCAGATCGGCGAGCTTCTCCAGCGTCTCGATCTTGGCAAGCTCGCCCTTCTCGAAGCGATAGAGCGCGGTGCGCGAGATCCCCAGCCGGCTGGCGATCTCGTCGGCGCTCAGTCCGGAGCCGAGGCGAAACGCCTTGAGCCGGTTGCCGATATCGTCGAAGCGAATGGCCATCGTGCGTCGATCGCTCACCGTGGTCTTGCGGGGCTCGATCCCCGCCTTGGTGGTTACCGGGTGCCCGCTTGCGCGGGCACGACAGCGCAGTTGTAACAACCGGTGTCATTCCGGCCGAGGGAGCTCTGCGACCGAGTGCCGGAATCCAGTACGCACCGCACGCTGTTGGATGGCCGGGCAACCACGGGCTCGACGGTGGTTACTCGGTCCCCGCTTTCGCATCGCTTTCGCAGGACGACAGTCACATGATTTCAAGCGGCCGCGCCTGCAGCCGCTTGGCCGCATCGAGCGTAGCCGTGACGATGTTCTGATAGCCGGTGCAGCGGCAGAGATTGCCCGAGATGGCGATGCGCACCTCCTGCTCGGTCGGATCGGGGTTGTCGCGCAGGAATTCGATCAGCGTGGTCAGAATTCCGGGGGTGCAGAACCCGCATTGCAGGCCATGATGCTCATGAAACGCCTGCTGCAACGGATGCAGCTCCTCGGCAGACGGCGCGATGCCCTCGACCGTGAGGATCTCGTGCCCGTCCGCCTGCACCGCCAGCATCAGGCAGGAGCGTGCCGAGCGTCCGTCGAGAAGAATGGTGCAGGCGCCGCACACGCCATGCTCGCAGCCCAGATGCGTGCCGGTGAGGCCGATCTGGTGACGCACGAAATCGGCGAGCGTCCAGCGGACCTCGACTTCCTCTTCGTACCGCTTGCCGTTGACGGTCAGCGCAATTTTTCGGGTCTCGCCCATTCCTGCTGCTACCCCGCGTGACGATGTGACGACGGCGGACGCCGCTCGGGGCTGGCTCGGACTGCTCCCTCTCCCATAGGGTCCCCCAAGGGGGAGAGGGAGTGCGCCGCGCTCGCGGCGCGGTCGGTGGTCCACTCGCGGTTTGCTGCTATCGCCATCATTGTCGCGCCTTAGTGTTGCCGTGCCGGAGCGGGCTCGGTGCCGGTCAACCGCGCATGTGCCTTCTCCAATGCGCGGCGCGACAGCACTGCCGCCAGATGCTGGCGGTATGACGCCGGCGCGTGCACGTCATCCATCGCCTCGAGCTTGCGGCAGGACTCGCAGGCATCGCGGAACAGCTCGCTCGTCGGCACCTGGCCGACGATCGCCTGCTCGACCTCGCGCGCACGGCTCGGTGCCGTGCCCATCCCGCCGATGGTCACCGTGGCGCGCGTGATCTTGCCGGCGCCGTCGGCTTCGATCAGGACGGCGGCGGAGGTGATGGCAAAATCCCCGTGCCGCCGGGAGAACTCGACGAACGCGAAGCCGTGCCCGGCCGCCCATTGCGGAAACCGGATGCCAACGAGGATCTCGTCCGGCTCGAGCGCCGGTGTCATATAGGCGACCGGAAACTCGGCAAACGCCAGCTCGCGCTGCCCGTTCGGACCGGCAATGGTCACGGTCGCATCGTAGCCGGTGGCGAGCGAAACGAGCTCCGCCGCCGGATCGAGATGGCAAAGCGAGCCACCGATGGTGCCACGGTTGCGGGTTTGACGGTGACCGACCTGGAGCAGCGCCTCGTGCATGATCGGCAAATGCCTGCGCACGGGGTCGGAGAATTCGAGGTCGCGCTGGCGGGTCATGGCCCCGATCTCCAGCGCATTGCCGCTCTCGCGGATATAGGACAGCCCTTCCACGCGGTTGAGATCGATGATGTGATCGGGCTGCACGAACCTGAAGTTGAGCATCGGCATCAGCGATTGCCCGCCCGCGAGGAGCTTGGCGTTCTCCAGGCGGCCGAGAAGCCCGACGGCTTCGCCGACGGTTTGCGGGTCGTGATAGCTGAAGGGCGGAGGCTTCATCCCGGATGCATCGCGGCTGCGTGGCGTTCTTTACATACACCAACAACTATGCATCAATCCAAAAAATAACTCACTTTCCCAAATATGGGATAAGCCCGCGGTGATCGTGCCTGCTTCGCTTCGACGTCCACCGTGTATACGGTGAAGGAACGATGAAGCCCGCGCCATTTCGGTATCACGCGCCCAAAACGATCGATGAAGCGGTCGCAATCCTTGCCGAAGTTGCGCCGGAGGATGGACGCGTGCTCGCCGGAGGGCAAAGCCTGGTGCCGATCATGGCGTTCCGTCTGGCGCGTCCTTCGCACCTCGTCGACATCAACGGCGTCGACGCGCTGCAACGCCTCGCCGTCGAGGGCGACAGACTGTCGATAGGCGCCTGCGTGCGCCATGCCGCGTTTCACAAGCCGGTGGTGGACGGCCCGCTCGGGCAACTTCTCTCCAAGGTCGTGCGCCATATCGCCCACTACCCCATCCGCACCCGCGGCACGTTCTGCGGCAGCATCGCTCATGCCGATCCCGCTTCGGAATGGTGCCTGGTCGCGGCAGCGCTGGAGGCGGAGATGGTGGCGAGGAATGCCAAAGGCACGCGCACCATCCCGGCGCAGGAGTTCTTTCGCGGCATCATGACGACGGCGCTGCAAGAGGATGAGCTTCTCACCGAGGTGCGCTTGCCGATTCTTCCGTCCGACACCCGTTTCGGCTTCTACGAGTTCAATCGCCGCGCCGGGGATTTTGCGCTGGGGATGGCGCTCGTTACCTATCGCGTCGATAACGGGGTCATCGGCGAGGCGCGCGTGGCGCTCGGCGGTATCGAGCCGCAACCGCGCCGCATCAGAACAGCCGAGCAGGCGCTCACCGGGCAGGCGCCCGGCAAGCAAGCTTTCGCGGCAGCCGCCGACGCCGCCGCAGCGGCAGTCGATCCACTCGAGGACGCTGTCACCAGTGCCGAATATCGCCGCGACCTCACGCGCACGGTCACGCGCCGCGCGCTCGAACAGGCCAGCTCATGACCGAGAAGCGCGAGATCACGCTGACCATCAACGGGCGCAGCCACAGCGTGCGCGTCGATCCGCGCCGCACGCTGGTCGATGCGATACGCGATGACTGCGGCCAGACCGGAACCCATATCGGCTGCGAGCACGGCGTCTGCGGGGCCTGCACGGTCCTGCTCGACGGGGAACCGGTGCGGTCCTGCCTGATGTTCGCGGTGCAGGCGCAAGGGCGCCAGATCCGCACCGTCGAAGGTCTGGCCAACGGCGACGATCTGCATCCGCTGCAACAGGCATTCATCGACAACCACGGGCTGCAATGCGGTTTTTGCACGCCGGGTTTCCTCATGCTGGCAACCGGCGTGCTCGAGCGCGAGCCCGACATCAGCGAGGATGACCTGCTCGACGTGCTCGCCTCTAATCTGTGCCGCTGCACCGGCTACCAGAACATCATCAAGTCGGTTCGCGCGGCCGCTGCCAAGATGGGCGCGGGCCGTTGACGCCCGGCAACAACAAATGGATCGGCCGCTCCGTCTCGCGTCTGGAAGACCCGCCGCTGGTGCGAGGCCGCGGCCGTTTCGCCGGCGATATCTCGTTTCCGCACCAGCTGCACATGCGTGTCGTGCGCTCGAACCACGCCCATGGCAGGATCGTCTCCATTGACTTCGGCGCTGCGCGGGCCTTGCCCGGCGTGGTCGCGGTCTGGAGCGCGGCTGACATCTCCGAGGTGCCGCCGATCGATTTTCGCGAAGGCAGAATCCCGGCGCTCGAACCCTTTCGCCAGCCGGTGCTCGCAACCGGCAAGGTGCGCTATGTCGGGGAGCCGGTCGCCGCCGTCATCGCCGATGATCCCTACGTCGCGGAGGACGCCGCCGATCTCGTCGTCGTGGAGATCGAGGAGCTGCCGATCCTGCTCGACGCGCAGGCCGAGCCCGGCGAATTCTCGGCCGGCCGCAACACCGAGGTGGCGATCATTCGCCAGGGCTATGGCGACGTCGACGCGGCGCTGCGCTCGGCGCCAACGGTGGTCGAGCTCGAGCTGGCGATCGGCCGCCATTCCGGCGTGCCGCTGGAGGCGCGCGGCGCCATCGGCCGCTACGATGCCTCGCGCGACATCCTCGAGCTGCACGGCGCCGCCAAGGTGCCGCATCGCAATCGCGACCTGCTGGCGCGCATGCTCGAGCGCACGCCCTCCTCGATCCACGTGCACGAATCGCATGTGGGCGGCGGCTTCGGCATTCGCGGCGAGCTCTATCCCGAGGATGTCCTGGTCTGCGTCGCCGCCATGCGTCTCGGCCGGCCGGTGAAATGGATCGAGGACCGGCGCGAGCATCTCATCGCCGCCAATCATTCGCGCCAGCAGCTCCACCGCATCCGCGCGGCGGTCGATGCCGATGGCCGCATCCTGGCGATCGACGACCTCTACTTTCATGACCAGGGCGCCTATGTGCGGACCCATGCCGCGCGCGTCGTGCACATGACGGCCGGCATTCTGCCCGGCCCTTATCGGGTGCCGGCCTATCGGGCGGCCGGTCATTTTCGTCTCACCAACAAGACCCCGGCGGCGACTTATCGCGCGCCCGGCCGCTACGAGACGACGTTCGTGCGCGAGCGGCTGATCGATGCGATTGCCACCCGGCTCGCCATCGATCCCAACGACGTGCGCCGGCGCAACGCCATCACCGTCGACGAAATGCCCTATCATCGGCCGCTGGAGGCGCTGGGCGAGGAGATCGAGCACGATTCCGGCGATTACGTCGGGCTGCTCGACAAGCTCACGGCCGCGCTCGAATGGGACAAGCTCAAGGCCGAGCTCGCGCGCCGACGCGCCGGCGGCGAGGCGGTCGGCGCCGGCTTCGCGATGTTCGTCGAGAAGAGCGGGCTGGGCCCGGCGGATGGCGTGCGCATCGAGGTCGATACCTCGGGCGCGGTCGAGCTCATCACCGGCGGCGCCTCGCTCGGACAGGGTTTCGAGACCGTGATGGCGCAGGTCTGCGCGGAGATGCTCGGCGTCGATTACCGGCGCGTGCGCGTCACCCATGGCCAGACCGACCGGATCGCCTTCGGCATCGGCGCGCACGCCTCGCGCGCCACCGTCATGACCGCGTCGGCCACCCACAATGCGGCGGTGAAGCTGCGCGCCAAGGCGATCGAGGTGGCGGCCGGGCTGATGCAGGCGCCGGCCGATGCGCTCGACATCATCGACGGCAAGGTCGTGCGCAAGGATCAGCCGGCGGGGCCCTCGATCACTCTCGGCGAGATCGCCAACCATCTTGCGCCGACCTCGAAGACGCTCGGGCGACCGCGAGCCCGGCCTGTCGGTCGAAGGCTGGTTCCGGGTCGGGCACCAGGTCTATCCCTACGGCATCCATTTTGCGGTGGTGCAGGTCGACCGTGAAACCGGCGGCGTGCGCGTCGAGCGCTATGTCATCGCCTACGACATCGGACGCGCCATCAATCCGGCGCTGGTCGAGGGCCAGATCGTCGGCGGCTTCGCGCAGGGGCTGGGCGGCGCGCTGCTCGAGGAATTCACTTACAACGAGCGCGGCGATCCGCTCGCCACCACGCTGGCCGACTACCTGATGCCGAGCGTGCGCGAGACCCCCGAGGTCGACGTGATCCTGCGCGAGGATTACGCGAGCCCGCTCAATCCGCTCGGCATCAAGGGGGCGGGGGAGAGCGGCATCACCGGCGTCGGTGCCGCGATTGCGTCGGCCATCGACGACGCCATCGGAATGCCGGGGGCCGTGACCCAGCTGCCGGTGACGCCGCAGCGGCTGAAGCAGATTTTGAACGGCTCGCGACGGTAGCCCGGATTGCGCTCCGCTTCATCCGGGCTACAAAGACGCGATCGATGTAGCCCGCATGCAGCGTAGCGCAATGCGGGGACACCGGCCCGAGCAGCTGAGATGAGGAGTGTCCCATGACCATTGCCGATGCCGCAGGCGCCAGGCGTGCCGCGAGGAAAGCGCCGCAAGCGACGTCGGCGCAAAGTGGATCGAAGCAGGATCTGCGCACCTGGCTGGAGGCGCTGCGTGCGGCCGGCGAGGTGCAGGAGATCAACGGCGCCGAGCGCGAGCGGGAGATCGGCGGGATCGTCGACCTCTACATGCGCAAGATGGGCAACCGCGCTGTCCTGTTCGACGAGATTCCCGGCTATCCGCGCGGGCATCGCATTCTCGCGAACATTCTCACCTCGGTGCGCCGCATCAATCTCACGCTCGGCATGCCGATCGACGGCTCCGCGATCGAGCTCGTCTCCTATTGGCGCAAATACATGAAGGAGGCGCGGAGCATCGCGCCGGTCACGGTCGCGTCCGGCCGGCTGCTCGACAACGTCGCGCTCCGGCAAGGATGTCGACATCCAGAAAATTCCCGACGCCGCGCTGGCACGAGCACGACGGCGGCTACTACATCGGCACCGGCTGCATGGTGATCATGAAGGATCCCGACACCGGCTGGATCAACTACGGCGCCTATCGCGTGCAATCCCATGGTCCGAACGTCGCGACTGTCATGTGCTCCAAGGGCAAGCATGGCGACCTGATCAAGCGCCGCTATCACGAGCGCGGCGAGCCGTGCCCGGTTGCCGTCGTCGTCGGCATGCACCCCGCGCTGTTCATGGTGGGTGGTCTCGAAATCCCGTACGGCAAGAACGAGTACGACGTTGCCGGCGGCCTGATCGGCGAGCCGGTCGAGGTGATCGAGGGGCCGGCGACCGGCCTGCCGATACCGGCGCAGGCGGAGATCGCCTTCGAGGGCTTCGTGCATGCCGACGATCTCCTGAAGGAGGGCCCGCTCGGCGAATGGACCGGCTATTACGCCGGCGGCCAGAAGCAGGAGCCGGCGATCCGCATCGAGACCTTCATGCATCGCGACGATCCGATCCTGCTCGGCGCCATCCCGGGCGTGCCGCCCGACGACGATTCGTTCTATCGCGGCACCTACCGCTCAGGCGCCGTGTGGAACCAGCTCGAGGCCGCCGGGGTGCCCGAGGTGAAGGGCGTGTGGGCGCACGCGGCCGGCGGCAGCCGGCTCTGGCTGACGGTCGCGATCAAGCAGCAATACGGCGGGCATTCCAAGCAGGCCGGGCTGATCGCCTCGCAATGCCACGCCGGCGCCTATGCCAACCGCGTGGTCGTGGTGGTCGACGACGACATCGATCCCGCCGACATGGATCAGGTGGTGTGGGCGATGTGCACGCGCTTCGATCCGCGCGAAGGGATCGAGATCCTGCGCGGCTGCTGGAGCACGGTGCTCGACCCCATGGTCTACGGCAGCGATGATCCCCGCAACGCGCGCGTCGTCATCGACGCCTGCAAGCCGTGGTCGCGGCGCGCCACCTTCCCGATCGTGGCGCGCTCGAGCAGGGAGCTCGATGCCGACATCCGCGCCAAGTGGGCGCACGTGCTGCCGCGCGGGTAAGTGCGCCGGGGCGCCGCAAGCTCGGAGCGCTTCCTCTGCGCGTTCGGCCCCGTTTGGGGGAAAGAGCCTGCCTCCGACTTGATCGGGGGGTTGGGCTCCGCACCGGAATCGATGCGCCAACTGCGGAGACTGCGCGCAGCACTTGCGTCCGCACGCGTGAATGACTATTATGACCATAATGACTTGAGGCTGGAGACTGCAGCCGTGAGCGCGGACATTTGGACTGTTGCCGAAGCGAAGGCGAAGTTCAGCGAGTTGATCGAGCGGGCCCGCTTTGGCGGACCGCAGACCATCACGCGCAAAGGCCGCACGGCCGTCGTCGTCGTTTCGGCGGAAGAATGGGAGCGCAAGACGAAGCGCACCGGCAATCTCGCCGAGTTCTTCGCGGCCTCGCCGCTACGTGGATCGAAGCTGAGGGTCGAGAGGATCAAAGGTGGTTTGCGGAAAGTCGACCTGTGAGCTTCCTGCTCGATACGAACGTCGTCTCGGAGTGGGTGAAGCTGCACCCCGATCCGGGCGTCGTCGCCTGGCTCGCTGACGCAGACGAGGATCGCGTATTCATCAGCGTCATTACGCTGGCCGAGCTCCGCCATGGGATCGAGCGCATGGACGAGGGCAGCCATCGCAAGCGGCTCGATGAGTGGCTTCGCCATGAGCTGCAACTGCGTTTCGAAGGTCGGGTTTTGTTTATTGACGACACCGTCGCCGACGCTTGGGGCAAGGTCGTGGCGCATCGTGGAGCCGTTGGCAGGCCTATCGAGCCCATGGATGCGTTCATTGCGGCCACGGCTCAAGTTCATGAGATGACGCTGGTCACCCGCAACGTGTCCGACTTCAAGTCCTCGGTGAAAGAAATCGTCAATCCTTGGAGGCAGACCTAGCTCACTCCAGCCCGAGAAACTTGCTGCTGAATTCGGCATCGCCGAGCAGCGACGAGCGCGTCCCTTCCAGCACGGTCCGGCCGTTCTCGATCACATAGGCGCGCGCGACGAAATCCATCGCGCGGTGGATGTTCTGCTCGACCAGGAGAAGCGTGACTCCCTCGTCGGACAGACGCGCCAGCGCGCCGATGACCTCCTCGATGATGATCGGCGCAACGCCGAGGAAGGGCTCGTCGAGCAGCAGCAGCTTCGGGCGCGACATCAGCGCGCGGCCGATCGCCACCATCTGCTGCTGGCCGCCGGAAAGCTGGCTCGCCGGCTGGCCGGCCTTCTCCGTCAGCACGGGAAACAAGCGCGTAGCAGCGCTCGAGTCCTTCGCGTCGCGCCCGCGCGCTGGCTGCGCACATAGGCGCCCATCTCCAGGTTCTCGCGCACCGTCATCTCCGGAAACAGGCGCCGGCCCTCCGGCACCAGCGCAATGCCGTCCTCGACATTCGTCGGTGGTGTTGCGGCCGGTGATCGTCGTCGCCGCGATAGCTGATGCTGCCGGCGGCCGGCCGATACAGGCCGATCAGCGCGCCGAGCGTGGTCGACTTGCCGGCGCCGTTGGCGCCGAGCAGCGCCACCCGCTCGCCTTCCTCGATCGTGAAGCTGACGTCCCACAGCGCGCGCAGCTGGCCATGATCGACGGCGAGATGCGAAACCTCCAGCATCAGGCGGTCGCTTTCAGCGCGCCGCCGAAATAGGTCCGCAGCACCTGCTCGTCGCGCGAGCACCGCCTGCCGGCGGACCGTCGGCGATGACCGAGCCCTGCTCGAGCACGACCAGCCGGTCGACCAGCTGCGGTGAGCGCCGAGATGATGTGCTCGACCCAGATCACCGTGATGCCGTAGCGCGTCGCGCACCTCGCGGATGTGCTCGACGAAGCGGCGCACCTCGGCCGGCGTGAGGCCGGACGCCACTTCATCGACCAGCAGGAGCCGCGGCCGGCAGGCGAGCGCGCGGGCGAACTCGACCGCCTTGCGCTGCTGCAAGGTCAGGCGGTCGGCGCGTTCGCCGAGCTTGTCGCGCGAGCCCGGCGTAGGCGGCGAAGCGCGCGGCCTCGGCCAGCGCCGCCGAGCGGCCAGCGCGGTTCTCGCCGCGGAACATCAGCGGCATCGCGACGTTTTCCTGCACCGTCAGATCGCCGAACGGCCGCGGGATCTGGTAGGTGCGGCCGATGCCGAGCCGCGAGACGGTGTCGCGCCGCAGGCCCCGCAGGCTGTGGCCGGCAAACACGATGTCGCCGCCGACCGGCTCGTAGACCTTGGACAGGCAGTTGAACAGCGTGGTCTTGCCGGAGCCGTTGGGGCCGATCAGCCCGACGATCTCGCCTTCCCTGATCTCCAGGTTCACCCGGTTGACGGCGACGTTGCCGCCGAACGCCATGGTGAGATCGCGCGTGGCGAGCAGAACGCGCGAGCGGTCGCGATCGCGGCTCGGCTCAATTCGGCGAAGCGGCAGCCGTCCGCGGCGGCCGTCGGCGTGCGGCGACCGCCGTGGCTGGCGATCCGCTCGTGATGCTCCTGGCCCAACGGCGCGAGCAGCGGGATGCGCTGCACGAAGCGCGCGCGCAACAGCCCGCCCGGCATGAAGCGGCCGATCAGCAGGATGGCGAGCCCGATGATGGTGAACTGCAGCATCGTCAGCTTGACGATGAGAAGCTGGATGCCGACCGACAGCAGCACGGCGCCGATCAGCGGCCCCCACAGCAGGCCGGAGCCGCCGAGCAGCGCCATCGCCACCGGAATGAGCGCCACGTCGAGCCCGAACACGGTGCGCGGATCGATGTAGCGGAACGACCAGATATAGGCGCCGCCGGCGATCGCCGCGGCCATGGCGCCGTAGGCCATGGCCTGCAGCTTGATCGGAAAGATGCGGATGCCGACCACTTCCGCCGCCTGCTCGTCGTTGCGGATCGCCTTGAGCGCGTAGCCGAACGGGGTGCGGCTGATCCAGATGCTCAGGCACGAACACCGCGACCGAGGCGGCGAGCGCGACGTAATAGGCGTACATCTTGACGTCGATGCCGTTGATCATCGCGGTGGCCGGCGGCAGCAGGATGCCGTCGGCGCCGCGCGTGATCGGCACCAGGTTGGAGGCCAGCAGCTCGAACAGCGGCAGCAGCGCGAGCGTGGCGAACGCAAAATAATCGCCGCGCAGCCGGAACAGCGGAAAGCTCAGCAGCGCGCCGCGATCGCCCGGTGAACGAGCGCGGCGAGCGAGAAAGCTGACGATCACCGGCAGCGCCGTTCACATTGGCGAGCGCGAAGGCATAGGCGCCGATGCCGAAATAGATGTAGTGGCCGAGATTGACGTAGCCGGCCTCGCCGTGCAGCCAGTCCCAGCTCTGCGCGACGATGTAGGCGGAGAGCAGCGTGAACAGGAAGGTCGTGAGATAGGCGCCGCCGAACACCGGCACGAGCGCGGCAGCGACGCAGGATCGCGGCAATGACAAGACGGCCCGGCAGCCAGCGCGCCGGCGCTGCCGCCGCTCATGTCGCCGCTCCGCGACAGCAAGCCGTGCGGGAACACGACCAGGATTGCCAGCAGCAGCATGATGCTCAAGCCCGGCGCCCAATCCGATGTCCAGAAGAATCCGGTGAGCGCCTCGGCGACGCCGAGGAAGATGCCGGCGAGCAGCGCGCCCGGCAGGTTGCCGATGCCGCCCAGGATGATGATGGTGAACGCCTTTACGGTGAGCCCGAACCCTTCATAGGGATTGACCGGATAGTTCAGCGTGTAGAGCACGCCGGCGACCGCGACGATCGCCGAGCCGAAGGCGACGGTCGCGGCGTGGATGGCGCCGGCGCGCACGCCGCAGAGCGCGCGCGCCGACCGGTGTCCTGCGTCACCGAGCGCACCGCGCGGCCGAACCAGGTCCGCGTCAGGATGAGGTGCAGCGCCAGCGTCAAGCGCAGCGATGCCGAGCAGGATGTAGAGCTCGGTCGTCGAGACGATGATGCCGCTCGAAGCTGAACACATCTGACAGGTCGAGCCGGATGTTGCGCGAGGTCGGGCCGGCGAGCAGCGCCGCGAGGTCGCTCAGGATCAGGAGCAGGCCGACGGTCACCAGCACGGTGCCGACCGTCGTCTGGCATCGGGTTGCGCTGCTTCAGCGGCTCCAGCAGATGACATACATCAGCCAGCCGAAGCCGAAGAAGACCGGAAACAGCAGCGACGGCGATCAGCACCGGGTTGAGGCTCCAGGCCGCGAACATGACGCTGGCGGCGATGCCGGCGATGGCGAGCAGCGTGCCGTGCGCGAAGTTGAGGACGCGGGCGACGCCGTAGATCAGCGACAGTCCGAAGGCGATCAGCGCGTAGAGCCCGCCCAGCAGGACGCCGCCGATCAGCAGCTGGATGATGATCGCCGTCATGCCGGTGATCGGTCGGGCCGGCGAGTGCCGCGCCGCGCTAGGCGCGGCACCTCGACGCGAGCTGGACGCTCACCGCCAGCGACGGCGACGGCCAGATCATCTTGCCGGTGGCCTGATCCGGCGGCCACACCACGACCGGCTCGCCTTTCTGCATCTGGTGGGTGATACGAGACGATCTGCGACAAGCCGCCTTCGTCGAACTTGAACTCGCCGCCCGGCCGCTTCCACACCGCGCCCGGCTTGCGCAACTCGGCCGCGACCTTCTCGCGGTCGACGGCGCCGGCGCGCTCGATCGCCTGCATCATCACCAGATAGGCGTCCATGCGGCCCATGGTCCAGAGATAATCGAAGAGCTTGATGTCGGCCTGCTTGAGCACCTCGCGGGCGAGCTCGGCATACGGTCCGCCGACGCCCTCGTGCCAATAGATCTCGCCGGTGACGCCTTCGAGATCGGCCTGCCGCGCCAGCGAGCCGTTCGCCATGATGTGGTGCACGTCCATGGCCTTGACCTGGAGCTGGCGCATCTGCTGCAGCAGCGGCACCGAGACCGCATCGAACGACGAGATGATAGATGATGTCCGGCTGCGCCGCCTTGACCTTCAGGATGGGGCCCTGAGAAGTTCTTGGTGGCGCCGGCGAAGCACCTCGGTGCCGACGGTCTTGAGGCCGGCTTTCTCGGCCATACGCGATGTTGGTCTCGTGCACCGCCTTGGTCACCAGATTGTCCTGCACGATCCAGAAGATCGACTTCGGCTTTGGATTCATGCTTGCGCAGCATGTCGAAATAGTTCTTCGACCAGGTCCGGGCGTCGAGCGCGATGCCGGCGATGTACTTGAAGCCGCTCTCGTACACCTTCGGCGTCGCGACGTTCGACATCACGCTCGGGATTTTGTATTTCTCGAAGATCTGCGAGACCGGGAAGCCGTGCGACGACCAGTCCGGGCCGACGAACAGGTCGACATTGTCGACGGTCGCCAGCTTCTCGTAGAGGCTCACCGCGGTCGCGGCGATGCTCTGGTCGTCGTAGTAGACGAACTTGATCGGCAGCTTCTTGTTGCAGGAGCTGACGAAGACGCCGCCGGTCTTGTTGAATTCGCTGCTCGAACATGTCGGTCATCTTGTCCCAGCGGCCCGCCAGCGACGAGTTGATGCCGGTGACGCGAGATGGTCGTGCCGAGCACGATCGGGCCGTCGCACGAATTGAGCTTTGCCGAAGCCGGCGCCGACGCGCCTGTCAGCAGCATTGCTCCGAGCGCGATTGCACTCCATGTTCGCAGCATCTGGCGTTCCTCCTCTTTGATTATTACGGCGATCTTAGGTGGCAGCGCCGGATCGATCAATCCTCCGGGACACGAGCCAAGCGTGTCCCGGGCGAGTGCAGCGAGCGCTCTTGCGCGAGCGGAACGATATCCGGGACCCAGGGGCCGCGCGACGGCGTTGACCTTGCCACCGTCCGGTCCCTACGATCGTGCTCGAATGCGCGTAACGCCGCGGACCGCGAGGGACCGCCTTGGCTTCAGCCACCAACGAGAGTTACCGCGTCGCCGGCTGTTCGGTGAACGTCATGCGCGGCGGCAAGGGACCGCCGCTGCTGTTCCTGCACGGCGCCGGGGGCGCCGGGATCTGGCTGCCGTTCATGGCGGCGTTGTCGGAGCGCTATGACGTGATCGTGCCGGATCATCCCGGGTTCGGCCGCTCGGAACAGCCGGAATGGCTCGATGAGCTCTCCGACCTCGCCTATTTCTACCTCGATTTCATCGAGGCGCTCGGGCTCGACGCGCGTCCATCTGATCGGCAGTTCGCTGGGCGGCTGGATCGCGGCCGAGCTCGCGGTGCGCAGCACGCAGCGCGCTGCGCACGCTCACCCTGGTCGGCGCCGCGGGCATTCACGTCAACGGCGTCGCCAAGGGCGACATATTCCTATGGCCGCCGGAGGAGCGCGTCCGCAACCTGTTCTTCGACCAGCGCTTCGCCGACAGGCAGGCTGGCGCAAGCCGATGACCGAAGAGGAAACCGACATCGCGCTCAAGAACGAGCTCACCACCGCGGATCTCGCCTGGCAGCCGCGCTTCCATCATCCGCAGCTGCGCAAGTGGCTGCACCGGATCGACGTCCCGACGCTGATCGTATGGGGCGACGGCCGACCGGATCTTTCCAACGCCTTACGGCGAGGCATATCAGCGCCTGATCACGCGATCGCGGCTCGAGGTGTTGCCGGAATGCGGCCACCTGCCTCACGTCGAGAAGGCGGATGCCTTCGTCGACCTGTTCAATCGCTTTGCGTCAGGAGCATGCATCATGAAGTTCTGCCTGTTTCACCTCATGCCGTATGCGCCGCTCGATCTCAGCTTCGATCAGAAATATCCGACCGCCTGGATGGCGCTGCCGAACAGCTATTACGATCCCAAGCAGGGACACATCCTCTACAACCGCTACCTCGACGAGCTCGAGCTCGGCGACGAGCTGGGCTTCGACGTGCTGTGCGTGAACGAGCATCACCAGACCGCGTATGGGCTGATGCCGATGCCGGGCGTGCTGGCAGGTGCGCTGTCGCGGCGCACCAAGCGCGCGCGCATCGCGGTGCTCGGCCGCGCGCTGCCGCTGCTCAACAATCCGCTCAGCGTCGCCGAGGAGTACGCCATCCTCGACAACATCACCGGCGGACGGCTGATCGCCGGCTTCGTGCGCGGCATCGGCGTCGAGTATCATTCGACCGGCGCCAATCCGGCGAAGTCGCATGACCGCTTCCACGAGGCGCACGACCTGATCCTGCAGGCATGGACGCGGACCGGACCGTTCGCCTTCGAGGGCAAGCATTATCAGTTCCAGTACGTCAACCTCTGGCCGCGGCCCTACCAGCAGCCGCATCCGCCGGTCTGGATTCCCTCGCAGGGATCGAGCGAGACGATCGAGTGGGCGTCGCATCCCGACCGCAAATACACCTATCTGCAGACCTTCAGCCCGGTGTCGGCGGTCAAGCGCTTCCACACGCAGTACAAGGAGACGGCGGCGCGCTACGGGTACGAGGCGTCGCCCGACAAGCTCGGCTGGGCGCTGCCGGTCTATGTATCGGACAGCGACGAGGCGGCGCGCCGCGAGGCCAAGCCGCACATCGAGGCGATGTTCAACAAGTTTCTGCGCATGCCGCAGGAATACCTGCTGCCGCCGGGCTACACCTCGGTCGCCTCGATGAAGAGGCTGCGCCAGGCGAAAAGCTCCTTCACCTCGGATGCGCCGCCGGACTGCGACGAGTTCATCCGTCGCGGCATGTTCATCTGCGGCAGTCCGGAGACGGTGCGCCAGACCCTGCTGCATCATCAGGACGACATCGGCTTCAACGTCCTGGTCGCGATGATGCAGATCGGCAGCATGCCGGCCGAGCTCACGCGCAAGAGCATGACCCTGTTCGCGCGAGAAGGTGATGCCGAAGCTGCGCGACCCCGCCGACGCCGCCGCCCCGGCTTTCGCCGCCGCCGAGTGATGTGTTCCACGTCGTCATTGCCGGGCTTGACCCGGCAATCCATCTCCTTCGCCAGAGGATCCCTTGCACCTCGTCTTGACCAACTTGAGCCAGACAACGACGATAGTGCGGCAATAACGTAGAGTTCTATTTGATGATCTCCTCATAGAGATCTTGCCATGTTGGATTCATCGAGACGATCAGGTCGATCTTCCACTCACGTGACCAATGCTTGACATTCTTCTCCCGCTGGATTGCTGCCATCACAGTGTCGTGGCGCTCGTAATAGACCAGCATCCTAATTCCGTAACGCTTGGTGAATCCTGGTACCAAGCCTTCTCGGTGTTGGAAGATGCGGCGAATCAGATCATTGGTGACGCCGACGTAGAGCGTGCCGCCCGGACGACTGGCGAGTATATAGACCCAAAAGCCCATTCTCTGATGATGTACCCGTTGAGCCAACGCAGCAACGAGATGGATGGACGATATCCCTTGCGAAGGAAGATGGATTGCCGGGTCGAGCCCGGCAATGACGACTTGGATTGAACACGGCGACCGTCATGCTTCTATGCAGGTCCATCATCTGGAGAACTGATTCATGTCGAAGCTGCAGGACAGAGTTGCCATCGTCACCGGCGCCGCCCAGGGCATCGGCGCGGCCTATGCCCGCGGCCTCGCGAAGGAAGGTGCAGCGGTGGCGGTGGTCGATCTGGTCGATCCGGGCAAGCTGGCCGATGAGCTCAATGCCGCCGGCGGCCGGGCGATCGGGCGGCGTGCCGATGTCACCGACCCCGCAGCGATCGCTGATCTCGTTAGCGCGACGATCGACGCTTTCGGCAAGGTCGATATCCTCGTCAACAATGCCGCCATGTTCGGCGGGCTGGGGCTGCGCCCGTTCGAAGAGATCAATTCGCAGGAGTGGGATGCAGTCATGCGGGTCAATGTGCGGGGCTCGTTCGAATGCGCAAAGGCGGTGGCGCCGCACATGCGCCGGCAGCGCTACGGCAAGATCGTCAACATCGCCTCCGGCACCGTGTTCAAGGGGACCGCGATGCTGATGCATTACGTCGCGTCCAAAGGTGCCGTGGTGGCGATGACGCGCTGTCTCGCCCGCGAGCTCGGCGACGACGGCGTGCGCGTCAATTGCCTGGCGCCGGGGCTGATCATGAGCGATGCCGTGCGCGACAATCCGGAGTGGTCGGACGCGGTCATCGATGCCAACACCGCCTCGCGGTTGCTCAAGCGCAAGGCCGATCCCGACGACTTGATCGGCACCCTGGTATTTCTCTGCTCGCCCGACAGCGACTTCATCACCGGCCAGACCATCGTGGTCGACGGCGGCTCGGTCATGCATTGAGCGATTTCATGCTTGCTCCCGATCTGATCCTGCACGGCGGCAAGATCATCACGCTCGATCGTGCCTCGCGCGTGGCGCAGGCGATCGCGGTGCGGTCGGGCCACATCACCGCGGTCGGCGAGGATGCGGCGCTGCTCGAGGACGCTGCTCCGACAACGCCGCCTGATCGACCTCGAACGGACGCGCGGTGCTGCCGGGCTTCTTCGACGCCCACCCGCATGCCGACCGCGAAGGTCTCAAGGCGCGCGGCGGCATTCCGATCGCCGGCCTGCACTCGGTCGCCGACATCG
The DNA here is from genome assembly GCA_963831225.1 of uncultured Alphaproteobacteria bacterium. Classification (GTDB taxonomy): domain Bacteria; phylum Pseudomonadota; class Alphaproteobacteria; order Rhizobiales; family Xanthobacteraceae; genus VAZQ01. The sequence continues at coordinate 57,907 of CAWHPT010000037.1, forward strand.
TCGCGGTCGTGAAGCGCGCCGCGCAGAGCACGCCCGCCGGCGAATGGATCGTGCTGATGCCGATGGGCGAGCCGCCGCACGAATACATCAGCCGGCCGGACCAGTTGACCGACGGCCGCTTTCCGACCCGGCACGACCTCGATGCCGTGGCACCCGACCATGCCGTCTATATCCGTGCGGTGTGGGGCTGGTGGAGCCGCCGTCCGTTTCCCTCGGTCGCCAATTCGCTGGCGCTCGCGCGGGCAGGCGTGACGCGCGACACGCCGGCGCCGCACAATGTCGAGATCGTGAAGGATGCGCGCGGCGAGCCGACCGGCGTGTTCCTCGAGCGCAATTTCGTGCCGGTGCTCGAATACACGCTGTTCCGCGACCTGCCGCGCTTCAACTACGCCGATCGGGTGGAGAGCGTGCGTCTCGGCGCGCACGCCTATGCGGCGGCCGGAACGACCTCGCTCTATGAGGGCCACGGCCTCACGCCCACGGTGATCCGCGCCTACCGCGAGAATGCCGAGCGCAACGCGCTGCCGTTGCGCATGCATGCGCCGGTCAGCATGCCGAGCGCGGCCTTCGACGACAAGCGGCTGATGGACCTGTTCTACCACTACGCCGGCCCGGCCGGCGGCCGCGGCCGCGGCGACGATATCCTGCGCGTGGAAGGCATCAATCTCGGCGGCCACGCCGACGCGACGGTCGCCGACATCATCGCCGCCGGCTATCCCTACGATCAGTGGGCCGGACATTTCTATCAGGCGATGACACGCGAGCGCTTCGTCAAGCTCGGCATCGAGGCGGCCCGGCTCGGGCTGCGGGTGAATTGCGTGGTCAGCCGCGACCTCGAATATGCCTTGAGCGCCTACGAGGCGATCGACAAGGAGGTGCCGATCAGGGACCGGCGCTGGGTGGTCATTCACGTCAACCAGGCGAGCGACGAGCAGATCCGGCGCATGAAGGCGCTCGGCGTCATCGCCACCGTGGTGCCGGGCTTCCTCTGGATGGCGGGCGACCGCTACGGCCTCGACAAGCTCGGCGGCGAGGGCATTCCGATCCGGCGCATGCTGGACGGCGGCGTGCCGGTCGCGCTGTCGACCGACGGCGTGCCCTACTCGATGCTGTGGACGGCATGGGAGGCGATTGCGCGCTGGGACGAGGACGGCCAGCGCCGGCTCGGAGAGAGCCATCTGACCCGGGAAGAGGCGCTGCGCATCGCGGCGCAAAGCGGCCACCGCCTGACCTGGAACGAGGATCGCTACGGATCGCTCGAAGCGGGCAAGGTCGCGGACATGGTGGTGCTCGCCGAGGATCCGCTCACCTGCGATCTCGATCGGCTCAAGGACATCGAGGTCGAGCGGACCTTTCTCGGCGGGCGCCAGGTCTTCGGCCCGTCTTGATGTCAAAAAAGTCCGGTGTCATGCCCGCGTAGGCGGGCATCAAGTAATCACTGCCTGGGCAAATGCTGCAGCGTCAGGCCGACGTCCGATCCGGTGGTTACTGGATTTCGGCTCTCGGTCCCCCGACAAGTCCGGGGTCCCTCGGCCGGAATGACACCGAGTGTGATGCCGCATCGTATCTCGATATCATGCCCAAAAGGTTCATCATCGCGATGTCGTCTTGTCGAACGGCACGGCAGTGTCCTCGGCCAGCAGGCCGAGCTTGACCAGCCGTGACGAGATCGCGCCTCGTTTCCGCTGATGTGCTTTCGCCAGCTCGGAAATTGGTTCACCCGCCAAAAAGAGGGCGCGCAGGCGGTTGTCCTCTCCTGCACTCCACGCATTGCCATGGCGGGCCGGAACGCCGTCGCGCGCGTTCGGAGGCTGCTGCCGGCGCTGCTTGCGCGAACGCTTCGATTCTTCCTGCGGCAACGCGCCGCCGTCCGAGTCCTGCCGCTCGCGCGCGGACAAGAGCGGCAGGCGATCATCCGCGCCGTCGGCCCGCGGACCGGTCCAGACGCAGCGGCGCCGCTCTTTCCCGGCCAATTCGTGCAGGAATTGCGAGGGACTGGAGCTTTGCCCGAACCGTGACATCGCGTAGCTGAGACCGAGCTGCCGCTTGGCCCGGGTCACGCCGACATAGGCCACCCGCCGCTCCTCCTCGAGGTCGTCATTGTTGGCGTGCGGCAGCACTCCCTGCTCCATGCCGATCATCAGCACCACGTCCCATTCCAGCCCCTTGGCTGAATGGATCGTCGACAATACGACGGCATTTTCCGGAGGCTGGCGCAGCGATGCCGACTGATCGGCAATCTCGGCCTCGAGCTGTTGCAGAGACTTGCAAGACAGCGCCAATGCGATCACGGCGTCGACAACGCTCGTCCATTCGGCCCGGTCCCGCTCGGAGGCCCGCCCCGGCACGGCGGTCGCAACGATGCTGCGGACCAGCCGGCATGATGCGGCAAAATCATTTTTGACATCATTGCCGGCCTGGTCGAGCTTGCTCCGTGCGATGTCCGCGCGCTTGCCGCTGCCCATGCGGCTCATGGCCTCGACGGTTTCTCCGTCGCGCAGATAATGCAGCGACCCGACCACCAGCTTGGCGGCGGTGCCTTGCCACAGATCGCCGGCACCGCGCACCTCGTAGCGGATACCGAGCTTTTGCAGGGCCGGCTGGAGCGCCAGGCCAACCGAGCCTGTGCGATAGAGGACGGCAATCTGGCGTGGAAGGTGACCGCGCTGGAGCAGCGCTGCCACCGCTCGCGCTGCCTGCCGTGCCTCGATCTCGGGCGCCCGGTAGCCGCGGATGACGATCTCGCCGGCTTCGGGCACGACCGCTCGATAGTCCTTGTGGCAACGCGCCAGGTTGTTGGCGATCAGCCGCTTGGCTGCCGCAACGATTTGCGCTCCGGAGCGATAATTGCGATCGAGGACGTGGATCTGAGCGCGCGGGTGCTTTTGCGAGAAGTCGAGAATGAACCGCACGTCCGCCGCCCGGAACGCGTACAGCGTCTGGTCGTCATCGCCGACCGCCCACAGGTTCACGCCGGCCTTCACGAAGTGATCGAGCATTAGAATCTGTCCGGGATTGACGTCCTGGTATTCGTCGACCAGCACATGATCGTACCGGCCGGTGATCGCCGCCGCGTAGGCGAAATTGTCGTCCATGGCCTTGACCACCAGCGGCACCATGTCGGCGAAGTCGATGGCGCGAGCGTCGCGCAGCGCTTTTTCGTAGACCCTGAAGTAATCCACCGCACTGGCGGCAATCTGGTCGTCTTCATCGATCTGTGCGGCGAAGCTCGCCGCGTCGAGCAGGCGTTCCTTGGCGCCGCCGATGATGTCGAGGATGTCGGTCTCCTCGTTCCACCACATGTGCCGCGCATGAAACACGCGCCGTTGCTGCGGCGTGTCCCAAAGCTGGAAGCGTTCGGAGAGCCCGGCCGCCTGCGGATTGGAGCGCAGCTGCCGGAAGCTGAAACCGTGAAACGTCGCGACCATCAGCTCTCTTGCAGATTCGAGAGCGAGCGCATCCGCGATGCGATGCTTGATCTCGTCGGCGGCCTTGCGGGTGAAGGTCAGGGCCAGAATGCGCTTGCGGTCAGCTCCCTGCTGCACGAGGCGAACGAAGCGGCTGGTCAGCGTCGTGGTCTTGCCGGATCCGGGACCTGCCAGGACCAGCTGAATGCTTGCGGGTGCGTCGGCCGCAGCCTGTTGTGCCGGATCCAGGATGAGCACGTTCTTCATCCCGCTTGTGACAGGCGCCGCAACCGATTTCGGGAGCGATCGGGTCGGATCGCATCCTAGAGCGACCATCACGGATTTGATATCCTTCCCCGAGCGCGGGAGCACGGAGCCACCAAGGTGCCGGAGCGCTGGTCGGCGAGCTGGCCCGATTGGCGATGCCACCCGGACTACCGTGCGGCAAGCTCTTCCCAATACAAACAGTGATCGATAATTTGCCGCGGGGAAGTCGATATCAGAGGAACGATCATGCATCCGGTCCGTTCGCGTTCGACGCGCAGCATCTGCGGCATTGCAGCCACTCTCGCGGCCACAGTCATGATCCAGCCGGTGCGCGCAGCCGGGGTCGAGGATTTTTACCGGGGCAAGACCCTCTCGGTGGTGATCGGCTACAGCGTCGGTGGCGGCTACGACGCCTATGCACGGTTGCTGGCGCGCCATTTGAGCAGGCACATTCCCGGCAATCCCAATGTCGTGGCGCAGAACATGACCGGCGCCGGCAGCCTCAAGGCCGCCAACTACATCTACTCGGTAGCGCCGAAGGACGGTTCGGCCATCGGCACATTCTCACGCAGCCTGGCGATTGCGCCGCTGCTCAACAAAGCCGAATTCGACAGCACCAGATTCAGCTGGCTCGGCAGCGTCACCGACGAGGTCACGCTCTGCGTGACCCGGCACGACGCAAGGGTGAAGAGCTGGAACGATGCCTTGGTGACGGAGGCGACCTTGGGCGGGGAGGGCGCGGGCTCGGATCCAAACATTTTCGCTTTGCTCTACCGCAATGTCTTCGGTGCAAAAATCAAGATCGTGAGCGGCTATCCCGGCACCAACGAGATCCAGCTGGCAACCGAGCGGGGCGAGGTCGACGGGCTCTGCGGATTGTCCTGGAGCACGCTCAAGGGCCGCTATCCGCATTGGCTCAAGGAGAGAAAAGTCAACATCCTGGTGCAGGCGGGAATCAAGAAGGAAGCGGAGCTGCCCGATGTCCCGACGGCGACCGAGCTGGCGACACAGCCCGACCAGAAACAGATCCTGAACCTCGTATTGATCGGACAGGCCATGGCGCGGCCGTTCGCCGCCCCGCCCGGCATTCCCGCCGACCGCAAGGCAGCTTTGATCGCAGCATTCGATCGCACCATGCAGGATGCGGAGTTTCTCGCCGAGGCGAAACGGCTGAACTTCGACGTCAATCCGGTGCCGGCAGCCCGGCTCGATGCCCTGCTCGCGGAGGCCTATGCCACGCCCAAGGATGTCATCGCCAAGGCCGCCAAGGCTTTGTTGGATTGATGCCGCCCAGCATGAATGCATTGATCGGAGCGCGAATTCCGCGGCTCGAGGATCGGCCCTTGCTCACCGGCCGCGGCCGCTTCGTCGACGACATCGTGCTGCCGGGCCTGCTGCACGCCGCATTCGTGCGCAGCCCGCATCCGCACGCCGCGATCCGCGACGTCGATGCCGCCGGCGGCGCGCGCATTGCCGGGCGTCCATGCCGTGCTCACCCTCGACGATCTCGCGCCGGTCCTCGCGCAGCGGCGGATGCTGCGCCATTCCAATTCCGGCACGCCGCTCGAGCGGTTCTGGTCGTTCGCGCTCGCCGACGGCGAAGTATCTTATGTCGGCGAGGCGGTCGCCATCGTCGTTGCCGACGACCGCTATATCGCCGAGGACGCCGCGGCGCTGGTCGCCGTCGATTACGATGTGCTTGCCGGCCGTCGCCGACTGCCGCAAGGCGGCCGATGCCGGGGCGCCGGCGGTTCGCCGCGAGCTCAACACCAACATCGCCGCCGACCTACAGGGTCGCCTATGGCGATGCGCGAAGCGGCTTTCAGCAAGGCCGCGCATGTCTTCCACGAGGAGCTTTGGCAGCATCGCGGCGCCGGCCATCCGATCGAGGGCCGCGGCATCCTCGCGCGAATGGCGCGCCGCCGACGACAGCATGACGGTCTGGGCCTCGACGCAGAAAGCGCACGACCTGTTCCAGTCGCTGACCTCGCTGCTCGGGTTCGACGAGAGCCGGCTGCGGGTCGACCACCCCCGACGTCGGCGGCGGCTTCGGCCCCAAGCTCTGCGTCTATCCTGAAGACATCGCCGTCGTGGCGGCGGCCAAGCTGCTCAAGCGCTCGATCAAATGGATCGAGGACCGGCGCGAGCATTTCACCAACGCCGCGCAGGAGCGCGACCAGTACTGGTCGGTCGACGTCGCGGTCGATGCGCAGGCGCAGGCTGCTCGGCATCCGCGGCCGCCTGCTGCACGATCTCGGCGCCTACGCGCTGCAGGACGTCAACATTCCCTACAACTCGGCGTCGATGATGAGCGGCCCCTATATGCTTCCCGCACTGGCGATCGAGGTCACGGTCGCCGCCACCAACAAGACGCCGGTGTCGTCGGTGCGCGGCGCCGGCTATCCGCAGGCCGCCTTCGCCATGGAGCGGCTGATGGACCGCGTGGCGCGCGAGCTGCGGCTCGAGCGCGCGGAGGTGCGCCGGCGCAATCTCATCCCGCCGGAGAAGATGCCCTACACCAAGCCGCTCAAGGCGCGCTCCGGCGCCGGCATGCAATACGACAGCGGCGACTATCCGGCCATGCCAGGCGCAGGTGCTCGCAGGCCGCGGACTGGGACGACTTTCCGCGAGCGCCAGGCCGCGGCGCGCAGAGCAGGGCCGCTATATCGGCATCGGGCTCGCGCACGGCATCAAGGGTACCGGCCGCGGGCCGTTCGAGTCCGGCCTGGTGCGGGTGTCGAACACCGGACGCGTATCGGTGTTCACCGGCGCGGCCGCGATCGGGCAGGGGCTGCGCACCGCGCTCGCGCAGATCTGTGCCGGCGAGCTCGGCCTGCGGGCCGAGGATATCACCGTCGTGCCCGGCGACACCGGCGCCGTAGCGCTCGGGCTCGGCGCCTTCGCCAGCCGCCAGACCGTGACCGCGGGATCGTCCGTGCTGCTCGCGTCGCGCGCGGTGGCGGACAAGGCGAAGAAGCTCGCGAGCCATGTGCTCGAAGCGGCCGAGCACGATCTCGAGATCGCGGACGGCGAGGTGCGCGTGGTCGGCGCGCCGCAGCTTGCGGTCAAGCTCGGCGAGCTTGCGCGCATCCTCAAGGGCGCGCCCGGCTACGGCTTTCCGCCCGACATCGAGCCCGGGCTCGAAGCCAACGTCAACTGGCGCACCGATGCGCTCGCCTACGCCAATGCCTGTCATGTCGCCGAGGTCGAGGTCGACCCCGAAACCGGCGGGGTGCGCATCCTCAACTATGTGGCGATGCAGGATTCCGGAACCCTGATCAATCCGATGATGGTCGATGGCCAGGTGCGCGGCGGCGTAGCGCACGGCATCGGCAATGCCATGCTGGAATGGATGGGCTTCGACGACAGCGGCCAGCCCGTCACCACCACCTTCGCCGACTATCTGCTGCCGGGCGCGATGGAGGTGCCGGCGATCGAGACGCTGCTACAAGCAGACGCCGTCGCCGCTCAATCCGCTCGGCGCCAAGGGCGCGGGCGAGGTGAGCACGATCCCGACCGCGGCGGCGGTGATCTCCGCCATCGAGGACGCGCTGCAACCCTTTGGCGTGCGCATCGCGCAGACTCCGGTCACGCCGCACAAGCTGGTCGAGCTGATCGCCAACGGCGTAAGGTCGTGAGGCCGACAACGAGGCATATTACCGATGCGAACAGGCGCCGACTATCTTCGCTCGCTCGATGACGGACGCCAGGTGTTCGTCGACGGCGAGCGCGTCGACGACGTGACCAGCCACCGCGCGTTCCGCGAGGCGGCCCGCTCGATCGCGAGGCTCTACGACATCGCGCGCGGCGCCCGAGCTGCGCGAGCGCATGACCTTCGTCTCGCCCAAGACCGGCGAGCCGGTGCTGCGCGCCTATCAGATCCCGCGCAGCCACGCCGATCTGCGCGCCCGGCGCCTGTTCTCGGAAACCTGGGCGGAGGCGACCTTCGGGCTGATGGGGCGAACGCCCGATCACGTCGCCGGGTTCTTCTGCGGCTACGCCGCCACCCCGGGCGTGCTGGCGGCCGGCGGCCAGAAATTCGCGGACAACGTGGTCGCCTATTACGAGCATATGCGCGACAACCACCTCTACGTCGCCTATGCGATCGTGCCGCCGCAGATCGACCGCAGCAAGCCCGCCCACCAGCAGAGCGAGCCTTCGCTCTATGCCGGCGTGGTCAAGGAGCGCGACGACGGCATCGTGATCTCAGGCGCGCAGCAGCTCGCCACCGGCGGCGCGATCGCCGATGAAATCCAGTTGAGCTGCATCCATCCGCTGCGCCCGGCGACGAGAACTACGCCAATTGCCTCGCGGTCCCGGTCAATGCCCCGGGGGTCAAGCTCTATCCGCGCCGGCCGTTCGCGATGAGCGCCACCAACGCGTTCGACTATCCGCTGTCGAGCCGCTTCGACGAATCCGACAGCTACGTGGTCTTCGACAACGTGTTCGTGCCGTGGGAGCGCGTGTTCATCTATCGCAACATCGCGATCTCGCGCGATCAGTGGTTCAAGACGCCATCGCACCTCTACGGCAATCACCAGGCGCAGGTGCGCTACGTCACCAAGCTGCGCTTCATGATCGGGCTCGCCCAGCGCATGAACGAGATGACCGGCAATGCCGGAAATCCGGCGGTGCAGGTCATGATGGGCGAGCTCGCCGCGCTGGTATCGGTCTACGAGGCCATGCTGCTCGCGCACGAGACGGCGGGGCCGATCGACAAGGACGGCGTGCTGTGGCCGTCGGCGACGGCGCTCTATTCGGCGATGGCGCTGCAATCCGAGCTCAACGGCCGCATGCTGGAGATCGTCCGCGAGCTCACCGGCGCGGCGATGATCACGCTGCCGTCGTCGCTGCATGACTTCGAGAATCCGGAGACCGCAGGCGATATCGAGCGCTACATGCGCTCGGCCTCCTCCGATGCGAAAAGCAAGGTCGCGCTGATGCGGCTCGCCTGGGACTTCATCGGCTCCGAGTTCGGCAGCCGCCACCAGCAATACGAGAAATTCTACGGCGGCGCTTCGTTCATCGTGAAGCAGAACGTCTATCGCAGCTTCGATTTCAAGCGCGCCACCGCGCTGGTCGATGCCGCGCTCAACCTGCCGCCGATCGCGACCGATTGACCATTCCGCGTTATGTAGGGTGGGCAACGGCGCCTTCGCGGTTGCCCACGCGTTTCGTCATGCAAGGGACGGTTCTACTGCATCTTTGCGTTGCGCGTGGGCAAAGGCGCGCGACATCGTGCTCGATGCGAACTCGGGTCAGCGCCTTTGCCCACCCTACGGCTCGTCGTTCATCGCCACGAGCCGGACCATGAATATGAGACGGTTCAACATCCGCTCAGCCCTGCTTCTCGTTCTTGAGAGCTGCGGCAAGTCCCGTCACCCAAGGCATTGCCGAACGCATCCAGTTTTGCCGCTTCGGCACGAACTGGTCGCGTTGGCGCAGGATGCCGACACGCACCATGTAGGAGGCCTGCGGTCCGTTGCCGGGCGTGGTGGAATAGATCGGTGAGCCGCAGCGCGGGCAGAAGGCCTGGACGCGCGGATTGCCGCTTTCCGCGGTCGTCTTCAGGTAAGCCGTCGGCTGTCCGGACATCGTGAACGTCGCGCCGGAAACAGGAACGGAGACGCGGAACGCGGAGCCCGTGCCCGTCTGGCAATCGGTGCAATGGCAGATCGTGGTCTTGTCCGGATCGGCCTCGGCTTCGATGCTGATGTACCCGCAGTGGCAGGCGCCCTCGATTTTCATGACTGCTCTCCTTTCGCGCGCGCCATTGACCATTCAGCCTCGTGTAGGGTGGGCAAAGGTGCGGACCAAACACTCGGCTCTCGCCACGCGAGTAAGCGTAGCGCCGTGCCCACGCGTCCCCACGTCGAGAGACAGACGCGTGGGCAAGGCGCGCAAGGCCGTGCGCAAAATCGGAGCCGCGCGAGGCGCCTTGCCCACCCTACATCTCACGTCTGCTTCCACAACTGCGAAAACTGCGTCGCGACCACGCTCTCATAGGGAACATCGCCGTTGAGAATTCCGATGTCGCGGGAGAACTGGTTCATGCCGGCGACGAAGTCCCGCGAGATCGAGGCGTCGTAATAGGGCAGGTCGCGGCGGATCAGCTCGGCGATCAGCTCGGCCTCCGACGGCGGAAACAGCTTGCGGCCGACCTCGGTCGCGCGCGCGACGTTCTGCCTTCAGCGCGGCGTGGGTCTTCACCATCGCGCGCACCGCGGCGGCGGCCGTCTCCGGCGAGCGCTCGATCAGCGCGTCGGTGGTGGCGATCGAGGCCATGGTGTAGTTGAAGCACGGCTTCGGGCCCATCGCCGCGCCGCACGTCGAGCACGACGGTGCCGACGCCGCGGCGCACCGCCACCTCGGTGCCCATGCCGTTGGCCCAGAAGCCGTCGATCTTGCGGTCCTCCAGCGCCTTCGCCGCGGTCACGCCGAAATTGACGCCGGCGCCGATGCGCGCCCGGCACCGGCGCGATCTTGACCTCGTCGCGCGCGAGATCGATGCCGGCCTCGATCAGCAGGCGGCGCAGCCCCATATCGACCCAGGGCGCCGCGCCGATGCTGCTTGCCCTTCACCACGCTCAGGTCGCCGCGCTTGGCCGCCGAGATCCTTGTGCATGACCAGGAACCAGTACATGCCCTGTCCCTGCGCGCAGAGCAGCTTCGCGCCCTGCCATTGCGGAAACGCGGCCAGCGCCGAATGCGCCGAGCCGCCGACGAAATCGACGGCGCCGTCGCGCAGCGCCGCGTAGCACTTGTCGACGGGGAAGATCATCTCGAGCGAGACATCGAGGCCTTCCTGCTTGAAGCAAGCCGAGCTCGATCGCGGCGATCGCCGGGAAGTACGAGTTCGAGATCATGTCGGGGACGGCGAGCTTCATTCGTTTCTCCATCTGGTGTCGTGCGAGGCTTAGCTATTCGCTGCTCGCACCGGCGTGTTCATGGCGACGTCGCTGCGCCGCTCGTTGGCGAGGTTCTTGCCGAGCTCGAAATAGTCGCTCCTCGTCGCCATCTCGGCCTGGCGCGCCAGCTCCTGCGGCCAATGGCCGAGATCGTAGCCGTGCCACGGCGGTTCCGGCGTCAGCGGCGGCAGGCCCAGCCGCTCCCAGATCGCCCTGGCATTCTCCATGAACTCGCGCTTGGGCAGCGCCACCGGCGCGAACGTGCCCTTGAGCGTGGCGTTGATCAGCACGGCCGCGCTCTCGCCGCCGTCGTGCGGGCCGCGCGGTCCGTGGCCGGGGTCCTTGTGCGGCACGACCTTGAGATCGTGCTGCGGCTGGCAGCGGTAGGACATCGCCCAGAACAGCGCGTCGGCATTGTCGGGCTCGATGTCCTCGTCGACGGCGATGATCCACTTGCCGGCGAAGCGATGCAGCGACGACGCGCCATGCAGCGCGCGCCAGATCTCGGTCTCGGGCGCGCCGCGCGCGAACTGGATCGCGATCACGGCATAGAGGCTGGTGAGCGGCTCGTGCATCGCGACCCGCTTCACGCCCTTGATGCCGAGCACCGATCGCAGGTGATGGAGGTAGACCGGCTCCATCGCGACGCGGCGGATCACGCTCGATTCGCTCGGCGTCACCTGGCTGATGAACGAGGTGAGGATCGGATGGCGCCGGCGCGTGATCGCGGTCACGTCCATGAAGGCGTTGTATTCCTGCAGATTGACGTAGCCGTGCAACTCGCCGAACGGCGCTTCGGGCTCCAGCAGCTCGGTGTTGATCAGGCCCTCGATCACGATCTCGGCTTCCGCCGGCACCAGCAGGTCGACGGTCTTCGCGCGCACCACGTTGATCGGCCCGCCGGCGAGCGCGCCGGCGACCGCGATCTCGTCGAGATTCTCCGGCATCTTCTGCACCGACGCATAGGAGATCGCCGGCGGGCAGCCGACCACGACCGCGCAGGGCAGCGGCTCGCCGCGCGCCTTGCATTTCTCCCAATGGGCGATAGATGCCGGCGCGCAGCTCGACCGACGGATTCATGCCGAGCCGGCGCGGCGCCTTGAGCTGGCCGCGATAATTGCCGACGTTCTGGATGCCGGTGTCGGGATCCTTGGTGATGTAGTGGCCGGCCGAGAGATAGGGCGCGTTGTCCCAGCCCGGCGTCGAGATCGGCACCGGCAGGCCGTCGAGCGCCGCGCCGTCGCGGTCGAGATCGTCGCCGGTGATCACGATCTCCTGGCACGGCGCGTCGGTCGACGACGCGCGGCGCAATCGGATTCGGCGATGGCCTCGACCCAGGTCGCGCCGATCTCTTCGAGCGGCTTGCCGAAGCCGATGCGATAGACGTCGCGGTTGGCGGCGAGGCCCGGCGACCAGCACCGCGATGTCGAAGCGGCGGCCCTTGCAATCGGTCGGCTGCGTGAACAGGAACGCCTTGCGGTCCGGCTCCGCGATGCCGCCGCGATACTGCCAGCGCACCAGCGGATGCATCTCGGTGTCTTTGTTGATCGGCTCGTCGACCACGACGAGCAGGCCGCTCGCGCGCCAGCGCGAGCACGTGCTCGTGCAGATCGGGATAGCTGCGCGCGTGCCGCGGCGGCCCGTCGCGGTAGCGCTCGAGCGCGGCGTGCAGCTGCTGCGGGCTGCCGTTCGATCGTCCATCGACGTCTCATGAGCAAGGCCTTGATCGCGCAGCCAGCCGGCGGCGAACGGCTTCGGCGTCCCCGTTGACGAAGCCGATCACCTGCAGGCCGAGCGGCAGGCCTTCGATCCTCGAGCACCGGCAGCGAGATCGCCGGAATGCCGAGCAGCGAGGCGGGCACCGTGAAGGTCGGGTCGCCGGTCGATTGCAGCCCGACCGGCGCGGCGCCGGCGCCGACAGCGTGACGCAGGCGTCGCATTCCGCGGCAAGCTCGGCGTAGAGCGCGCGCGCCTGCTCGCGTTGCGCGAGCGCGGCGCGGTAGTCGTCGAGGCGTCATGGCCTCGGCTTCGGCGAGCCGCTCGAGCATGACCTTGCTGAGCTTGCTGGCGTCGCGCTCGCGATAGGTGTTGAGCGGCCAGCGCGATTCCCAGCCGTTGATGCGCATCGACAGCGGGCGCGCCGGCGCGATCGCGTCCTCGACCGCGGCGACCTTGGCGTCGGCCTGGCGCGTGACGATGTCGATGCCGGCGGCCTTGCAGCGCGCCAGCGCGTCGGCCATCGCCGCTCTGGCGCCGGCTCGAGGCAGCGCTCCAGCCCGCGGTCTCCAGGAAGGCGAGGCGGCGCGGCTTGCTGCGCGGCCGGCACGCTGTCGGGTCCGAACAGGCCGGGATAGCCGGGATCGCCGCCGGCGCGCACCGCGATCTCGTAGGCGACCTGCCAGGCGTCCTCCAAGCGTGGCGGCGAGCACGCCGGTCGCGCTCTGGCTCAGTCCGTCGTAGCTGCCGCCGCGGTTGAGCGCGCCGACCGATGGCCTTGAAGCCGACGCAGCCGCAATAGCTCGCCGGGCGGATGGTCGAGCCGATCACCTGCGTGCCGAGCGCCGCGCTGACCATGCCGGCGGCGACCGCCGGCGGCCGAGCCGCTGCTCGAGCCGCCGGGCGTGCGCCGCAGATCGTGCGGATTGCGCGTGCCGCGCGGCTCGGTCGCGGCGAATTCGGTGGTCACGGTCTTGCCGAGGATGACGGCGCCGGCCTCGCGCAGCGCGGCGACGCTGGCGGCGTCGCGCTCGGAGCGCCAGCCGGCGAACAGCGGCGAGCCGTTCTCGGTCGGCATGTCGGCGGTCTCGATGATGTCCTTGATGCCGATCGGCATGCCGTCGATCGGCGAGAGCGGCTGGCCCTCGCGCCAGCGCGCGGTCGCCTGCGTCGGCAGCCGCGCGCGCGCCTTCGATGTTGAGATGCACGAAGGCGCCGATCTTCGGCTCCAGCGCCGCGAGATCGGCGAGGCAGCGTTCGAGGAATCGCGCGCGGCGTATCGGCGCCGGCGGCGAACCGGGCCGTCGCCGCCAGATAAGGCTTCATCGAAAGCTTCAGCTTGTCTTCCGGCGCCAGCATGGTCAGGCCCTCCGCAGGCCCGCACCCTAACCTCCCCCGCAAGCGGGGGAGGGATGGGAGGGGGCTATTTCTTGCTCTCGTCGTAATAGTGGATCTCGTAGAGCATGCAGCCGCGCTCCGACTTGAACGGCCCATGATGGACGCCGGGCGGCCGGCAGGCATAGGTCGGCGCCTCGAACGGTCTCGCCGCCCTTGCCCTGCTGTGTCGTTGCCGACGATGAGGTCGCCCGACACGACATAGACTTCCTCCCAGTGGTCGTGCACGAACGGCGCGGTCGTGTAGGTGCCGGGATCGAAGCGCAGCAGCCGCGTGCGGCTTCCCATCTTGCGATCCTCGTCGAGATCGCTCGCGAGAATCTTCTGCTTGATGCCGGCAGGATAGCCCGGCGGCGTGGCCCAGCCCGTGTTCATGTCCACGCGGGTGAATTCGAGATGCGGCTTGTTCATCGGCATTGCATTTCTCGGCAGGTCTTGCGCAATTCGGTACCTTGCATCATCCCAGTATCGGCAGCGTGCGCACCCGATAGGCGTGCGCGATCTTGCGGCCGAGCACGGGATCCTCGAGCTCGAACGCGAACTCGCCGGTCGGGCGCACCCCGCCGTGGGCGGCGAGCGTGCCGCAGAACATCAGCGTGCCGTCGGGCAGGCCGCCGCTCGCGGCATGGCGCGCGATCAATGCACCGGGATCCATCATCGCGGTGACGGCGCCTTCCTGGTAAAGCGCCCGCTTGCCGCGTTCGACTACGTGCGAGCGCAGGATCAGGCGGTCCCAGTGCGGCGCGACGTCATCATAGGCCCAGAACACGGGCGCGACCGGTTTCTCGCACATCTGCTTGGAGACGGTGACCCCGTATTTTTCCACCTCGCGGTCGGTGTGGTCGGAGCCCGGCGCCGACCCATAGCCTGCCGTCATGCTGCAGCAGCACGAACTCGACCTCGCCGCCGGAGCCCTCGCCCACCGCCTCGATGCTGTCCTCGGTGGTCAGCCGCGCGGCCGAGACGCGATAGAAGATCGGCGTCGTTGCCGGCCGCGTGCACGCCCAAGGCCTCCAATTCCCTGATGTGCTTCTCGACCGCGGCCGGATCGCGGCCGGTCCAGCCGGCGATCACCGCCTGGGAGATCGGTACGCTGATTGGCCGTGGTGTGGTGGACTTGGCATGCAACGAAAGAGAGAGGACTTGCAACACGCGTACTCCAGGGAAGGTGGCGCCGATCCGCAGCGGCGAACCTAGCAGGCGGCCGATGGAGGTCAAAGCTGCTATGTGATGGCGACCGCAATATACAGTCCTGTCGAATGCCAAGCGAGGCGCCATGCGCCGATATCATGCGAGCCGCAGCAAGTCTCGAGGCCGGCCACAAAGCCCGCGACCTGGTGGAGGATTGCCTGGCGCGCATCGAGGACCGCTCGGGAGAGGGTGGGCGCGCTTTCCTCCAGGTCGACGCGCAGGCCGCGCGTGCCGCAGCAGATTTTCACGACCACATGCGCGCGCGCGGTGCCGGCTCGCGCGTTCGCCGGCATTCCGGTCTCGATCAAGGACCTGTTCGATATCGCGGGCGAGGTCACCACGGCCGGCTCGCTGGTGCTGCGCGGCGCGGCGCCGGCGTCGAGCGATGCGCCCGCCGTGGCGCGCCTGCGGGCGGCCGGCTTCATTCCGATCGGGCGCACCAACATGACCGAGTTCGCCTTTTCCGGGCTCGGGATCAATCCGCACTATGGCACGCCCGCGAATGCCTACGACCGCAAGGCGGCGCGCATCCCCGGCGGCTCGTCGTCGGGGGCTGCGGTGTCGATCACCGACGGCATGGCGTTCGGCGCGCTCGGCACCGATACCGGCGGCTCCTGCCGCATTCCGGCGGCGTTGTGCGGCATCGTCGGCTTCAAGCCTACCGCGCGCCGCGTACCGACGCAGGGGGCGTTCCCGCTCTCGAGCTCGCTCGATTCCGTCGGCCCGCTCGCGGCGAGCGTGCAATGTTGCGCCGTGCTCGACGCCGTGCTCGCCGGCGAGGCTTCGTGCGAGCTGCCGGCGTTCCCGCTCGAGGCCCTGCGGCTGGCGGTGCCGCAGACCATGATGCTCGAAGGGCTCGAGCCGGCGGTCGCGCGCGCCTTCGATCGCGCCTTGGCTGCGATCGGCAAGGCCGGCGCGCGCATCTTCGACATTCCGCTGCGTGAGCTCGAAGAATTGTCGCAGCTCAACGCCAAGGGCGGCCTCGCGGCGGCGCAATCCTATGCGATCCATCGGCCGCTGATCGCCAGCACCCGGCAACAAAGCGGGGCCGCGTACGATCCGCGCGTGCTCGGTGCGCATTCTGCGCGGGCAGGAGCAGGAGGCCGCCGACTACATCGATCTCGTCAATGCGCGCGCCGATTTCATCCGGCGGCTGGCAGCCATCACCGCTCCCTATGACGCCCTGGTGATGCCGACGGTTCCGGTGGTCGCGCCCAAGCTCGCCGATCTCGAGCCCGACGACGCCTATCGCCGGGTCAATGCCATGGTGCTGCGCAACCCGTCGGTCGCCAATTTCCTCGATCGCTGCTCGATCTCGATCCCGTGCCACCACGCCGGCGATGCGCCGGTCGGCTTGATGCTGATCGGCGAGAACGATGCCGACCGCCGCCTGCTCGCCATCGCGGCCGCCGTCGAGAAAGTGGTTTCACCGAGCTGCAACATGTAGCTACTTCCAGCGCGAAATTGATGTTTCCGGGGAAGGGGACTGTAACGGTGCGGCGTAGAACAACCCCGCCGGAGTGGGCTTCGTTCAGCCCACGCCTATACCCGCTGCATGCATCTTTGCGGCAGGACAATCGGCGTTATGCCGCCTTGCCCTTCTGCTGCTTGAACATCGCCTCCGCGCGCTTCTTGAGCTCCTGCGGGCGCGATATCCTCCTTGTGGGTCGCGATGTACCAGTGATTGCCGGACGGATCCTTCACGCTGCCGCCGCGGTCGCCGTAGAATTGATCCATCGGTTCCATCGTCGATGTGCCGCCGGCGGCCAGCGCGCGTTGGTAGACGGCATCGACGTCCGGCACATAGACGTGGACCATGCACTGCATTGCCGGATGCTGATCGGTCGCCTCCGACATCATCACGTGCGAGTTACCGATCTTGAGGTCCGCGTGCATGATCTTGCCGTCGGGCCGCTTCATTGGCTCGAAAGACAATTCGGCGCCGAAGGCCTTCTTGAGAAATTCGACGGTCTCATCCGCGCCGCGCACGACGAGATAGGGCGTGAGGGTGTGATAGCCGTCGGGAACAGGTTTCACTGCCATTTTGACGTTCCTTTCTTCTCCCGTGCAGTGTCAAAAAGGTAGTGCAGAATGCCGACGTTTGTTGGCCGTCGCTGTGAAGATTTCGACGGCGAAGGGAACCGCGGCAGAAGGAGATCCGAATGCGAATCCTGTTTTGGCATTCTGGTTCATTTTGCGGATCGTGCGCTACTGCGACGACTGTGGTTCCGGCATCGACTCCCGCAGCGGCAGGTCAGCTTCGGCCCAGCCATCGGTGCCGTCCGGGTACCAGATGACGTTGGAGTATCCCATGACCAGAATTCGTTTTGCCGCGTTCCAGGACATCCAGCAATCGCGCAGACAATAGACCACGAGCATCTTGGTCTGGTCGCCTCCCGTCACGCGCGCGAGGTTGGTTCGCAAGTAGTTCTCGGTCACCGGCGCGAGCGCCCCGTATCCGATATCTGGCAGCCAGCTGCTGCCGGGAATATTCCGCCGCGGCTTTTCTCGCCAGATCGTTCCGGGCGGCAAGTTGGCCGGCACGTGGCGCATGTGGCAGGACATCAAGAAAGATGGCGCCGCCCGCCTTCCAGAGCTGCTCGGCTTCCGAGGTGGTGACGACCCGCGCACCCTTTAGAGTGGCAGGCGTTGGCGCACGATAATCTTCTGCGCGGTACCCCTCCGGCTCGGATATTTCCTGGCTGGACAAGGGCATGCGCGCCCACAAGAGCAAGACAAGCGCCCACCTGACGGAACGGTGCATGATGGCCTTCATCCGCGTGCCATTCGGGAGGCTGTTCGTCGCGATATTGCCGCATTATGGAAGTCGCTCTGAAATTGCTTATCCGGGAGATGCTCAAATGGCTTCTCACTCGGCCAATCGGTGGAACGCGATCGCATGTGCCTCGGTGATGACGCTCCTGGCTGCCATGCCGGATGCGCGGCCAGGCGAAGCGGCCGATCCGCTACCCGTGACCGAGGTCGCGTCCGGCCTCTATGCCCACATCGGTGCCATTGCCCTGATGACCCGGCAGAACGAGGGCGCAATCGCCAACGTCGGATTTGTCGTCGGCAGCAACGCTGTCGCTGTGATTGACAGCGGCGGAAGCGTGCGCGAAGGGCGCCGGCTGCTGGCTGCCATCCGCGCAGTGACGCCGAAACCGGTTCGGTACGTCATCAATACCCATGCCCATCCCGATCACATCTTCGGGAACGCTGCCTTCGAGGGCGCGGTGGTCGTCGGCCACGTGAACCTCCCGCGAGCACTCGCAGCGCGCGGCCAGTTCTATCTCGATACCTTTCGACGGGTTCTGGGCGACGAGTTGATGGCAGACGTCAAGATCGTTCCGCCGATGCAAGTCGTCGAGCGCGAGGCGCGGATCGATCTCGGCGATCGAGTCCTCATGCTCAAGGCCTGGCGGGCCTCGCACACCGACAATGATCTCACGGTGCTGGACGAGACCTCCGGGACGCTGTTTGCCGGCGACTTGGTATTTCTGCGGCATTTGCCGGTGCTCGACGGGAGCCTGAAGGGTTGGCTTGCCGCCATCGACGAGCTTGCAGCCATTCCGGCCCGACGTGTCGTGCCGGGCCACGGTCCGGTCGCGGGATGGCCGACCGCTCTCGAGGACGAACGCACGTACCTCCAGCGTTTGGCGCAGGATGTGCGCGCCTCGATCAAGCGCGGCGAGACGATCGCCGCCGCGTCGCAGAGCGTCGCACAATCGGAACGAACGCGGTGGGAACTGTTCGACGAGAGCAACGCCCGCAACGCGACGGCGGCCTACTCGGAGCTCGAATGGGAATAGAATTGTTACGCGGGGCGGAGTATTGTGCCATTGAATTTCGGCCCCCAGAACGCAGGAGCGAACCATGGTCGGACCGAGGTGCCTTCGTCCGGCAGCCTCCCAATGGACCTGGCTTTGTGTCGCGGGGCTTGCGGCAGCGCTGCAGGTTGCCCCGGCTCGGCTTTCTTCGGCCGCAACTCCCGAACCTCGAGATACGTGGGCGTCGCTCGCCAACGACATCTTCAAGGGACGCCCACTCGCCGATGGCATTGGGCTCGTGAGCATAGAGATGCCGGCGCGCGCCGAGGACGCCGCGATCGTTCCCGTGACGATGCGTGTGACGCTCCCGCCGGGTGACCCACGCCGTCTGAAGACGCTCACGTTGGTGATCGACGATAATCCCGTACCTGTTGCGGCGACATTCACATTCGGTGATGGTGCTGGCGTTTCGGCGATTTCGACGCGCGTGCGCGTCAATTCCTACACGCAGGTGCATGTCGTCGCGGAGCTGAGCGACAGCAGGCTTTATTTCGTCAAGACCTATGTGAAAGCTTCAGGCGGGTGCTCCGCTCCTGCGGGGAAGAACGTGGACGAGGCGGTCGCCAACTTGGGCCAGATGAAGTTCAGGGTATTCGGGAAGCCGGCCGGTGGGCCCACCAGCGCCTCGCGTGAGGCGCAGATCATGATCCGTCACCCCAACAATTCGGGTCTGCAGCGCGATCAGGTGAGCCAGCTCTATATCCCGGCGAATTTCGTGGAAGAGCTGCGCGTGTGGCAGGGCGACGCGTTGCTGTTCAGCATGCAAGCTGGGATTTCGATTTCGGAAGATCCGAACTTCCGCTTCACCTATACGCCCAACGGGGCCACGACGTTCAAAGTCGAGGGCCGGGACACCGAAGGCAAAGTGTTCCGAAGCGAGTGGCCGGCGAGTGCATCGGAGATGTAACCGAGCAGCGCGCAGCGGCACTCGGTCGCTCTGAGCTTCGGCCCGCCACCGACCCAAAGGGGCGTGAAAGGGGTTTTGCGGCCTCGTCCAGCTTTTTTAGTCACATGCTCGACTTTGCTCCCGTCAGAACTCAACAGGCGTTGGCCGACTGAGAATCTCCGTCTTGTTCTGCTCGCGCACGGCCGCGAGTTGGTGCTGGGCATCGATCGGCACGGTGCTGCAGAACCGTGCCGACGCCTATGTGCAGGACTGCAGGATGAAATAGGGCTATGTGCTACCGAGGCCGGCCTTGGCGCATTGCTCGTCCTGGTCGCCGGTGACGCCGCTCACCCCGACTGCGCCGGTGACCTTGCCGTCGACCATGATCGGCACCCCGCCGGGCGAGGCGAAGACACCGGGCAGAGTGGCCGTCGCCGGCCCGCCCTTGTTGATCACATCCATGAAAACGCGCGTCGGGCGCCGATAGGTCGCCGCGGCCTTCGCCTTGCCGATGGCGATGTCCATGCTGGCGGTCTGCGTGTTGTCCATGCGCTCGAAGTACACCAGGAATCCGTGGGTATCGACCACGGCGACGGCGACGTTCCAGCTGTTCTTCTGGCATTCGGCGATGATGCCGGCCGCGATCTTCTTCGCGGCCGCGGCGTTGACCGCCGGGCCGTAGTCGGGGCGCCTGTCCTGGGCCGACGCGCCGGCGGCGAAAGCGACGAGCGCCGCGCCAAGCAGAATTCTCCTCATCTTTGTTTCCTCCCTTGGGGTCATGGGTGGACAGCGATTATATCCTGGCGGACGAAAACGTCGATGTCCGATCAACGAAATCCCAAGCCGGCGGACCTGACGGCCAGCCTTACGAAGCTCGCCGCCAGGCTCATCGATCAGCCGATTGACCTCGCTGCATGATAGCTTCAAGTTGAGATCGCTCCGCGCTATTCCAACCACATTCCGGACGGCACCAAGGCTTACACACAGGGCAGTCTCATGCGCAGTCTCTCGGCCGCTTGCGGGCGGCAAATCGATTCGCCGTTTTTTCGGCGTATTATCGGTGCCATCGCAGCATTGTCGATGTGTGGCTGGCCCGGAGCGCCGGTCTCGGCGCAGGATGCCGTAAGCAAGGCCAATCCGCCGGTCAGCGCCGAGTTCCGGGAACCTGTAACGCTGGCGAGCAAGGACGGCGTGCTCGAAGTCCGCCTGACCGCGCGTCAAGGCGCGGCCAGGCTCGATACGGTGGCTACTCCCGTCAAGAACTTCCTCCTCTTCGACTATCAGGTGATCCGCGGCACGGCATCCGATGGGCAGATGTCCGGCGGCAACCTCTATCCCGCGCCGACCTTGCAGGTTTTTCCGGGCGAGACGCTGATCGTCCACCTGGAAAACGGCCTGTCGGACCTGACAATTCGGGATTACTTCAATCCGCAATACACGCCGAAGGGCGAGACGGTTCCGATCTACCCGGAGCAAATGACCTCATCGCCGTTGAACCTTCACGTTCACGGTGTCCACGTCAGTCCGAAAGGCAATGCCGACAACGTTCTGCTGCACATCCCGGCCGGCATGTCCAACACCTACACCTACGATATTCCGATGAATATGCCGCAGGGAGCGTATTGGTATCACAGCCACCTGCACGGCCTCACTGCGGCGCAAACCTACACGGGCCTTGCCGGCCTGCTCGCGATCGGCCGCACCGACGGCAACCTGCCGCTCGTCACGCAGAACAGCATTCCCGTCCGGAACATGCTGCTGCAATACAATTTCGTCTTCGATCGCGCCAATGGTCTTGCGCAGCTCAACAACCCGAACTGGCCGCAATACGTAAGCTCGATAACGCCGCCGCAAGGCGATGAACTGGCGAAGGGCACCTATCGTCCGCTGCTTGCCCCGGTGAATTTCAACCAGTCCAAGCCAGGAGAGAAATACTTCACCGTCTGGTATGCAGGGCCGCTCTCGATCCGCAACGACCGCGGACTCTTCCAGTTCATCCCGAGCAATCTGCTGCGCTTCACGGCGCATGCGGGCAGTGCCGACCCGGGTGTTCCGCCAAATCCGTCGCTTCCCGACTCCCATCGCGACGTGCAGTTCACGGTCAACGGCCAGTTCCAGCCGGTCATCAAGAGCAAGGCAGGCCAGACCGAGATCTGGGTGCTCTGCCAATGTCAGCGACTTCGCTTACATGAACGTCCAGCTGACGGAAACGGCAACCGGGCGGCATCCCAAGATCGCCATCGTCGGCCAGGACGGAAATCCCTATCCCGCCGTCCACTACCCCGTCACCGACAACGGCACGCGGCTGCTCATTCCGCCGGCAAGCCGGTTCGCAATCGCCGTGACAATTCCTGCGGAAGGCGAGCTGGTGCTCGAGATGCCGCCGCGCGGGGG
>CAWHPT010000038.1:0-17951 GCA_963831225.1 uncultured Alphaproteobacteria bacterium
TACCTCAAGGCGCGCGGCATTCCCGCCAACGATGCCGAGGCGCTCCTGATCCAGGCCTTCGTCGGCGAGGCGGTCGAGGGTATCGAGCATGCCGGCCTGCGCGATGCGCTGATGGCAGACGTCGCCCGCTGGCTCGAGGCGCGGGAGTAGGGCGCGGGTCGAACCTGCGCATGGCCAAAGACAAAGGTGGCGATACGAAAGATGCATCCGGCGGTCAGCAACGGCACCTACGACGTCGCACGCATCCGCGAGGACTTTCCGATTCTGGCCGCGCTAATCTACGGCAAGCCTCTCGTCTATCTCGATAATGCAGCCTCGGCGCAAAAGCCGAAGGTGGTTCTCGATCGCATCCAGCACGCCTATGCGGCCGAATACGCCAATGTGCATCGCGGGCTGCATTATCTCGCCAACGCTGCGACCGAAGCCTACGAAGATGCTCGCGAGAAGGTGCGCAGCTTCATCAACGCTTCCCGCAAGGAAGAGATCATCTTCACCCGCAACGGAACCGAAGCGATCAATCTGGTTGCGCAGACGTTCGGCCGCGAACGCATCAAACCCGGCGACGAGATCGTGCTGTCGATCATGGAGCACCATTCCAACATCGTGCCATGGCATTTCCTGCGCGAGCGCCAGGGCGCGGTGATCAATTGGGCGCCGGTCGACGACGACGGAAATTTCCTCATCGACGAGTTCGAGGCGCTGCTTTCGCCGCGCACCAGGATGGTCGCCGTCACGCACATGTCGAACATGCTCGGCACCGTGGTGCCGGTGAAGGAGGTGGTGCGGCGCGCACACGCTCGCGGCATTCCGGTCCTCATCGATGGCGCGCAGGCCGCGGTTCACCTCGATATCGACGTGCAGGACATCGGCTGCGATTTCTACGCCATGACCGGCCACAAGCTCTATGGCCCGAGCGGCATTGGCGTGCTCCATGGTAAGCACGCGCATCTCGAAGCGATGCCGCCGTTCAACGGCGGCGGCGAGATGATCCGCGAGGTGTTCGAGGATCGCATCAGCTACGGCGAACCGCCGCACCGATTCGAGGCGGGCACGCCTCCGATCGTGCAAGCCATCGGACTGGGCGCCGCCATCGATTATGTCAACTCGGTCGGCAAGTCGCGGATCAGGGCGCATGAGGCGGCGCTGCTCGCATATGCGCAGGAGCGTTTGCGCGAGATCAATTCGCTGCGCATCTTCGGCACTGCGAAGGACAAGGGTCCGATCGTCTCCTTCGAGATCAAGGGCGCCCATCCGCACGATGTGGCGACCATCATCGACCGCTGCGGAATTGCGGTGCGGGCCGGTACCCATTGCGTGATGCCGCTGTTGTCCCGCTTCGGCGTCAGCGCTACTTGCCGGGCATCGTTTGCCCTTTACAATACCCGCGAGGAGGTGGACGGCCTCGCGCAAGCCTTGATCAAGGCGCAGGGGTTCTTTGCATGACCGCCGACAGCAACAAAGTTTTCCCACAAGGTCCCGACACCGTGGGCGAGGTCCCGCTGGCGCCCGAAGCCGATGCGGGCAAGGCTCATGCGGGCAAGGCTCATGCGGACAAGGCTGCCGGATTGGCGGATACGGAGATCGCACGGCTCACCGACGACATCGTCGCGGCGCTCAAGACCGTATACGATCCGGAAATCCCTTCCGACATCTACGAGCTCGGCTTGATCTACAAGATCGACATCGCGGACGACCGCTCCGTAGCGGTCGAGATGACGCTCACCACGCCCAATTGCCCCTCTGCGCAGGAACTGCCGACCATGGTCGAGAACGCGGTCGCCAGCGTTGCCGGCGTCGGCGAGGTCAAGGTCGACATCGTCTGGGACCCGCCCTGGGACCCGAGCCGGATGTCCGACGAAGCCCGCGCCGTGCTCAACATGTGGTGAGGCGTGGCCCCGAAGCTCGACCGCGTGATCGAGACCTGCCTCTATGTCGATGACCTCGACCGTGCAGCGCGCTTCTACGAGCAGGTGTTGGAGCTCGGGCTTCTGACCAGCGATGCGCGCTTTCGCGCCTATGATGTCGGAGGGAAAAGCGTGCTGCTGTTGTTTCGCCGCGGCGCTACACTGCAAACGGTTCACATGCCCGGCGGCACCATTCCGCCGCATGACGGCCATGGCCCGTTGCACATGGCATTCGCGGTCGCACTCGACGAAATGGCCCAATGGGAACAGCGGCTGCGCGAGAAGGGCATCGCCATCGAGGGGCGAACCCAATGGTCGCGGGGCGGTCACAGCATCTATTTCCGCGATCCCGACGGACATCTCCTGGAGCTGGCAACGCCGGGACTGTGGGCTACCTATTGAGCCGAGACGCTTCACAATCGTAAATTCGTTGTTACTTTAGGCGGATAACGTCGAATTCCGCTGCCGGGCCTTGAACCCGGCGAGAGGAGAAGGATCAATGGCCAGTCCCCGGCCGAGACCTCAAGTCATCCGGCTCACCGATGCCGCTGCCGAGCGGATAAAATATGTGATGGCGAACGCCGCCCAGCCGGTCGTCGGCGTGCGCGTCGGCGTCAAGAACGGCGGCTGCGCCGGCATGGCCTACACCATGGAATACGCCGAACGGGTCGAGAAGGCTGACGAAGTGGTCGAGGATAAGGGCGTTTGCGTGCTCATCGATCCTAAAGCCGTGCTGTTCCTGGTCGGCACCGAGATGGATTACAAGACCGAAAAGCTCTCGGCGCAGTTCGTGTTCAACAATCCGAACCAAACGTCCGCTTGCGGCTGCGGCGAATCCGTGCAGCTCGAGCCCTCCGCCCAAACACGCTAGGCCGCTGCGAGCCTCGGCGTGGATCCCGACGACATCCACGAGCTGTTCCGTCGCTTCGGTGCGATCGTGGTGCGCCGGATGTTCGGCGGCGCTGGCATTTATGCCGAAGGCACGATGTTCGGGCTCGTTGCCGACGGTGTCATCTATTTGAAGGCTGATGAGCAGAACGCGGCGGACTTCGAGCGCGAAAAACTCGAGCCTTTCACCTATGTGAGCAAGACGGGAAGACGCGTACTCATGTCCTACCGGCGCATGCCGGACCGGCTCTACGATGATCCTGACGAGTTGGCGGCCTGGGCGGGCGCGGCGCTCGCAGCCGCCCGCCGCAGCGAAGCAGGCACGCGGCTACGGGCGAAGCGGGCGGGGAGATGATGCGGCCGCGGCAACTCAGCAACACTACTTCTTGGCCGCACCGTAGGGGTAGATGAGATTCCCGGTCTTGTGCTCGGGCGGCCAAACCACAACCCAGTTCTTGAGATCGGTCAGTTGGCCGAGATCGTTGCCAGTCAGGTTCTGCCACTGGGTGACGACCGTCCGCGGTTTGGCCCACTCGCCGTCTTTCCCGAAAGCGACGTCACCAACTACGGTCTTGAAGGCGTTGCTGCGCAGGTGGTCGGCGATCTTGGCGTGATCGAGACTCTTGGTCGCTTCCACGGCCACCCCCAACACTTGCGCCGCTGCATAACCGAATGGGACGAAACCATAGCCAAATGGGTCAATGCCCTGGCCCTTGGCCCTTTCCTGGTATTTACTCAGCAACTCTCGAGTACCCGGGAAACTGTAGGTCGGTACCGGAACGAAGACTTCGGCGTTGTTCATGTATCCATTCATGAGCGAACCGAGCTGGACCTTGAGTGGCGTGGCGAGCAACCCGATCAGAGTGCCCCCGATCATTTTCGGTGAGAGACCTGCCTCGCTGGCCGCACGCACGAAACCGACGGTATCCGGCGGATACGCAGCGGCGAAGACTATGTCGGGGTTGGTCGCCTTGATCGCGCGCACGACGGGCGTGAGGTCGGTCATCGAGGGCGGATAGCGTTGGTCATAGACGATGCTGAGGCCGGCCGCCTTGGCGTTGTTGCGCGCACCGTCAGTGGACGTCTTGCCGAACTCTGCATCCGCACCGACGATCGCAACCGACGTCGGTCGCGGGTTCTGCGCAACAGCAAGCTCGAAGAATCCGCGCGAGAATTCGCGTGCGGGATCCGGGCCCATCGGGATCATTGAAAAGTAGTTCTTGTAGTGAACCTCGCCGTTGGCGGCGAGACCCAGGATCCCGATTGTCGTCAGGTTCCGGCTGGCAAAGACCGGCAATGCCGCAGCAATCTGGTTGGTGCCATAGGGCCCGAGCAGCAGGTCCACCTTGTCGACGTCGATCAATTTCGAATAGATGCCCGGTTCATTGGCGGGAGAGGTTTGATCGTCATAGTAGATCAGTTGCACCGGACGCCCCAACAAACCGCCACTGGCATTGATGTCGTCGCGCCAAATCTCGAGCGCCACCAAGAGCTGCTTGCCATTGGGCGCGTTGGCGCCGGTCAGTCCCATGCTGAAGCCGATTTTGATCGGTTCGGCCGCAAGGCTCGGCTTGACAAACGATGAGCCGAGCACGGGCGCCGACGCAACAAGCATTGCGGCAAGGGCGTTTCGAAGCCGCTTGATGGAGAACATCAGGCTAACCTCCCAGGTTTTTTTGATGACCGCGCATCTTATCCGCGCCCCGTTTCATG
Source organism: uncultured Alphaproteobacteria bacterium (assembly GCA_963831225.1). Taxonomy (GTDB): domain Bacteria; phylum Pseudomonadota; class Alphaproteobacteria; order Rhizobiales; family Xanthobacteraceae; genus VAZQ01. The sequence goes on from CAWHPT010000038.1 coordinate 4,506, forward strand.
GGGCGGCTTGACCGAGATGGATCTCGATCCCTATTCTAGCAGTTACTTTGCAAATTGAAACGCGGCTTCCAATGCCCTCGTGTCGCGGACGTTGCTCTCCTTCGCACACGGCTTCGAGATCAGAACGCCTTTGCTCGGCGGAATGCCGCCGTTGCGGCGCTCACCAAATCCGTGGGATCTTCTGATGACCGCACTCTCGTCCGAGCGTCTCGAGAAGCTCACCAGCCGGATGGTGCGCAAGAAGCTGTTCGTGGTGATGCTCAAGGCCAAGGTCATGCCTGACCAAATGATGCAGCATCTTCCCGACCACCTCGAATATATGACGGAGCTGGCCAGACGAGGGGTCCTGTTCGCGTCCGGGCCGTTCTTGGGGGAGAACGGCGCCCCGACCGGGGATGGGCTGAGCATCTTCAACACGGCGGATGCGACGGAAGCCCGTAATTTAGCCGAGCAGGATCCATTTTATATCCGTGGGTTGCGCGAGATCGAAGTGAAGGAATGGATGCTGATGGAAGGTTCCATGACCATCACGCTTAATTTTGCCGAGCGTACGCTCGATCTCGCATGAAATTCGCGAACGACAAAAAATAGCAACGGGGAGGATGGCCATGCAGACAATCGGATTCATCGGTGTCGGAAAGATCGGATCGGAGATTTCCAAGCATCTCATCGAAGGCGGTTACCGCGTTCTCGGGTATCGGCGCAGCTCGCTGGCGGAATTCGAGAAGTTGGGCGGTACCCCTGCGCGCTCTCCCGCTCACGTCGGCGAAGAAGCAGATATTGTCTTTTCCTGCCTACCCGGCGGCGATTCGCTGGACGATGCCATCAACGGACCGCAAGGGCTCGTTCATTCCGCGCGCAACGGCCAGATCATCACGGAGCTCGGCTCCCATCCGCTGCCGGCCAAGGAGCGACAGATCGGCCGGCTCGCTGCGAAGGGCGCGATCTTCCTCGATGGAGAAGTCAGCGGTACTCCAGGCATGGTGGCGCAGCGCAAAGCGCCGATCTATCTCGCCGGCGACACCGACGCGTGCCGGCGAATCGAGCCGGTCGTGAAGACATTCACCGAGATCGTTCTTCACTTCGGGCCGTTCGGCGCGGCAAGCAAGGTGAAGTTCGTCAACAATCTGCTCGTCACCATCAACACGGCCGCGATCGGAGAGGCGGTATCGCTGGCGCTCAAAGCCGGCGTCGATCCCGATATGATGATCAAGGCGATCACCAACGGCAGCGGCGGCTCGGTCCTGTTTCCCATCCGCGCGCCGCGAATGGTACAGAAGAAGTTTCTGCCGCCGCAGGGCACGATCGAAATGCTTTCTCACTATTTCAACTACATCGACGATCTCTCCGAGCGTGCGGGTGCGGCGACGCCGCTGTTCGATCTGGCGGCGGACCTTTTCCAGCGCGGCTTGAAACGCGGCCTCGGAGAGCATGACGTGGCTGCGGTGATCGAGGTGATCGATGACATTCCCGCAAAGGAAAGTACGAGCGGACGGTAGGCCAGGCCAGTCACTCCGGTAAGAATGCAAGTCAACGCGTCCGACAAGAGGGATTCACGATGAGCAGCTCGAGTGCTCGAACAGCGAATTCGCCGGCCATGTATCTCGGCCCATTCAACGGTTCGCGCTCGCTTGGCATCGATCGGGCCAATTATATGGCGCTGCATTCCAAGGATGCTGCTGCGGCCGCGCAATATGCGGTGGAGCATATGGGATTTTATCTCGTTCACAGGGACAAGGAGGATCGCCACTATCTTGGTGCGCATGGGCTCGACCCATACTCGCTCGTCTACACCCCCGGTGAGCAAGGGGCGGTGGACCACATTTCATACGTGGTGCGCGAAGCGGTCGATCTTCTACGGGCCGAGGCGATCCTGGCCGAGGCGGGCGTCAAGACCGAGCGCGTCGAGCATTCCCCCCTTTGGCGTCACGGGCCGGCGCTCCGCTTCAGGAATCCGAGCGGTCAGACCGTCGAGCTGACGCCGGGCGTCGACGTTCAGGTTCCCATGGCAGCGCTCGTTGCGGAACCGCAGATCGCGCCCGGCCCGATCACATTCGATCACGCCGTCGTTCGCGCAATCGACGTTGAGGCCGGATTTGAATTCGCGTCGCGCGCCATGGGGCTGAAAGAATCTGCCCGAATCGTGGCTCCCGATGGCATCCCAGTTCTCGGCTTCTTTCGCTGCCACACGATCTTCCACTGTTATGCCGTTGCACGCTCACAATATGATGGTCTGCACCACGTGCAATTCACGCTCAAGAACCCTCTCGCGGTGCACGCCGCCTTCGAGCACATGAAAGAACGCGGCGCAGTGGAGATCATTTGGGGTCCGTTGCGTCATGGCGCCGGGCACAACATCGTCTTTTATTTCCGCGACTACACTGGAAATATCATCGAGTATTCGGCGGAAGAGGAGATCATCCTGAACGACGCCACCTATGTGCCACGGGCTTGGCCGGTAACCGATCCGCGCGCCGGGGACGAGTGGCATCTGTCGGCAATTCCGGCCGCGATGATGTGATCGCGTTCAATCTCGCAACGCTTCGCCACGGGGCGATCCAGTTTCCGGCGATCGGAGTGGAAAAGTCCTATTGGCCTTTAGCGGCTGCCCGGCCTGCCGGATTTGCCGGCCTCGACACCGACATCAAAGGCCTGTTGACTGATTGGCCCCTCCTATTTCCCACTGTTGAACTTTTTGCTGCGGCATGTGCTAAAGGCGAAATTCCAGCGTCTTGCGCGGTTCCCTCTGCGTGCGCCGAGTTTGCCTTGCCGCTGCAATACCCGAACAAGATCGTGGCGGTTGGAGCGAACTACGCCGCTCATCTTGCCGAGATGGGAGCCTCTATCGTCAAGGCCCCGCATCCGGTGATGTTCATCAAGGCGCCGACCACCGCCATGGTCGGCCCAGGCAGGGTGTTTCTGCCGGAGGGGTGCAAGCAATTCGATTGGGAGGTCGAGCTTGCCGTCGTGATCGGCAGGCGCATGCGAAAGGTGAGTCGGGAGCAGGCGATGGACGGAGTCGCGGGTTACTCGGTTGCGGTGGACTTTACCGCCCGGGATTATTTTTTCCGTGAAGACTACTTTTTCAAATACGACTTCCTGCTCGGAAAGGGCCAGGATGGCACCAATCCCTTCGGCCCGGTGATCACGCCGGCGGCCTTTATCAGCGACCCACATGACCTTCGGCTCACCCTGTCGGTGAATGGTAAGATCAAGCAGGATGCCTCAACGGAGGGCATGATCTATCGGATCGACGAGCAATTGAGCTCGATTAGCCGATTTGTGACGCTCGAGCCCGGTGACGTTGTCCTCACCGGCTCCCCGGCAGGTGTCGGATACCCTCGTGGGGAATTTCTGAGGCCCGGTGACAAGGTGATCGCGACTGCTGAAAAAATCGGCGAGTTGCGTATCGAGATCGCATTGGAGTGACAAGCCGGGACTGGGCCGCAGCGTTCCACTTGGCTGAGCAAGAAGTCCAACAGTTGCAGAATGCTCTTGCCGACCTGGACCGGTTCAGGCCTTCAGACGCACCGGCCGCAACAGGAAGGCCGGCAGATGCCCATCGACGCCCTCTTCGTGAGGCACCGGCTTTTCCGGTCGGCGTGAGCGGACATCGTCGAGGCGCGCGACCGGTGCCGCGCTGCCCTCCCGCCGAGCAGGAGCCGAGCGGCCGCGGCCACGGGGACCACCATGGCCGTGCCGCCGTGGCACTGGCGCCTCGCCCGCCTGCGCGGCCGGCTGCTCGCCCATCCAGGGAATGGTCTGCCCGATCAGCTTCTCGATCGCCGCGACGCTCTTCTGATCGGCGGGGGCGACCACCGTGATGGCGGTGCCGCTGCGGCCGGCTCGCCCGGTGCGCCCGATGCGATGGACATAATCGTCGGGCTGATGCGGCACGTCGAAATTGAAGATATGGCTCACCGCCGGGATATCGAGTCCGCGCGCGGCAACGTCGGAGGCAATCAGCAAGGTGACGTCGCCCTTGCGAAAGGAATCAAGTGCGGCAGTCCGCGCGGGTTGATCCATGTCGCCGTGCAAGGCCGCCGCGTTGAAGCCGTGGCGCAACAGCGAGCGGTGCAGTTGCGCCACCTCGCGCTTGCGGTTGCAAAATACAATCGCGTTCTTGAATCCATCACAGGAACGAAGCAGGGCACGCAGCGTGTCGCGCTTGTCGTGTGGCTCGCGGCCGGTCTTGGCCAGGAACTGGCTGGTGGCGGCGACCGTGGTGGCCGGTTTCGACACTTCCACCCGCACCGGGTTGTGCAGGAACTGCTCGGTGATGCGTCTTATCTCCGGCGGCATGGTAGCGGTGAAGAAGAGCGTCTGACGGGTGAACGGCACCAGCTTGCAGATGCGTTCGATGTCGGGAATGAATCCCATGTCGAGCATGCGGTCGGCTTCGTCGATCACCAGCAACTCGACGCCGGTGAGCAGGAGGCGTCCGCGCTCGAAATGATCGAGCAGGCGGCCAGGGGTGGCGATGAGCACATCGACGCCGCGAGTGAGCTTGAAATCCTGATCGTCGAACGACACGCCGCCGATCACCAGGGCCACATTCAGCTTCTGGCCGGCGCCGTATTTCTCGAAGCTTTCCTGGACTTGCGCCGCCAGCTCACGCGTCGGCTCCAGGATCAGCGTGCGGGGCATTCTGGCGCGCGCGCGGCCATGCTCGAGCCGGGTAATCATCGGCAGCGTGAAGGCTGCGGTCTTGCCGGTCCCGGTCTGGGCAATGCCGAGCACGTCGCGGCGTGCGAGCACGTGCGGTATCGCTTGTTCTTGGATTGGGGTGGGGGAGGTGTAGCCGGCCGCCTGAACTGCGGCGAGAACTTTTTCGGACAAGCCGAGATGGGAAAAGGACATAAAACCTCTGGTCGAGACCGTCAGAGGTCTGCCGCGCCGGTTGACGCAACAACGACATTATTGCGCGGGGGACAGACGGTCGGAGTGTTGCAGCGTTGCGCGGAAGATAGTCACTCAGGGCCCAAAGTCAATCCTGCTGCAGTGCAATAAGTTGAATTGACGCTTGATTTATTTCAGCCCGAGGCGAAGCACATATGTTGGTAAGATGCACCCATGGCATCGGTGCTCGATCTGATCGGCGATACGCCACTCATCGAGGTGACCCGCATCGACCGCGGTGCCTGCCGGCTGTTTCTCAAGCTCGAAAGCGCCAATCCGTCGGGCTCGCTGAAGGACCGGCCGGCGCGCACCATGATCGAGGCGGCGGAAAATGACGGCCGCCTCGGGTCCGGCGGCACCATCGTCGAGGCCACCGCTGGCAACACCGGACTAGGCCTGGCCTTGGTCGGAGGGCGCAAGGGCTATCGCACCCTGCTGGTGGTTCCGGACAAGATGGCGCGCGAGAAGGTACTGCATGCCAAGGCGATGGGCGCCGAGGTCGTCATCACGCGCTCGGATGTCGGAAAGGGACATCCCGACTACTATCAGGACCTCGCCGAGACGATTGCGCAACGCACGCCAGGCGGGTTCTTCGTCAACCAGTTCGCAAATCCGGCAAATCCGTATGCGCATGAGACTGCGACCGGGCCGGAAATCTTGCGCCAGATGGACGGGCATGTGGATGCGATCGTGGTCGGCGTGGGATCGGGCGGCACTCTGACCGGAATTGGGCGGTTCATGCGCCGAGCCTCACCCCAGACCGAGATGATTCTGGCGGATCCAGAGGGCTCTGTGCTCGCGCCTTTCGTCGAGACCGGCAGGATGACCGCCGTGGGGAGTTGGGCCGTCGAAGGCATCGGCGAAGATTTCATCCCGCCCAATGCCGATCTGACCCTCGTCTCCAAGGCGTACGCAATCTCGGATGCAGAGAGCTTCGGCAGCGCGCGCGAGCTCCTGCGTGCGGAAGGCGTGCTCGCCGGCTCCTCCTCGGGAACGCTCCTGGCGACGGCCCTGAAGTATTGCCGCGCGCAAGCATCGCCGCGGCGGGTTGTGAGCCTGGTGTGCGATTCCGGGGCCAAGTATCTCTCCAAAGTGTTCAATCCTACCTACCTCGCACAGGAGGGCTGGAGCCATCCGCACCGTTACGGCACCGTGCGCGATGTCGTGGTGAGCCGCTACAGTGAAGGCACCGCCATCGTGGTACGCCCGCAAGACAATCTGCGCACCGTATTCGCCCGCATGCGCTCGGCCGACGTCTCTCAGCTTCCGGTGGTCGACGAGAGCGGGCATGTCGTCGGTCTGGTCGACGAGAGCGACGTGCTCGCCGCGCTGCTGACGGCACCGGAGGACGCCGATAGAGCGTTCGCCCGGCCGGTCAAGGAGGTGATGGTGACGCGCCTGGAGACGATCTCCGCCGACGCTCCGATTGCCGACCTGGTGCCTCTGTTCCGCAAGGACTACGTCGCCATCGTCATGGACGGCGATCAGTTCCTCGGCGTGGCGACGCGGCTCGACCTCATCAATCATTTCCGGATCACGCCGTGAATCGCTCCCGCATGCCCACGTGGGGCGGGGGGCATCGAATAGCCACCGGACCTGCGATGATGCATCGTCGAGCCAGCCGGCGCGCGTTCGCGGCAGACGGCCGCCAAGCGTGAGGATTGAATGACTCGAAACAAACAGCTCGACTTCGCCACACGCTGCGTGCATGCGGGCCAGCAACCCGATCCGACCACCGGCGCCGTGATGATGCCGATCTACACCACGTCCACCTATGTCCAGCAGAGCCCGGGGGTGCACAAAGGCTTCGACTACGCGCGGACCAAGAATCCCACCCGCATGGCATTCGAGCGCTGCATTGCCGATCTCGAAGGCGGCAGCGCAGCCTTCGCCTTTGCGTCCGGCCTGGCTGCCATCGCGACCACGCTCGAATGCCTCGACCACGGCTCGCATGTCGTCGCGGTCGACGATCTCTACGGCGGCTCACGCCGCTTGTTCGAGCGCGTGCGCAGACGCTCGATGGGCCTCGATGTGAGCTATCTCGATCTCGGCGACGCCGGCGCGATCGAGGCGGCGATCCGCCCCAATACCCGGCTGATCTGGATCGAGACGCCGACCAATCCGCTGCTCAAGCTGGTCGATCTCGATCGGGTCGCCGCGATTGCGAGAAAACGCCGGGATATGGGCCGCCGCCGACAACACCTTCGCCAGCCCCTATGTGCAGAGGCCGCTGGAATCCGGTTTCGATCTGGTCGTGCATTCCACGACGAAATATCTCAACGGTCATTCCGACATGGTCGGCGGGGTGGCGATCGTCGGCGACAATGCCGAGCTGAGCGACAAGCTGAAGTTCCTGCAGAACGCCGTCGGCGGCAATCCAGGGGCCCGTTCAACTCGTTTCTCGCCTTGCGGGGATTGAAGACGCTGGCGCTTGCGCATGGAGCGCCATTGCGCTTCGGCGCTGAAGATCGCCGAGTGGCTCGAAAGCCACCCCAAGGTGCGCCGGGTGTTCTATCCCGGGCTGGCGAGCCATCCCCAGCACGCGCTCGCTAAGAAGCAGATGCGCGCCTTCGGCGGCATGATCTCGGCCGAGCTCGCGGGCACGCTCGACGATGCGCGCCGCTTCCTCGAACGCTGCCGGCTGTTCGCGCTGGCGGAAAGCCTCGGCGGCGTCGAAAGCCTGATCGAGCATCCTGCGCTGATGACCCACGGCTCGGTGCCGGCCGACGTGCGCGGCGACGCTCGGCATCGGCGATACGCTGGTGCGGCTCTCGGTGGGCATCGAGGATGCCGACGATCTCATCGCGCGATCTCGCGGCCGCGCTGGGCTGAGATAACGAAGTGGCGCCCCACATGAAAGACGACTATGTCCTCTATGACGGCGCCTGTCCGGCTTGCAGTCGCTACATCGCGGCGAGCGGCTCGCCGAGCGAGGCGACATCGCGCTCATCGATGCGCGAACGCATCCCGAGCTGGTCGCCGAGCATGCCGCCGCCGGCCGGCCGATCGACGACGGCATGGTAGTTGCGATCGATGGCGTCATCCACTACGGCGCCGGCGCCGCCCGCAAGCTCGCCGAAATCGGGCGGCCGGCGACGCCTGCGCGCCGATTTCTGCTCTGGTTCGTCGGCAGGGCGCCATGGGCGAGCGCGCTCTACCCGTGCTCGCGGCGGGCGGCGATGGCTCCTGCGCGGCCGCCGCGATCGCGCGCGCCGTCCGGCCTATCCGCGTGCCTTCCGGCTTGCGGCGTTGCTCCCAAGGCCGATCAGGAGTCCGCCGAGCGAGTCAGAAACCCGCGGAGAGCGCATGCGCACGCAGGTCGGAATTGTCGGGGCCGGGCCCGCCGGGCTGATGCTTTCGCATCTTCTCCATCTCGATGGCATCGAGTCCGTCGTATCCTGGAGAGCCGCAGCCGCGACTATATCGAGAGCCGCATCCGCGCCGGCCTGATCGAGCAATGGGCGAGCGACCTCCTGGTCGAGACCGGCGTCGGCGCGCGCATGCAGCGCGAAGGCATGTTCCACAATGGCGTGCATTTCGGCTTCGGCGGCGCGACTGCACTACATCAATTTCCGCGACCTGGTCGGCAAGGGCGTGACGGTCTACGGCCAGCAGGAGGTGGTGAAAGACCTGATCGATCGGCGGCTGGCCGACGGCGGACAGATCCTGTTCGAAGCGGCGGACGTCAGCGTGCACGACTTTGCGGGCGGCGGCAGGCCGAGAATTCGACTTCCGTCACGATGGCACGGACCAGGAACTCGCCTGCGATTTCATCGGCGGCTGCGACGGCTTTCACGGCATCTGCCGGCCGAGCATTCCGGCACGGCGCTCACTGTCTATGATCGCGAATATCCGTTTGCCTGGGTCGGCGATTCTTTCGGCATCGCCGCCTGCCGACGACGAGCTGATCTATGCCTATCACGAGCGCGGCTTTGCGCTTTACACCATGCGCTCACCCAGCTTGGCGCGCCTTTATCTGCAATGCGCGCCCGATGACGACATCGAGAACTGGGCCGGACGCGCGCATCTGGCAGGAACTGCATGCGCGGCTCGGCGGTACGCGGACGCTCGACAAAGGGCGAGATGCTGCAGAAGGGCATCACCGCCATGCGCAGCTTCGTCGTCGAGCCGATGCAACATGGCCGGCTGTTTCTCGCCGGCGATTCCGCGCATATCCAGCCGCCGACCGGCGCCAAGGGCATGAACCTCGCCTTGGCCGACGTGATGGTGCTCTCGCGCGGCATTGCCGAATACTATCGTTCCGGCCGCAATGAATTGCTCGAGCGCTATTCGGCCACCTGCCTGCGCCGGGTGTGGAAGGCGCAACGGTTCTCCTGGTGGATGACGCAGCTGTTTCACCTCGACCCCGCCCACAACGCCTTCGACCGCAAGCGCCAGCTTGCCGAGCTCGATTACGTGACGAGCTCGGAAGCCGCGGGGCGCTCGCTCGCCGAGAACTATGTCGGCCTGCCGGTCGAGGTCTGAGCGAGGGCAGCACGCTGATGCAGGTCCTGGTGGTTGGAGCTGGCGTGATCGGGCTTGCGGTCGCCCGCGCCGTGGCGATAGCCGGGCACGATGTGATCGTCGCGGAAGCCGCCTCTTCGGATCGGCACCGGCATTTCTTCGCGCAACAGCGAGGTAATCCATGCCGGCCTCTATTATCCGACCGGGTCGCTGCGCGCGCTGCACTGTCCGCGCGCACGGCGGACGCTGTACGATTTCTGCATCTCCCACGGCGTTCCGCACCGCAAGTGCGGCAAGCTGGTCGTTGCCACTGGCGACAGCGAGCTTGCCAGCCTCGACGCAGTCTATAGCCAGGCCAGGATCAACGAGATCGAAGGCGTCGAGATCATCGATGGCATGGCCGCCAGGCGGCTGGAGCCCGAGCTTTTCTGCGTGGCAGCGATGTGCTCGCCGGAAACCGGCATCATCGACAGTCACCGCTTCATGCTGGCTCTGCAAGGCGATCTCGAGGATCGCGGCGGCGTGGTGGCATTCAACACGAGAATTGAGCGCCTGCGCGCGATTTCGGGCGGCTGGAAAGTCTGCTACGGAGGCGAAGAGCCGCAGTCGATCACGGTCGATGCGGTGATCAACTGCGCGGGACTCGGAGCGCAACGGCTGGCGCGGGCGACCGAGGGCTATCCTGCCGAACGCGTGCCGCGGCTGGTCCTGGCCAAAGGTAACTACTTCAGCTTTGCAGGGCGGCCGGCGTTTTCGCGGCTGGTTTATCCGGTGCCGGTGCCGGGCGGGCTCGGTGTGCATGTGACCCTCGATCTCGCCGGCCGCATGCGCTTCGGGCCCGACGTGGAATGGATCGAGCAGGAGAGCTACGACGTCGATCCCGGTCGCGCGATGGCGTTCTACCGGCGCATCCGCGACTATTGGCCCGCACTGCCGGACAACTCACTCAGCCCCGACTATGCCGGTATCAGGCCGAAGCTGACCGGACCGGGAGAAAAGGCCGCGGACTTCATGATCGAGGGGCCGCGCCAGCACGGGCACGATCGACTGGTCCACCTGTTCGGCATCGAATCGCCCGGGCCTCACCTGCGCACTTTCGCTTGCGGAGGAGGTGAAAAGTTACCTCTCGGCCTGAACCCGCCTGTTCTTGCCGGGGCGGATTGAACCGGTCTGTCGTCAATGATCCTTCGCGGCGTGGCGGAGCAGAGGCGCGTTCCAAGGCCGGCGTGATCTTGGTCTCGGTGAGCTTGCGGCGCAAATCGGCGGAAAGGCCGGAATAGGAGCTGATCGGAGTGAAATTCGCGGTCTGCTGGCGACCGTTGTAGGCCATAAGGCCGGCTGTTGGTTGCGACGATGTCGCCGGGCCGCAGGGTCGGGTCGTTCTCGACCGAGGTATTGACCAATCCGAACGCGTCCTTGCCGTTGCAGGTGCAGCCGGCGACGATCTTCTCACGATAGACGAAGGCCGTGCTCAACTCGGCGTAGCGCTTGCCGTCCTGCCCGACCGCGTGATCGATGCTGCTGCCATGGTAGATCTTGGTCTGGCTGGCTGGGCAGAAGGAGCTGCAGGCCTGCGACGGGGTCACACCGCCGTGGCGCTTAACGGGAAAAAATCGTCCATCGCACACGCGCACGCAATAGGCGAGAGCTGCCGGTCTCGGTGCGTGGTTCCTGGTGCTGCGCGCCGAACGGAGACCCGAATGGGTCGGCATAAGGCGGTCGGACCGCTCCACCGCCGCCCGAACAGCGATTCGAAAAAACCCTGCGCCGAGGCGGGACCGGCCGGAAGGATCAGCGCCGCCAAGACGAGGGCGGCAAGGCTCACTCCTCTCGCGCGATAACGTGACCTATCGTGACAATGACCGGACACGGTGGATCCCCCCTCCAGCATGATCCCGAAAGTTGCGGACTTTCCGGACAAGATCATGCGACCTGACAAGAACTTAGTGCGAAATCGCGATTTGATATGAGGCGATTTGCTCGTGCGCACGCACAAGAACCGCGGTGCGCCTCTCACATTCAACGCTCCGGGCAAAAACTAGATCTGATTTTCCGCCCAGCACTCCCACGCATTGGTCGCCGCCCCCGAGGAAAAGGTTCACGATTTAGAACGCTATCCTACCCTGCAACACGTAAACGGCAGGTATGTGGCATTGCGGCACAAAAGGACTGATTTTGCGGCAAATCTGGTTCTCGAGCTCAGATCGCCGCAACCGACCTCAACTAATGGTGTTCGGGCTTAGACTTTCCGTGCGAGTTGCCGCATGATCGCGCGTGAACAGTAGGAGGAGGACGCCGTGAGCGATACCCGTTTCATCAATCCCGACGCGCTGCAAAAGCCGCCGGGCTATACCCACGTGGTCGAGGCAACCGCGCCGGCACGGCTCGTCTACATCGCCGGCCAGCTTGGCGTCGACCGCGAGGGGAAAATCAGCAGCGACTTCCGCCTGCAGGCAGTGCAGACCTTCGAGAACCTCAAGGCCGCACTTGAAGCCGTCGGAGGGCGGTTCAAGCACGTCGTGAAATTGAACAATTACCTGGTCGACGTGAAGTACCTGCCGATCTTCCGCCAGGTGCGCGACAGCTATCTGTCCGACAAGGACCGCCCGGCGAGCACCACCATCGCGATATCGGGGCTTGCGCGCGAAGGAGGGCTGCTCGAGATCGAAGCGGTCGCGGTGCTGCCGCCAGCAATCCGCGCCAAGGCCACGAGCGAACGGCGCAGCGGCCGCGCTCGGCAGTCAAGACTTCGCGACGAAAACGAAAGTGATCAGCACCAGGACTGGCAGCAGCACCACCGACGACCATGCCATGTAGCCGAAGAAGCTCGGCATCTTCACGCCGCGCTCGAGCGCGATGGCATAAATCATGAAATTTGGCGCATTGCCGATATAGGTCAGCGCGCCCATATAGACCGCTCCCATGGAAATCGCCGCGAGCGTTCGCCGCGCGCGGCTGCCATCAGCTCGTCTGCCTCGCCGCCGGCAAGCTCGAAGAACACGAGATAGGTCGGCGCGTTATCGAGGAAAGCCGAGAGTACGCCGGTGAGCCAGAAATAGGCGACGTTGTGCGGACTGCCGTCGGGCGCGGTGACCGCGGCGATCAGCGCGGAGAACGGCCCGGCCTGGCCGGCCTCGAGCATGGCGAGCACCGGGATGATGCAGATGAAAATTCCGGCGAACAGGATGGCCACTTCTCCGATCGGCTCCCAGGTGAAGCCGTTCGCCTCGCGATGCTCGTTCGGCGTCAGCACGAGCGAGAGGATCGCGAGCAGAATCAGGGCACCGTCGCGAACGATTCCTGAAGCTCGACGCCGGTGCCGTAAACCTCGAAGGGGATGCCCGGCTTCCACATTGCCGATGCCAGGATGGCGGCGATGATCCCGGCGATGAGCAGAAAATTGATCTTGCCGCTTACCCCGAGGTCGAGCGGTGGTCGGCTTTCCCCGACCGTCGTGATGAGCCGGTCCTTGCGGTAGTACCAGAGGTCGATCACGACGAAGGCGGCGAGCACGAGGCCGGCCATCAACGCGGTCGGCAGCCAAAGTTCCTTCGTCGTCCAGAAGAAGTCGACACCGCGCAGAAATCCGACGAACAGCGGCGGATCGCCGAGCGGGGACAGTGCGCCGCCGATATTGGCGACGAGGAAGATGAAGAACACCACCACATGGACGTTGCTGAGCCGCGCGGCATTGGCGCGGATGAGCGGGCGGACCAGGATCATGGCCGCGCCGGTGGTGCCGACGACGCTCGCGATCAGGGTGCCGAAGGCGAGGATCGCCGTGTTGACAAGGGGCGTGCCGCGCAGGTTGCCGGTCACCAGGATGCCGCCGGCGATCACGTAAAGCGAGAACAGCAGCACGATGAAGCTCAGATACTCCGCCAGCATGGCATGCACGAAGGCCGCCCCCGCGACGGACATGCCGTACAGGGCGGCCATCGGGGCGATGGTGAGCACACTCCAGAAAAAGGCGAGCTTGCCGTAATGGCGGTGCCAGATGCGCGGAAACAGCAGCGGTCCGGTTGCGATGGTGAGCAGCATCCCGACGAACGGCAGCGCCCAGGTCCAGTGCAGCCGGGTGCC
>CAWHPT010000039.1:0-36072 GCA_963831225.1 uncultured Alphaproteobacteria bacterium
ACCACGCGACATGCTGCGGACCGAATTGGAGCGCAAGCATCGGCGCGTCACGGTGCAGGAACCGTGAGTGGGACAGTCGACTTGTTGGCGTGCAAGATCGCGCTATCGCGGTTCTAAAATCGGAGGGCGACATGCCGTATCGTCGAGGCAGCTTTGCTCTGACCCCGCCATCGGTTTGGATTTTCGGGATCTCGCTCGTGCTCGCCATCATAGCGATGCTGGTACGCTATACGGGGGTGAAAGTTCCGATCGTCAATCCGGCGCGTGTGTTCGATGTGCTCGCGATCGCCTACCTGTTGTTGCTGGCCGGAGTGCTGTTCCGGCGGCTGTGATGCGTGTCCCGGGCGAGAGGATGCGCTCGCTCGCGCCGGTAGAACGCCGGTCACTGGTGTGGCGACGTCGATTGCTCGCGCCCCTGCGCATGCAGAATGAGGATGTCGCGCACCGCGCGGTTCATCGGGGTCGGCACGCCGGCCTGCGCCCCGAGCTCCACCACGCCGCCGGAGAGCCAGCGCACCTCGAGCGGCCTGCCGTTCTGCAGATCGTGGTGCATCGACGTGGTCATTTCAGGCGGCCAGCCGTCGAAGAACGGGATGCGCTGCTCGACATAATCCGCAGGCAGCGCGACGCCGAGCGCGCGGCCGACGGCAACGACCTCACTCGCCAGGTCGATCAGAAACGCCCGCGTGAGCGCATGGCTGCGAATCGGTCCGATGGTCCGGCGCATGGCGGTGGTCGCCCCCGACATGGCGACCAGGACGACGTATTTCTCCCAGATCGAGCGGCGAACATCGTCGCTGATCTCGGCATTGATGCCGCCGCGCTTGCAGGCTCGATGAAACGTCTCGACCCGCTCCGAGCGGCGGCCGTCATATTCTCCGAATACCAGCCGTTGCAGCGGACCGGTTTGCGCGATCACGCCGGGCCGGCTGATGCTGGTCCCGACATAAGCCACGCCACCGAGCAGCGCCTGATCACCGAAGACCGGCCGCAGCATGTCGTCCTTGGTCACCCCGTTCTGAAACGAGATGACGCCGGTCTCCGGCTTCATGATCGAGACGAGCGAGCGCGCCGCGCTTTCGGTATCCCACAGCTTCACGCAGAACATCACCATGTCGACTGGACCGATGCTCTTGGGCTCTGCCGTGACATTGACCTCCGGCACGTGGATAATCTCCGGTCCGCCTTCGATGGCGAGGCCGTTCTCACGCATGGCGGCGAGATGCGCGCCGCGCGCGATGAAATGAACGTCGGCGCCGCCCTGCACCAGCCGCGCGCCGAAATATCCGCCGACCCCGCCGGCACCCATGATCGCAATGCGCACGTCGCTCTCCCTTCCCGGTCCAAAGCTTGCCGGATGAATACTCGGGCGCTGCGCGACACTCAATGCGTTGGCCAGAATGCCGGCGTGCACCGACGCACCGGAACGCTGATGCCGAGTGCTTGCAGCTGGAACCAGCCGCCCCCATATTGTGGCGAACCGGCAGGCGAAATTCTCGCGTCGCCGGCGAGGGGGTGCCGCAAGGGCCCCGTCAAAGTCGCTTACGAGGGCTTTGAGACCATGTCCCGAGTTCCGTCTCTGTCCAGCCCATTCCTGCTCGGATTCGACGAGATCGAGCGTGCGCTCGATCGCGTTGCCAAGGCTGCCGATGGTTATCCGCCCTACAACATCGAGCGGATCGCCCGCGAGAACAGCCAGCCGGAGCGCCTGCAGATCACGCTTGCAGTCGCCGGCTTCACCCGCGATCAACTCGACGTGACGGTCGAGGAGAGCCAGCTCGTCATCCGCGGGCGCCAGCAGGACGACAAGGCGCGTCATTATCTCCATCGCGGCATCGCCGCGCGCCAATTCCAGCGCACTTTCGTGTTGGCGGACGGAATGGAGGTTCTCGGCGCGGACTTGAAGAACGGCTTGCTGTCGATCGACCTCGCCCGGCCGGAGCCGGAGCGGGTCGTCAAGACGATCAGCATCACCGACAGTGATTGAACCCGAGCAGGGCTCGACGCGTTATCGAGACAAGGAGTTGAGTGCCATGACCAGAAGCAACATCACGTCCCCGCAACCCATGATCTCGCCCGAGGCGCTTGCGCTGCTCGGCGGGGGAAAGATCGCGTATGTCAAGACGATCCGGTCGGAGGATGTGACCAGCCACTTTCCGCAGGCGCCGCAGCTCGCACCCGGCACGCTGCTGTACGCGTTGCACGCGGCCGACGGCACCCCGATCATGCTGACCGACAGCCGCGAGGCGGCGATCGCCAACGCGTGGAGCCAGGAGCTCGAAACGGTCAGCGTGCATTGAGCCTCGCCCGCTGATTTCGACTGACCGTGTGATCCCGGTCACACAGATGCAATCCGCATCCCCCAACACGCGATACGTCGCGATTTGCAGGGGATAAGCGCCATCGTGGTGCGCCAAGCCCTGAGTACCGGGGAGCGGGAAAATCGCCAACCCATCCGATTTGGTGCATTCGTGTGATCCCGGTCACATGAATGCAAAGCGAATCGAAGGATACTGGCATCGCGCTGCGAGAGCGCCAGGAGAACGTGCCATGTTCGATAGCTCCACGGCCGGTGCGATGTCGGCGGAATCGTTCGCGGTTCTCGGAGAGAACCGGCTCGCCTACGTCAAGGCGATCCGCTCGGAGGATGTTGCATTCCTGTGCGCGGAGGCTCCGCTGCTGGCTGCAGGACAGCAGGTATTCGTCCTGCATGCCGCGGACGGCACTCCGATTCTCCTCACCGACAGCCGCGAATCCGCCATCGCGGATGCAGCGAGCCGCCACATCGAAACCGTCAGTGTGCACTAAAGCTACGCTGCACTTGCCGAAGGCATTGCCAGCACGGCGTAGAGCGCTTCGGCGTCGCGGGAGTCGCGCAGTTTGCGGGTAACCTCAGGGTCGCGCAGGAGCCGCGCCACGCGCGCCAGTGCCTTGAGATGATCGGCTCCAGCCGCCTCCGGCGCGAGCAGCAGGAACACGAGATCGACCGGCTGCCCGTCGAGCGCGTCGAATTCCACTGGCCGCTCCAGTCGCGCAAACAGCCCGAACAGCTTGCCGAGCTTGGGCAGCTTGCCGTGCGGAATGGCGATGCCGTTGCCGACGCCGGTCGAGCCGAGCTTTTCCCGCTGCTGCAGGATGTCCAGGATCGCACGTTCGCTCTGGTCGCAGAGTTCCGCTGCCTTGGCGGCAACCTCCTGCAAAATCTGCTTCTTGCTGTTGACCTTGAGCGCCGGAATGATCGCACTGGGCGCGACGAGATCGGTGAGCAGCATGGACCTTTTCCAGACGACTGGGAACTCAGCAGGACCGGGCGTCGCGAAGGCCGCGGACCATAGGTACCCATCGAAAACTCGTCAATGGGCGTCCTTCTCGACAATCGGAGGATCGATCCAGCCGATATGACCGTCCGCGCGGCGGTAGACCAGATTGACGCGGCCGTGTCCAGCATGGCGAAAAACGACAACCGGCAATCCCGTCAAGTCCAGCTCCATGACCGCATCGCTGACCGAAAGGCGCTTCAGAGCGGTCGTCGATTCGGCGATGATGACAGGGTTCCATTGCGAAGCCTCCTCGTCGCTCTCGTGCTCGGGCGCGGCGATGACGTAGCTCGGCGCATCGATTGCGCCATCGCCTCGCCCCTGATCGAAAGCGTGGCCGTCGGACCGCGTCATCTGGCGGTCCTTGAGCCGGCGTTTGTAGCGCCGCAGCCGTTTCTCGATCCGCAGCGCGGCCTGGTCGGCGCTGGCATAGGCGTCGGCCGCGAGCGCCTCGGCCTCCAGCACGATTCCGGAATCGAGATGGATCACGCATTCCGTACGAAAACCAAAGCCCTCCTTGCCGATGGTCACATGTCCGGAAAAGCCGCCGTCGAAATACTTGGCGGTGGCATCGGCGACGCGCTGGTTGATACGCGTGCGCAGCGTCTCGCCGACATCCATGTTCTTGCCTGAGACGCGAAACGGCATGGATCGGCTCCGCTCGGCAGAAGGCACACCAGCGCGAGACCCCTTCATACCAGACTGCGATCTCGCTCGAAATTCTCGTCAGGTTGCGTGATCCTACCCGAACTCCTGCAATTTTGGGACCACGCTTCGGGATATCAGTCCTGTCGCGCGCCGCAGAATGTAAGCACCTCGCCACCCTTCAGGAGGCGGCGTTCCAGGACGACTGCTTCTCCCTGCGCCGCTGAACCGAAGAAGGAATTCGCATCGCTTCGCGATATTTCGCAACGGTGCGGCGGGCAATGTCGATTCCGGCATCGCGCAGCTTCTCCATTATGGTGTCGTCGGACAGCACCTGATGGCAGCTTTCTCCATCGATCAGTCGCCTGATCCGGTGCCGAACCGCCTCGGCCGAGTGGGCGTCGCCGCCGTTGGCGGACGCGATCGCCGCGGTGAAGAAATATTTCAGCTCGAAGATGCCTCTGCTCGTCGCCATGTACTTGTTGGCGGTGACCCGCGATACCGTCGACTCGTGCATATCGATCGCATCGGCGATGGTCTTGAGATTGAGCGGACGCAAGTGCTGGACGCCCCGAACGAAGAAGGCGTCCTGCTGGCGCACGATCTCGATTGCCACCTTCAGGATGGTCTTGGCGCGCTGATCGAGGGCGCGAACGAGCCAGGTCGCGCTCTGCAGGCAGTCGGCGAGATAGGTCCTGTCCTGCGCGGTCTTTGCGGTCTTCGCCACTTCGCCATGGTAACTCTGGTTCACCAGCACCCTGGGCAGGGTCTCGGAATTCAGCTCGACGATGAAGCCGCCGTCGGGACCGGCGCGAACGAACACGTCCGGCACGATCGGGTGCACCATGGTCGAGCCAAAGGCCAGTCCCGGCTTCGGGTTCAGCTGCCGGATTTCGCCGATCATGTCGGTCAGATCCTCTTCGCTGACGTCACAGAGCTTGCGCAAGGCTGCGAGATCGCGCCTGGCCAGCAGGTCGAGATGAGCGACCAATTGCGCCATCGCCGGATCGAAGCGATCGCGTTCCTCGAGCTGGAGGGCGAGGCATTCCGGGAGATTGCGCGCGCACACGCCGGCGGGATCGAACCCTTGCAGGATCGCCAGCACGGCCTCGACTTCGCTCGGCGGCGCGCCCAGCCTGTCGCCGACCAAAGCGAGATCCCCGTTGAGGTAGCCGGTGTCGTCGACGAGATCGATCAGATATTGACCGATCATGCGACGAACGGGATCAGCGATCGCGAATGCGAGTTGCTCGGCAAGGTGGTCGGCGAGCGTCCGCTCGGCCGAGACGTAAGCTTCCAGATTGTAGTCGCCGCTTGGACCGCTGCCGGTGCCGGACCATTCGACATGGCCCCGCGCAATCTCGCCATTGGAGCGCGAGGTCGCAGCGTCGGCATCGGCCGGACCGACATCGTCGAGGCCGGCCAGAGCGCGCTCGATCACGCCGGCATGGTCGGCGTTGGCGCCGGGCCCGGCCCAATCGACCGTCGGCGCGTCCGGCGTTGGCGCTCGATCGGGGGGAGCGCGCTCCGTTTCGCCTTCGTCAATTCGCTCGAGCAGCGGATTGCGCTCGAGCTCCCCTTCCACATAGGCTGCGAGGTCGAGATTGGAGAGCGCAAGCAGCTTGATCGCCTGCATCAGTTGCGGCGTCATCACCAAGCCCTGGCTCTGCCGAATCTCGAGTCTTTGGCTCAGCGCCATTGCAGCGCCACCTCCATGCCTCGACGCATGCTGTCGGCCCCCCACCGCACGCAGGCGAAATCTGGCCCAAATCTTGCTTATCGGTTTCCCAAGGTGATGTATAGGGATCGGCCGGCTGAGGTTGTCGAGCCGCGAATGGCCTTGGTGAGTCGTGGGGCGATTGGCATTTGGCGCAAGTCGGCCTCAACCTGCGTCGGCGGATTAGGTCGAAGTGCCTATCTATTCCGCCCTACTCACCGTCGCGTAGAGCTGCCACCGCGCTCAGATGCGGAAATCTTCGCCGAGATACAGCTTGCGGACCTCGGAATCGTTCACGATGTCGTCCTGGCTACCCTCCATCAGGACCTTTCCGGAATAGATGATGTAGGAGCGGTCGGTCAGCGCAAGGGTCTCGCGGACATTGTGGTCGGTGATGAGGACGCCGATGCCGCGGCTGGTCAGACGTCGCACCAGCCGCTGGATTTCGACCACCGCTTTCGGGTCGATGCCGGCGAACGGTTCGTCGAGCAGCATGTAGCTCGGCCGGCTCGCCAGCGCGCGCGCGATCTCGACCCGGCGCCGCTCGCCGCCCGAAAGCGCTATCGACGGCGTTTGCCGGTGGAGGCGTGATCTCGAACTCGTCGAGCAGGGTATTGAGATCGGTTTCGCGCCGGCGCCGGTCCGGCTCCACGACCTCGAGCACCGCGCGGATATTGTCCTCGACATTGAGGCCGCGGAAAATCGAGGCCTCCTGCGGCAGATAGCCGATGCCGAGCCGCGCCCTCTGATACATGGGAAGGTGGGTGACCTCGTTACCGTCAAGCTCGATCTGGCCGCGTTCCGGTTTGATCAGGCCGGTGATGGTGTAGAATGCGGTCGTCTTGCCGGCGCCGTTCGGCCCGAGCAGGCCGACCGCCTCGCCTCTGCGTACATACAGGCTCACCCCGTTTACGACCTTGCGCCCGCCATAGCTCTTTTCGAGCCCGTGCGCGGCCAGATAGCCGTGCGAAGCCTCCTGACGCTGTGCAGGCTCTCCACGGCTCAGCCGCGGCTTGCCGGCAGGCAGCTTCATGTCGTCGCCGCGGATCGACGAGATCGCCCCCCCGAGCGACCTCAGGTTCATGGCCTGCCAGCCGCCGTTGGCCGCTTTTTGGGTGCGTCGGAGGCGCCGGGGTCGGAACATCGCGAGGAGGTTGCGCACGCCCTTTTGTCCCGAGGCCTTGATTGAATCGGTCGTCCGCTACCGGTTCGTGGTGAAGTGGAGTTCGATAGCGGCACCGCGACGTCCGCCCGCATGATCGAAAAACCGGCCTTGCGGATCAAGGCTTATACCGACTGTCGATCGTCGCACCAACCGCCGACAGCCGCTTTGTCTCGGCGTATGGAGCTATCGTAGGGAGGTCCGCAGCGCTGGATCGAGCCTCATTTCTTGTCGGAATTGCGGGAGCCCGCCTGAAACAGGCCCTCGACCCGGCCCTGATCCATCTTCGAAACGCCATTGGTCAGATCGACCAGCAGACGTTGACCGCGCAGAACATCCGTACCCCGGGTCACCACGACATTGCCGACGAGCATCACGGTATTTTCGCGCATGTTGAAGGTAGCGGTGTCTCCGGCGGCATTGTGATCCTTCTGGACCACGACCACACCGCCCTTGGCCTCGATCCGACGGATTTGCCGGTTGCCTCCAGGTCCCGGGTCGGCTGCCTTCATGCCGCGGGCGCCGGGCTGGTCGTCGTAGAAAACCGTCAGCAGCTTGCAGCGCAATTCGGTGTCGCCATTGACGACGTGCACGTCACCGGTAAAGATGGCAACCTTGTCCTTCTCGCGCACCTCCAGCGACCCGCTTGGATTTTCACCGGCTGATCGCGGTTCTGCGAAAAGCCCTGCAATGCGTTGGGCGGACCTTGGTTTTTTTGCGCTCTGGCGTGGGAAGCGGTGAGCCAGGCTGCGGCGACGATGGCGGTCGCTGCAATGAACGGCCGCCGTCGCAATGTTGCGGGCATGGCCATCGCTAGCGCACTCCACCAGTGACGATCGGCGCAGAGCTTTCCGGCAGCAACACAACCGCCACGCCGCGATCGAAACGCACAAAATCCCCGACTTCGCCGATCTCCATGCGATTGGCGTTGACCGTCCAGGCGGACGTCGTCACCTCCACCGGCTTCTCCGAAACGATCTTGCCGGCGCGAATGTCGACGACCGCTTCGCTGAGCAGAGCCTGATAGCCGCTGGAGGATCGTGACGATGATATTATGACTGAGCGTGAGTTGTTCAGATTTGGTGTTGAAAAGCCCGCTCTTCGCGGTCGTTTGGAACAAGCTCTTGTCGAGCATTTCCATGCTCGCCTGGATGCCGTGCAACTCGACGACCTCGGGCTTCGTGAGGTCCTGTCCGGCGGCCTGGGCGGTGAGATCGTAGCGGCGATTGTCGCGCGTGAAGCCCGCGATGCGCGGCTGCTGCATCATGATCTTGGTGCCGGACACGACCAATGATCCCAGGTCCACGGGCATCTTCGACAGTAGGGCGAGCGGATTGCTCAAGGTGGCAAAGCCAACCGCGCCGGCGATGACGAGAACCACTGCCGCCGGTACCGCCACCCGCAATATTCGGACTCGACGGCTGTGGCGCACCGCGGCGCGGAAGGCGCGATGGCCGTCGGCGCGGCCGATGCCTGCGAAGACGCCCCGCCTGTTACGCCTGCTGTCGGACAGAACGGTCAAAGAAGTCATCCCCCGCGCCTATCCGCCTGAAGAGAATCAGGCGCCCCGCCCCGATAGTAGCCCCATCAAGGTGCCATAGTCGCTCCCAAATATGGCCCGGCCGGGGCATTTCCTGGTTAAGAAACCGTCAAGAATCCCCGACTTCCCCGCTTCCCCCTTGCGGCCGGCGGCAGCCCGATAACCGAAAAATTCAGGGCGAATCGCATCCGGCCAGGCGGCGCGAAAGGTCACTGCCCCTCGTTTCGGTTCAAAAATACCTTATCGACTGCCGACGCCGTGGTCTTGACCGCGGCGGGCGCTTGTGTCCCGATTCCGAAGTTCGCATCATGCTGCGGCACCCTCGTTTGCGAACTTCGGAATCGAAAGGAGCACCAGAACTTATTCATCGAGTGTGGCTTTGGTTCGGAAGTCCGGATGTCGGACTCGCGGCAAGAATGATGCGGACTTCTGAACCGCCACCCTAGGAATGGGCAAAGATGTCCTCGGCGCCCCAGCCGGCGAGGTCGAGCCGCGCCCGGTCCGGCAGGAAGCGGAAGCAGGCCGCGGCCAGTTCCGCGCGCCCTTCCCGCACCAGCATGACGTCGAGCTTCTCCTTGAGCGCGTGCAGGTGCAGCACGTCGGACGCGGCATAGGCGATCTGCGCGTCGGTGAGCTGTCTCGGCGCCCCAGTCGGAAAGCTGCTGCTGCTTCGACAGATCGATGCCAGCGAGCTCGCGCACGAGATCCTTGAGCCCATGCTTGTCGGTATAGGTGCGCGCCAGCCGCGAGGCGATCTTGGTGCAATAGACCGGCGCCGGCATGACGCCGAAAGCTTTATGAGCGCTGCCGAGATCGAAGCGGGCGAAATGAAAGATTTTCAGGACCGCGGGATCGGCGAGAAGCCGTTTCAGGTTCGGCGCGTCGTTGTGCCCGGCGCGATCTGCACCACGTCGGCTGAGCCGTCGCCCGGCGAGAACTGCACCACGCAGAGCCGGTCGCGGTTCGGATCAAGCCCCATGGTTTCGGTGTCGATCGCCACCGATCCGCTGCGATAATGCGGTCAGGTCGGGCAGATCGCCGCGGTGCAAGCGGATGGTCATTACGCCTCCCCGACCCGAACCGCGATCAGGCATAATTTGGTGCCCGGGAGAGGGCCGCCACCAACGCGCGTTGTCAAGAGCTTATCGTAGCCCCGCTATGCGGTCGCACCAGCGCAGTTCTCGGTCGATCTCCCGGCAGCCCGCTTGCCGGCGCGGCACGGCGAGCATCGCAACGGCCAGCGTCACTTCATCTGCGCCGGCAGCCACAGCACGATGTCCGGGAACAATATCATCAAAGCCATGACGCCGATGTTCAGCCAGATGAAAGGCAGCGCCGCGCGGTAGACCTCGCCCATCGTGGTCCCGGCCGGGGCGAGGCCCTTCATGACGAACAGCGACAGGCCGAAAGGCGGCGTGATGGTTGCCATCTCGAGGTTCAGCATCATGATGGCGCCGAACCAGATCGGGTCCCAGCCCATGGTCGACACGATCGGCATGAAGATCGGGATGGTGACGAGCACGATCGCCGTCTGCTCGATGAACATCCCCAGCACCCCGACAACGAGCTGCATCAGGATCAGGACGACGATCGGGTGGACATCCAGTCCGGTGGCATACTCGGTGATGGCGGGCGTGACGCCGGAGAAGCTGAGCAGCTGGCTGAAGGCGGCGGAGCCGGTGAGCATGAGGAGCACCATGACCGACAGCGAGGTCGCCGATCCGACCGCCTTCTCGATCGCCGGCCAGGTCAGCTTGCCGTAACCGGCTGCCAGGATCCGAAGCTCAGGAGCGCGCCAACCGCAGCGGCCTCGGTCGGGGTGGCGATGCCGGCGAACATGGTGCCGATGATGACACCGATCATGGACAGGGGCGGAACGACGTAGAGGAGCGTGTCGCGCAGCCGTGGGACCATCGGCGTCCGCTCGACCGCGTAGGCAGGGGCGAGCGCCGGCTGCAAGCGTGCAGCGCACCACGATATAGACGGCATAGACGCAGGCAAGCAAGACGCCGGGGACGATGATGCCGACCAGCAGCTTGCCGACCGAGAACTTGCCGAGGCTCGCGAGAATCACGGCGAGCGCGCTCGGCGGAATGATGATGGCGAGGCTGCCGCTGGCGAGGACCGAGCCGAGCGCCAGGGTGCGGTCATAGCCGCGCCGCTCCATGTCCGGCACCAGGGTAGAGCCGAGCATCGCCACGCTGCCCATGGCGACGCCGGTCAGCGTGGCGAACAGCGCGCCGGCGGCGACGGCGAGCACCGCGAGCCGTCCGGCGATTCGCCCGAGCCACTGGTCGAGCACGTCGATCATCCGGTAGGCAACCCCGGAATGAAACATCACCGTCCCCATGAGGATGAACATCGGCACCGGCACGAGGACGAAGGATGACACGGAGCTGTCGATGCTGAGGATCAGCTGACCGAGGCCCATTGCTCCACCCCAGAAGGCGTAGACGCCGACGAGATTGACCAACGGTGAAGGCGATGGCGACCGGCAGGCCGATCAGAAGCAGGACTCGCCAGTCCGCCGAAAAAGAGAACGAGGTAGAGAACCACTTCCATCGACTCAGACCGAGCTCGCGGGTGGCGGTGGTGGCGTTTCCGCTCCCTCGAGGCAGTCGCGTGCGCGGCGCAGGAACTGCAGGCCCAGGCACAGAAAGCCGATCGGAATGACGACCAGGTTGACTGCGCGCGGAATCTCGATTTCTGCCGGAATGCGGATGCCCCTCTGGAGCGAAGTGACGACCTCCATCGTGCCGAATACGGCGACGACGAGACAGACCGCGGCGCCGATCAGCGAGCTCGCCACCATGAGAAACCGCCTGGTGCGCCGCCCGACGTGGCCGAGAACAAGGTCTATGGTGACGTGCTCGTCGCGCCGGAGCACCCAGGCCGCCCCGAGAAAAGCGATGTAGAGAAGCAGCGTGCCGCTGATCTGATCGATTCCGATAAAGCTATGGCCTAGCCCGTAGCGGAAGATGACCTTGATGGTGGTCGCCATCATCACGGCGATGACGAGCAGCGCAGCGAGCACGGCGCCCAGGTCGATGATACGGTCGAAGAGCCGTAACACCCGCACGACAGGAGTGCGGCGAGCGGACCGGTCAGAACCTTTCTCTGTCACGCTGCAACGTGCCCCCGCGGCCCCAGGCTTGCGGTCCGGACCTGCCGCCGACAGGTCCGGACCCGTCACGCCGACGTCATCTTGCGCCGAGCAGCCGCCGCGCAGACGCGTAGTCCTGCGCGCTCATCACGGTCTTGAAGTGGGCCCACAGCGCTTCCCGGGCGGTGTCCTCCCAGCGCTTGGCTTCCGCCGGGGTGAATTCGATCACCGTCATGCCCGCCGCCTTCATCTTGGCGAGCTGGGCGGCCTGCTGCTCCGCCACAAAGCCCCGCGCCCAGGCCTGGGTGTCGGCCGCGGCCTGATACATGATCTTCTTGGAGTCTTCCGGCAAGCCGTTCCACTTTCTGACATTGACGGCGATCGAAATCCCGTCGCGATAGAGCGGATGGGCGATCATGAACTTCGACACCTCCTGCCAGCCGAAATTGGTGAAGCCGTCATAGACCGGCCAGGTGAACCCCTCCACCGTGCCGCGTTCGAGTGCGAGATAGATCTCGCCGGGCGGTATGGTCACCGGCTCAGCCCCCATGCCGGCTACGAAGAACCGGGTGAGTGGCGGCACCCGGATCTTCATGCCCTTGAGGTCCTCGATGCGCGTAATCTTCTTCTGCGTATAGAGGAAGTGGTTGCCGGCGCCGGGCCCGCCGGTCATGTGACCGAGATAACGCGCGCCATGTGCTTCGTGGAGCTTGTTCACGAATTCGAACAGCTCGCTCCCGGGCCCGTTGTCGGGGATCTCATAAGGCGACATTTCGGTCAGATAGCCGCCGCGAACGATGCCGGCCCAGTAGTTGGGCGCCCCGTACCAGACATCGAACACGCCCCTGACCAGCGCCTCGGGCTGATCGAAGGTTGGAACGACGTCGGAAGCACCCTTGAAATCGATAACGATCTTGCCGCCGGAAAGCTGATTGACGGCGTCCTTGAACTTGATGCCCATATCCGCAGCCGGAGAGACACCGGGCTTCCACGCCCCAACCATCGTCAGCTTGATCGGGGCGGTGGCAGACTGGGCTTTGACCCCGGAAAGCATTCCGGCATCCGCCGCCAGAATTCCGATAGTCAGGATTGCACCAGCAAGACTCTTCATGGCAAACCTCCGAACCTTCGCAGTGAGAACAACGCTCTTCCGGCTCCGGACCAACCCCAGCCCAACTCTCCTGCGCCCGCAGTTCGTGCTGCCGGCAGTCAGCCCCAGCCGATTGAAGCTACCGAGCTCAGCGCACCATCATTTCGCGTGTCTTGCTATGGACAGAGCCAATCTGCTTCATCTTAACCTAAAGGCACGAACGACAAGTGGGCAATATCGCAAGCCGTGCAGTTGTAACAGTGGCGTGCCCTTTGCTGCGAGGTCGGCATTGACGATGAACATCGGACGAAGGCCGCGTTTGGGTCGGACCGCAGGGCTTCGTGCTGCGGGGGGCAATCTGTGATGGACGCGCCGCCCAGAGGTCAGCATCGACCTTCCGACCTCCTCGACACTTTGAAACGCCTCGGTTTCGGCATGGCGGTCGCCGTGCCGGACAGTTGGCTCGGAGAGTTCCTCATACGGATCGAACAGGAGCCGACCATTCGGCTCGTGCGCGCGACTCACGAGGAGGAGGCGCTGGCGATCGCTTGCGGCGCCAGGCTCGGCGGCGTGCGCACGGCGATGCTCATTCAGAACGTCGGGCTGCTCAGCATGGGCGCCGGGATGGTCTGCCTCGCCCAGCGCTACCAGTTCCCGCTCTTGATCCTGGTCTCCTACCGGGGGACACCGGAGGACCCTGTCTTCTACCACATCCCCAAGGGGCGGGTGACAGAACCGGTTATGAAGGGGCTCGGCCTCGGCCATGTGCGCGCCGATCCCGACCGGCCAATCGGTCCTCAGGTCGAGGCGGCGGCAACCTATGCCGAGGAAGCGTCGAGCCCGTTCGCGCTGCTGCTGTCGCGGGAGGACATCCAATGGTAAGCGGCACGCGGCCGAGCCGGGCCGATTACTACCGGGTGCTCGCGGGCGGCCTGCCCGACCGTGTCCTCGTGGTCACCGCCCTTGGCAACGCGTCCTATCTGTGGGCCTCCATGCATCATGCCCCGGAGAACTTCTACATCGAGGACGCAATGGGCCTCGCACTGCCGCTGGCGCTCGGCCTCGCCGTCGCGCAACCCGCGCGGCGCGTCGTCGTGGTCGAGGGCGACGGGGCGGTGCAGATGCACATGGGTGCCCTCATCACCGTTGGCGCGGTGGCACCGACGAACCTCACAGTGCTTCTGATTCAGAACGGCGTCCATGCCGCGTCCGGCGGGCAGGCGTTGACGAACCCGGCCCTCGATCTCGCCCAGATTGCCCGTTCGGCAGGCATTGGACGTGCAGACAACGTGGCGACACCGGAGGCGTTCGACGAGGCGTTGCGCGCCGCCTTCTCGAGGGACGGTCCTCAGGTCCTCGTTCTATCGACCGAGCCCGATCTCGCCGTGGTCCACCCGCCGATCGCCCTCGATCCGGTCCTGACCAAGCACCGCTTCATGGCCGCGATCGGGGCGCCGCGTTATGTGCCGACCATGTTCGGCGGCGGCCGGCTGGAGAGCGACCAGCAACAATTGGCCGCCCTCCCGGTCGGAAAATAGGTCGCCAGGAAAGCTTTTTCGATGCACCCAAAATAGCGCTCGCGCCAGCCGTGAAGGCGATGCAGCGATCGCGCTCAGTTGGCGACGAAGCAGTAGAACATGCCCGCACCGCCAGAGGCCTTCAGGTGGTCCTGGCTGCAGCCGCGCGAGCCATGCGAGGAATTCCAGGATTTCATGTGCCGAGAGTCTTTGGGACCGACGCGGTCGTGATGGCCGACGATGGCCGAGCCGTCGCCGCTCTTGGTCCAATTCCCGCAGGTAGTGTCACCGCCGGCCGTCGAGTAGAGCCCCGCCGAGTCCGCGCCGGTCAGAATGTCGTGCATGTTCACAGCGTCGCCACGGCCGCTGACAACCTCGCCCTTCTCGGTCAGGGCCGTTTGCTTGGTGACGTTGTTGGAGTCCGAGTGCAGGTCGTCCGCGCTCTTGGCCACCACGACGCCCTTGGCGTTCTGCCACGGGCCCTTGCCGATGCGGTCGCGCGCGTTGACACCGGCGTCGCCGCCCGGCGCGGTCGTGCTCAGGTACGCGCGCCAGTTGGTCTGCGTCGAGCCGGCCGCCCGGGCCAGCGCCAGGCAATGCGCGTCAGCGCCCTCGAGCCCGCCGAGGTCGGCGCCGTTGCCTTTGCCGACGCTGGTGAGGAAAAACGTCATGCTCGCCTGCTGGGCCTGCACTGCCGCGGTAAAGCCGAGCCCCGCCACCACCAATGCCGCGAGCAACGAAATGCCGCGCGTCTTCTTCTGCATGGAGTCCTCCAACTGACATTGCCGATGAACGGCCCAACCGCCCATCTTCGAGCACATGGTAGGCCATCCAACCACTCCCGAGAAGGTGGATCAGCCCAATTCTGGCCGCGATGTCCTTGCGATCCGCGGTTGTTCATCGAGCCCGCGCGTGGATCGGTGCGGATGCCGCCTTGAATGAAGCCCGCGATCAAGAGGTTGAAAAATAGCTGGTGCCCAGGAGAGGACTCGAACCTCCACGGCTCTCACCGCTAGTACCTGAAACTAGTGCGTCTACCAATTCCGCCACCTGGGCTTTGCGCCGATAGGTATTGAGCGCACTGGTGCTTGTCAAATGTGGTTTCGGCCGTCGGATCGGGTAAGCACGACCCTATACAGCGTCGCGACGATCCTGTATCGGCGGTCGAAGCAATTCGCGCGAGCGCTGCATGACCGCCATTCCTCTGGAGACATTGGTTACCGTTTTCGGCGGCTCCGGTTTTCTCGGCGGCCATGTGGTGCGTGCGCTTGCGAAGGTCGGTTACCGCATCCGCATCGCAGTCCGCCGTCCCGGTCTTGCCGGGCACCTGCAGCCGCTCGGACGCGTCGGCCAAATTCACGCGGTGCAGGCCGATCTGCGCTATCCTGGCTCGGTCGAGGCCGCAGCCCGCGACTCCGACGTGGTGATCAACCTGGTCGGCATCCTGTTCGAGCGCGGCCGACAACGATTCGATACCGTGCACGCTTTCGGAGCCGAGACCGTTGCGCTCGCCGCAGCAGCCTTCGGATCGCGCATGGTTCATGTGTCGGCGATCGGCGCCGACGACCAGGCGACATCGCACTATGCGCGCTCCAAAGCAGCCGGGGAGGAGCTGGTCCTTGCCGCCGCTCCCTCGGCCGTGATCCTGCGTCCCTCGGTCCTGTTCGGTCCTGAAGACGAATTCTTCAACAAGTTTGCCGCGATCGCCCGCATGTCACCGGCGCTACCACTGATCGGCGGCGGCCATACGCTGTTTCAGCCGGTCTTCGCCGGCGATGTCGCAGGCGCCATCCTCGCGGCGATCGAGAGCCGGGCCGCAGCAGGGAGAATCTTCGAGCTCGGCGGCCCCGAGGTGAAAAGCTTCAAGGAGCTGATGCAATTCATGCTGGCGACGATCGAGCGCCGCCGCCTGCTCGTTTCCATCCCGTTTGCACTCGCCAGGTTTCAGGCCTCGTTGCTGCAGTTCATGCCCAAGCCGCTGTTGACGCCCGACCAGGTCGAGCTGCTGCGCCGCGACAATGTCGTGTCGGCATCAGCCGAGAGGGAAGGGCGCACGCTCGAAGCGCTCGGCATCGATCCCGTCGCGATCGCCGCCGTCGTTCCCTCCTATCTGTGGCGGTTCCGCAAAGCCGGGCAATTCACGGGCCGGATGACAGAGGACAGGCGACGGACGACGGACGACGGACGAAGGGAAGAGCTGTAGCCATATCTGTTGTCTGTCCTCTGTTGTCTGTCATCCGAATCCCAGCGCCAGCGCGATCAACCCGAGCGAGCCGACGGCGACGCGCCACCAGGCGAACAGCGCAAAGCCGTGGCGCGTGACGTAATCGAGCAAGGTGCGCGCCACGATCCAGGCGCACACCAGCGAGGTGACGAAGCCGACCGCGATCAACAGCGTGTTGTCGACGGTCAACAGCGCATGGTTCTTGTAGAGATCATAGGCGAAGGCGCCGGCCATTGTCGGGATGGCGAGAAAGAATGAGAAGTCCGCGGCCGACCGCTTGTCGGCTCCGAGCAGCATGGCCGAGACGATTGTCGTGCCGGAACGCGAGACCCCAGGGATCATCGCGAGGCACTGCGCCAGCCCGATGACCAGATACATCGGCAACGTGAATTGCGTTGCGTCGCGGTAACCGACATCGAGGTCCATGCCATCGACCCACAAGAGGATGGCCCCGCCGACGATCAGCATGAAGCAGACGATCCAGACGTTGAACAGCACATCCTTGATGAAGCCATGCGCCGACCGCGCCGATGATCGCCGCCGGCAAAAAGGCGATCAGCACGCCGATGACGAAGCGGCGTGCCGCATGATCGCTGAACATGGTGGTTGCGATGCGCCAAAGCCGCCCGAAATAGACGGTCAGGATGGCCAGAATGGCACCGAGCTGGATCAGCACCACGAAGGTCTTGCCGAAAGCATCGTCATCGAAGCCGAAGAACCGCTCGATCAGCAGCAAATGCCCGGTCGAGGACACCGGCAGAAACTCGGTCAGACCCTCGACGACACCGAGGACGAAGGCCTTGAAAACGTCGAAAGTCATTCAAGCTCCGAGGAAGCCGGCAAAGGCGGGGCGGAAGGCACAGCGCTTGTCCCGCATCATTCGCCCGGGAGCAATGGGGAGCGCGCAAGATTGCACCGCTTGCTCCGGACCACCTCTATCCGTACGGTCGGCCGCGGCCCTACCATCACCGCGGGTGCGGTCGTCGCCGCCCGCGGATCGCCGCAAGCCCTACGCCGCATGCTGACGTTGTTTCATCATCCCTTCTGTCCCCACTCGCGTTTCGTGCGCCTGGCGCTCGGCGAGCACGGCATTGCGGTTCGCGCGGTGGAAGAGCGTGTGTGGGAGCGCCGCGAGGAGTTCCTCGTTCTCAACCCGGCCGCCACCACCCCGGTGCTGGTGGAGGAAGGTTGTCCAGCGGTTCCCGGCGCTGCAATCATCGCCGAATACCTCGACGAAACCAGAGGCGCAGAGCTCGGCGGCCTGCGGCTGTTGCCGCTCGAATCCCGGGCGCGGGTCGAAGTGCGCCGTCTCATGAGCTGGTTCAACGACAAGTTCTTTGCCGAGGTCAGCGGCCCCCTGACGATGGAGCGCCTATATAAGCGCCATATGCCGGTGAGCGTCGGCGGCGGCTCTCCGGAAACCGAGGTGCTGCGCGCCGCACGGCACAACGTGCGCTATCATCTGGCCTATATCGGCTGGCTGGTGCGGACGCGCGATTGGCTGGCGGGCCAACGCATGAGCTATGCCGATCTCGCCGCCGCCGCGCATCTGTCGGCGATCGATTACCTGGGCGACGTGCCATGGAACGAGGACGAGGCCGCAAAGACCTGGTACGCGCGGGTCAAGTCGCGACCGTCGTTCCGTCCGATGCTGACGGAGACGCTGGCCGGCATCCCGCCGTCGCAGACCTACGCCGACCTCGATTTTTGAGCGATCCGGCGGCCGTGAAAGCGGCGTTCGCGAGCGCCGCGCGCGACATCGGCTTCGATGTCGTCGGCGTGACGCTGTTCGGACGCGATCCCGCAGGCATTGCCACGGCTGCGGCAGTTTCTGGCCGAGGGCGCCCACGGCGACATGGATTGGATGGCGGCAACGGCCGAGCGGCGCGGCGATCCGCGCGTGCTGTGGCCGCTGGTGCGCTCCGTCATCATGCTCGGACTCAATTACGCACAAGATTGCGGTCGAGGCTCCGGCGACGATTTCGCCAACGACCGCGGCGACCGCGATCCGCTCGCGATCCTGCGACAGCGCGACCGCGGCGCGATCTCGGTCTATGCACAGGGCGACGACTACCACGACATCATCAAGCCGCGGCTCGAGGCGCTGGCCCACTGGCTGACATCGCAAGGCGGCGATGCAAGAGTTTTCGTGGATACGGCGGCTGTCATGGAGAAACCGCTCGCTGCCGCAGCCGGCCTCGGCTGGCAGGGCAAGCACACCAACCTGGTTTCGCGCCAATTCGGCTCATGGTTGTTCCTGGGCGCGATCTTCACCACGCTCGATCTGCCGCCGGATGCGCCAGAAGTCGATCACTGCGGCAATTGCCGCGCCTGCCTCGATATCTGCCCCACGGGAGCCTTTCCGGCTCCGTATCGGCTCGACGCGCGCCGCTGCATTTCTTACCTCACCATCGAGCACAAAGGACCTATTCCGCACGAATTGCGCTCCGCCATCGGCAACCGGATCTATGGCTGCGACGATTGCCTGGCGGTATGCCCTTGGAACAAGTTCGCGCAGATCGGCCGCGAGGCGAAGCTGGCGTCGCGCGAAGGGTTGCGGGCGCCTCGCCTTGCGGATCTTGCCCGGCTCGACGATGTGGCTTTCAGGAAGCTGTTTGCGAAATCACCGGTCAAGCGGACGGGGCGCAATCGTTTCCTGCGCAACGTCCTGATCGCGATCGGCAACTCAGCTGATGCGACGCTCGCGCCAGAGGCCGAGCGGCTGCTCGGCGACCCGTCCCCGCTGGTGCGCGGTGCTGCGATATGGGCGCTCGGCCGTCTGCTCTCGCGCGAACGGCTTCACGAAATCGCGGCGCGCTCGCGCGCGCAGGAAACGGAAGCGCTGGTCGAAGCCGAATGGACATCGGCGCTGGCGAACGACACTCGGTGCCATTCCGGACGAGGGACCCCGGACCTGTCCGGGGAGCCGAACCCAGCGAGACATGTTCAGAATTCCGCGACGGCCGCGATCAGGCGCTCGATGTCCTCGGGCCGCGACAGGCGGTGATCGCCGTCCTTGACCAGCGTGAGAACGACGTCGTCGCGCGCAAAGCGCGCGCTCAGCTCGACCGCGTGCTGCCACGGCACGTCCGGATCCTGCACGCCTTGCAGGATCCGGACCGGGCAGCCGGTTTCGATCATGCCATCGAGCAGCAGGTGCCGGCGCCCGTCCTCGATCAGTTCGCGGGTGATCAGGTAGGGTTCCTCCGAATATTGCGAGGGACGTGCCCAGACGCCGTTCTGCTCGATCTCGCGTTTGACCTCAGGAGGGAACCGCTTCCACATCAACTCCTCGGTGAAATCGACCGCCGGAGCGATCAGCACCAGCCCGGCAACGGTACCGGGGGGCACCGGGCGGCGCGCCAGCTCGCGCATGAGCAATAGCGCCAGCCAGCCTCCCATGGAGGAGCCGATCAGCACCTGCGGCCCCTGGCAGAATGCATCGAGCACAGCCAGGCTTTCCTCGAGCCAACGGCCGATGGTGCCGTCGGCGAAATTGCCGCCGGATTCCCCATGGCCGGAATAGTCGAACCGGGTCATCGCCCGACCCCTATCGCGCGCCCATGCATCGAGCGCCTCGGCCTTGGTTCCCTTCATGTCGGACTTGAAGCCGCCGAGCCACACCAGGCCCGGCGGCGCTCCCGGCCGCAGCCGCGCGGCAACGCGGCGGGACGCAATACCGGTTCCAACGTCCAGAAATTTCAGGCAAAGATCATTCATCGGAGGTCCGGCTGTAAGATCTTCCGGCGGGATCTCGCATGTGTCGCCGCATGCTGCCATTGAACGCAAGAGCACCATACCGGGATTAGGCGCCGGCTGGCGCCGAACGGGGGAATGGGGTCGGTGAGCAACGGTTACGGCGACACGCATCATCCCCCGCGAACACTGGCCGGCGCGACAATTCTGCAGATCGTGCCGGTCTTGAGCGAGGGAACGGTTGCACGCACCGCGATCAATGTCGCCTATGCGCTCCTGCAATCGGGGGCGCGGGCACTCATTGCTGCAAAGGACGGCCCCCTGGTCGCGGAGCTCCAGGCGTTCGGCGGCGAATGGGTTCCGCTGACAAACGAGACCATCAACCCGTTCAAGCTTCGCAGCAATGCACGCGCGCTGGAGCGCTTGATCGCATCTGAACGTGTCGACATCGTGCACGCGCAAAGCGTCGGCGGCGCCTGGAGCGCCAATAAGGCCGCATCGCAGATCGCGGTCTGGCTCGTCACCACGCTGCCCGACGTGCCGGTGGTATCCGGGCTGCGTGCCTATCGGGCCAGCTCGCTCGCGCGCGGGGATCGGGTGATCACGCCATCGAACTTCGCAGCCACGCCGGTCATCGCCCGCTACGACCTGCCGCGCGAGCGGCTCACGGTGATCCCGCGCAGCATCGACACGGACGCCTTCAATCCTGCGGCGGTCGAGCCCGAACGTATCGCAGCCTTGCGCAAGGCCTGGCAGATTGACGCGACCGACCGCATCTTGCTGGTGCCCGGACGGGTTGCCCCCTGGAACGGGCAAATGATTCTGACTGAGACCGCACGCACGCTTTTGGACAGCGGCGTCGACGGGTTCGTTTTCGTGCTCGCCGGCGAGCATCGCCGCTTTCGGAAATATGCCCGCTCCATCATGAAGGAGGCGCAGGCGAAACAGGTGAAGGCCTGCATCCGCTTCACCGGGCATTGCCGCGATCTGCCGGCTGCCTTCGCGGCCGCCGATACCGTTGTCGTGCCGGCGATCGAACCACCCGTGTTGGGCCGCGTGGTCGCGGAAGCACAAGCCATGGGCCGGCCGGTGGTCACATCCGATATCGGAATATTGCCCGAGCACGTGGTGACGCCGCCGGAATTGCCGGAAGACGTGCGCACGGGATGGCTGGTCAAGCCGGGCGATGCACTGGAGCTTGCCAGTGCGCTCACAGCGGCGTTCTCACTCGACGACACGGCTTATCGCGCGATGGCAGCACGCGCGCGTCAGTTCGCCGAATACATGTTCTCGCCGCAAAGCGAGGCCGCTGCCACCCGGGCGGTCTACACCTCGCTGCTGGCACGCGACGTCTGAATCCATCTCGTCGGCCGACAATTGCCTCGCATGATCTTGTCCGAAAAGTCTGCAACTTTTCGGGATCATGATGCACGGCCGAGCGCGAGGTCATTCACCTCGGCTGGTCAAATGACTTGAATCCGGCGATTCCCCGTTGACTTATGCGCGGTTTGTCCTGATCCTCCGTGGGCCTGCGGCAGCAGCAGGCCCGTTGTAACGACATGAGGAGAGCCGAGCCATTCGTCGACCGATGAGACCCGCGCAGCCCGCCCCGAAGGACGGCCCGCGCATCAACGAGGAGATCCGTGTTCGCGAAGTCCAGTTGATCGACCAGACCGGCCACAATCACGGGCCCGTCGAAATTCAGATCGCTTTGGACAGGGCCCAGGAAGCCGGGCTTGATCTCGTCGAGATCGCCCCCAATTCGTCCCCGCCAGTCTGCAAGATCCTCGACTACGGCAAATACAAATATCAGGCGCAGAAAAAAGCCGCCGAAGCCCGCAAGAAGCAGAAAGTCGTCGAGGTCAAGGAAATCAAGCTGCGTCCGATGATCGACGACCACGATTACGACGTGAAGATGCGCTCGATGCAGCGCTTTTTCGATGAAGGCGACAAGGTCAAGGTCACGCTGCGGTTCCGCGGCCGAGAGATGGCGCATCAGGAGTTGGGCTACCAGTTGCTCAACCGCGTCAAGGACGACACCTCCAAGGTCGCCAAGGTGGAGCAGGAACCGCGCTTCGAAGGCCGGCAGGTGGTGATGGTGTTGGCACCGAGGTGAGGTTCGACGTAGTCGGTCTCGCCGTTGAACCGGAACCTGTGGCTCGACGTTGTTCCGCAGCCCGATCTACAGCCAATCGAAAAATATCCATTGCCGGAGGGTAAAGTGGCGAAGCACCTCCTCATCATTGTGGCGGTCGGTGCAGCGCTGGCTCTGGGCGCCTATGTCTTCGTGTTCGGCCGGCCCGGCGCGCCGGCCCCGCAACCGAGTGCGGCCGCGGCGCCCCCGCCCGAAGTCGGCATCATCGTGGCGCAGGCCGCCGAGATCCCGCTCCCGTCCGAGTATGCGGGTCGCGTCGTGGGGGTCCGCGACGTCGAGGTGCGATCGCAAGTTGGCGGCCTCCTGCTCGAGCAGGAGTACGAGGACGGCGTGAAGGTCGAGAAAGACCAGGTTCTTTTCCGGATCGATCCGGCAACATACCAGGTGGCCTTGAGCCGGGCCGAGGCGCAACTCCAGCAGGCACAGGCGACGCTGCGCCTGGCCCACGAGAATTTCGAGCGGACCGACGATCTGTTCCGCCGTGGCGTCTCGACCGACAAACTGCGCGACGAGGCGCTGGCCGCGCGCGATCAGGCCCGCGCCAGCGTCCGCCTCGCCGAGGTGGAGATCGAGAGCGCAAAGCTCAACCTCGGTTATACCGTCATCAATGCACCGGTGACCGGCGTGACGGCACTTCAATCGCCGTCCATCGGCACGCTTATCCTGCCGCAGCAGACCCTGCTCACCACCATCACCCCGCTCGATCCCGCCTATGTGAGCTTCTCGTTCACCGACGAGGAAGGCCGAGCATTCCGTGCCATGAACGAGCGGCGCCAGAAACCGATCACGGGAGAAGACCTGACGGTGGACCTGCAATTCGGCGGCGGGTCGGCCTATTCGCAACCCGGAAAGATCGATACCTCCGCCCAGCGGGTCGATCCGCAGACCGGGACCATCCAGGCGCGCGTGATCTTCCCCAATCCCGACGGCGCTCTCCTTCCTGGCCAGTTCGTTCGGGTGCGCATCCGCGGCGTCACGCTGCCGGACGCCATCGTCATCCCCAAGCAGGCAGTCAGCCAAGGACCCCAGGGTCCATGGGTCTATGTCGTCGGCGAGAACAACACCGCCGAGGTCCGGCCGATCCGCCTCGGGCAGGAGCTCGCGGCGGGCTGGGTGGTGCAGGACGGGCTCAAGAACGGTGAACGGATCATCGTCGATGGCGTGATCCGTGCCCGTCCCGGCGCGCCGGTCAGACCAGCGCCGGTCGCCTCGGCATCGGACGCCGCGGAAACGCCGAAACCAGCAAGCGGGCAGCCGACGGGAGCTCGCCCATGATCTCGAGGTTCTTCATCGACCGGCCGATCTTCGCCTCGGTCCTCTCCATCGTGATCGTGCTCGCCGGTCTCGTCGCCATGCGGGTCCTGCCCATCGCCCAGTATCCAGAGATCGTCCCGCCCCAGATCGTGGTCTCGGCGACCTATCCGGGGGCAACCGCCGCGACTATCGCAGAGACCGTGGCCGCTCCGCTGGAGCAGCAGGTCAACGGCGTCGAGAACATGATCTACATGCAGTCGACCTCGGCCGCCTCGGGCACGCTCAGCCTTTCGGTCTACTTCCAGACCGGCACCAACCCGGATCAGGCGACGATCAACGTCAACAACCGCGTCCAGCGCGCGACGACCCTGCTGCCCGAAGAGGTTCGCCGCCAGGGTATCACAGTCACCAAGCGGTCAAGCTCGATCCTGCAGGTCTTGACCATGTCGTCGCCGGATCGGCGCTACGACACCCTGTACATCTCCAATTACGCTCTCATCAACGTCCTCGACGAGCTGCGGCGCACCCCCGGCGTCGGCGACGCCTCGCTGTTCGGCGCCTCCGACTACTCCATGCGCATCTGGCTGCGGCCCGACAAGGTCGCGCAGTACAATCTCACTCCGAGCGACATCGCCGCTTCCGTTCGCGAGCAGAACGCCCAGTTCGCGGCCGGGCGGTTCGCGGAAGAGCCGATGGCGGGCCGTCAGGACTTCACCTACTCGGTGACGACGCGGGGCCGCTTCGCCGATCCGCACGAGTTCGAGCAGATCATCCTGCGCTCGGACGAAAACGGTGCGGCGCTGCGGCTCAAGGACGTCGCGCGTGTCGAGCTCGGCTCGCTCAATTACGCCACCGTGGCGACCCTCAACGGGGCACCTACGGTGCCGATCGGCATTTACCTGCAACCCGGCGCCAACGCGTTGGAGGTTGCCGGGGCCGTAAACGCCGCGATGGATCGGCTCTCGCAACGATTCCCCGACGGGATGCGCTACGACGTTCCGTTCAACACCACCCGCTTCATCGAGGCCTCGATCAACGCAGTGGTCACGACCTTCATCGAGGCGATCGTCCTCGTGGTCGTCGTCGTCTTCGTATTCCTGCAGAACTGGCGAGCGACCGTCATTCCCGTCCTCGCCGTGCCGGTCTCGATCGTCGGCGCCTTCGCCGGCATGTACCTGCTCGGCTTCTCGATCAATCTCCTGACGCTTTTCGGTCTCATCCTGGCGATCGGCATCGTTGTCGACGATGCCATCATCGTGCTCGAGAACGTCGAGCGCATCATGTCGGCGGAGGGCAAGAGCCCACGCGAGGCTTCGATCCAGGCGATGCAGGAAGTCAGCGGACCGGTGATCGCCGTTGTGCTCGTGCTCTGCGCCGTGTTCATCCCAGTGTCCTTTCTCGGCGGCCTCGCCGGCGAGCTCTATCGACAATTTGCGATCACGATCGCTGTCTCGGTCGTGATCTCCGGCATTGTGGCGCTCACCTTGACTCCTGCCCTCTGCGCGATCCTGCTCGAGCCAGGACACAGCCAGCCCTGGCTCCCGTTCCGCTTGTTCAATCGCGGATTTGATTGGGTGACGCGAACCTTCACGGGAGGGGCGGCCTTCTTCCTTCGCCACGGCCTGGTGGCGCTGGTCCTGATCGGCGCCATGCTCGGCGCCACCTGGTGGCTGTTCCAGCGCGTCCCGGGCGGCCTCGTGCCGGCAGAGGATCAGGGCGCCGTTTTTCTCGTGACGACCCTGCCGCCTGCCGCGTCACTCGACCGCACGATCGAAATCACGGCGAAGGTGACGGAAGGCGCGATGCAGAACCCGGCCGTCGCAGACGTCGTCACGATAGCGGGTTTCGATCTGCTCTCGAGCGCGCAGAAGACCAACGCAGGGGTTTCCTTCGTCTACCCTGAAGGACTGGTCGGAACGCACCGATCCGAGCCTCGACGCCCGCAATCTCGCGCCCGCCTTCGCTTCGCTCAATGCCGATTTCCGCGACGGCGTCGTCATCGGGTTCAACCCGCCGCCGATCCCGGGCATGAGCACCACAGGCGGTTTCGAGCTTTACCTCCAGGACCGATCCGGCGGCAGCCTCGAGAGCCTCGCGCAAGCCGCCCAGCGGTTCATCCAGGCCGCCGAATCAGCGTCCCGAGCTCGCGGGCGTGTCCACGACCTTCAATACCGGCGTGCCGCAATACAGCATCGACGTGGATCGCGATAAGGCGAAGGCGCTCGGCGTTCCCATCACAACGATCTTCGACACCATGCAGAGCACGTTCGGGAGCCTCTACGTCAACGACTTCAGCCTGTTCGGGCGCACCTATCGCGTGAGCCTCTCCTCGGAGGGCGAGTTCCGGCAGTCGCCTGACGACTTGCGCCACGTGTTCGTGAGGTCGGCCAACGGCACCATGGTGCCGCTCGACGTCCTGGTTTCCGTATCCCGCATCGTGGGGCCGGACGTGGTCTACCGCTTCAACGTATTCCCGGCCGCCAAGATCCAGGGCAATCCCGCGCCGGGGTTCTCGTCCGGCCAGGCCATCGCAGCCATGCAGGAGGTCGTTTCACAGACGCTCTCGTCGGACTACTCGATCGGCTGGACGGGATCCGCCTATCAGGAATTGCAGTCCGCAGGGACAGGCTCCCAGGGATTTTTGTTCGGCCTCGTGATGGTGTTCCTGATCCTCGCCGCCCAGTACGAGCGCTGGTCGCTGCCGCTCGCGGTGATCACGGCCGTGCCGTTCGCGGTGTTCGGGGCTATTCTCGCCATCTATCTTCGCGGCATCGAGAACGACATCTACTTCCAGGTCGGCCTCGTGACCCTCATCGGGCTCGCGGCCAAGAACGCAATCCTCATCGTCGAGGTGGCCGCGCAACGGCACCACGAGGGGCTCTCCGTATATGACGCAGCGGTGAATGCCGCGAAGCTGCGCTTCCGCCCCATCGTCATGACCTCGCTCGCCTTCATCCTCGGCGTCGTTCCGCTAGCGATCTCGACCGGCGCCAGCTCGGCAAGCCGTCACTCCGTTGGCACCGGAGTGATCGGCGGCATGCTTGCGGCCACGTTCCTTGCGGTCCTGTTCGTGCCTCTGTTCTTCCGGCTGGTCACGCGCGAAGCCAAGCAGCCGGCCGAGGGCGTCCGGACCACAGCACCGGCCGCGACGGTTAGTGGGCGATAGCGCACTAGGCTGGCGCGGCCTCGGGGATGCCGAGGAGAAAAACGCCCTTGAATTATATCGGCACCTTCATAACCGTTTCGCTCACCGTGTACGGGCTTGGCGCGGCTATCTTCCTGATTTCGGAGAACCGCAGGCCGCAGGCGACCTTGGCTTGGATGCTCGTTTTCTTTTTTCGCTCCCGGAATTGGATTGTTAATCTACATCCTTTTCGGCCGAAATCGAAAAGCTTTCAGCAAGCAAAGCAAGCTCCTCATGCAAAATATCGAGGCGAACGCCCGTCCGATCTTGTCGCCTATGCTGTCCCGCCAAGATGCGGAGATCGCTCGGTTGGAGGACGATAGTGCCAGCCGCAAAAAGCTGATGATGCTCGTGCGGCACAACTCCCGGTCGGTGCTGACGCGGCGCAACACGGTGGACATTCTGCAAGATGCCGCCGCGTTTTATCCCCAGATGATGAAGGACATGAAGGCTGCACGCCATTCGATCCATCTGCAGTACTTCATCTGGGGTGTGGACGAGTGCACCGAGCGCTTCAAGGAAATCCTGACCGCGAAGGCGAAGGCGGGTGTCGAGGTCCGGCTGCTCTACGACCCTATCGGCTCGCAAGCCCATGTGAGCCGCGCCTATGTCAGGGAGATGGAAGCCGCAGGAGTTCGGATGGCACCGACGTCTCCGTTCTACCGGCTGCATACCATCAGCTACCGCAACCATCGCAAGATCACCGTGATCGATGGCGCTGTCGGCTATACCGGGGGGATGAACATCGGGCGCGAGCACCTCAGCGGCGGAAAAGGGTTCGAGTCCTGGCGCGACACCCAGGTGCGGATCGTGGGTGAAAGCGCCGCAATACTGCAGGCGGTGTTCATGGTGGATTGGTACAACGCCGTCAAAGAGGATCTCTTTTCCGCCGCCTATTTCCCAGTGGCAGCGATGGAGCCCGAGAACGGCGACGTGCCGGTCCAGATCCTGACCTCAGGACCCGACTCACAATGGGCCGCAGTTAGACAGCTTTACTTTTCTATGATCGTGAGGGCGCAGCGGCACGTGTTTCTGCAGTCGCCCTATTTCATTCTCGACGCAAGCATCGCCGAAGCGCTCAAGTCGGCGGCCCTCTCGGGCATAGACGTGAAGGTGATGCTGAGCGCGCGCCCCTCGGGGGACCCGGTGCCAGCGTGGGCGGGAAACACCTTTGTCCCCGATGTCGTGAGGCCGGAGTGCGGGTCTTTCTCTACGAGAAGGGTTATCTGCATGCGAAGACGATCAGCATCGATTCCGAGATTTGCTCGATCGGGTCAACGAATATCGACATCCGCAGCTTCAGCATCAACTACGAGATCAATGCAGTGCTTTACAGTCGAGCGGCTCGCCACCGAGCTAGAGCAGGATTTCGAAAGGGACCTCGCATACTCGACCGAGTTCGATGTCGCAGAGTATGAGAAACGCAATGTTGCCGTCCGGTTCAGGGATTCCGTCGCACGGCTCCTTTCTCCCCTGCTGTAAGTCTTAAGCGCTGCATTCAAAAACCGGCAGGGCCACGCGGCTTCCATCATGTGGGCGGATAGAGGAACCGTCGGGCATGTGACAGAATCTTTCGAATCGCAAGCCAGTGCGGCGTGACCGGATCGAGTGCCATCGAAGCGACCATTCATGTCGACCTATCGTCTAGACAAGTTGTTTTTCCCACGTCGAATGTCGTCGAGCATCAAGCATATCGGCCGAGACGAGAAAGCCAATGGACGAAAACCAAGATTCCCGTCCGGCGCAAGATTACGAGCGGTATCTCGGCCCGTCGATCGCGGATTTTCTGGACTCGCGTGCTCCTGGAATACGCGGCTCCGCAGCGAGGCGAACGTGCCCTCGATCTGGCCTGCGTTCACAGCGGCAAGGTAGCCGAAAATGAGCAGCAACACCGTTCAGTCGGCCGGCATTGAGCCTCATCGGCAGACCGTCGACGAGGTATTGGCCGCGCTCGGCACGGATGCGCGGTCCGGCTTGAGCCAGGCGGAGGCGCGGGAGCGGCTCGAACGATACGGCAGGAACGAGCTGGCGGCGGAAAAGCCGGTGCCGGCATGGCGGAAGTTTCTCGCCCAGTTCACGGATGTTCTCGTCATCCTGCTGCTCGTCGCCGGGCTGATCTCCGCGGGGCTGTGGCTCTATGAGCGCGACTCCGCGCTGCCCTACGAAGCCATCGCGATCTTCGCCATCGTGCTGCTCAACGCGATCATGGGCTACGTCCAGCAGGCACGCGCGGAGCAGGCGGTGGCGGCGCTGCGCCAGATGTCGGCAGCGCACGCCAATGTCATCCGCGACGGCGACCGACAGAGCATCCCGGCGACCGAGCTCGTGCCCGGCGACATCATCCTCGTCGAGGAAGGCGACACCATTCCGGCCGACGCGCGGCTGATCCAATCCACCGCGCTGCAAACGGCGGAGGCGGCGCTCACGGGCGAGAGCCTGCCGGTGTCGAAGGATATCGCCGCGATCACGCGAAGAGGTCGGGCTCGGCGACCGCACAACATGGTCTTCAGCGGCACGGCGGCGACTTACGGCCGCGGCCGCGCAGTGGTCACGGCGACCGGGATGCAGACCGAGATGGGGCGCATCGCCGGCATGCTGAAGGAAGCGCCGGACGAGACCACGCCGCTGCAGAAGGAGCTCGACCGCGTCGGCAAGCTGCTCGGAGCTCATCGTCGTCGTCATCGCGGTCGTGATGATCGCGACGATCATCCTGGTCGAGGACGTGAGCGGGCTTCTCGGCCATCTTCGACGTGCTCATCCTGGGCGTGGCGCTCGCGGTCGCGGCGGTGCCGGAAGGCCTGCCGGCGGTCGTGACGGCCGTGCTCTCGCTTGGGGTGCAGCGCATGGCGAAAAGGAACGCCATCGTCCGCCATCTCGCGGCGGTCGAGACGCTCGGCTCGGCCAACGTCATCGCCTCCGACAAGACCGGCACGCTCACCAAGAACGAGATGACGGTGCGCGTCGTCGTCACGGCAAGCGGCCGCGTGACCTTCACCGGCACCGGCTACGC
This sequence comes from uncultured Alphaproteobacteria bacterium, assembly GCA_963831225.1. Classification (GTDB taxonomy): domain Bacteria; phylum Pseudomonadota; class Alphaproteobacteria; order Rhizobiales; family Xanthobacteraceae; genus VAZQ01. The sequence continues at coordinate 29,615 of CAWHPT010000039.1, forward strand.
ACCCGAATGGCGAGGTGCGGCAGGACGGGGGCGAGGCCGATCGAAGGCGCGCCTGCGCTTCGAATTGCTGCGTGCGCTCGCCGCCGCCGATCGCGCCAACAACGCCGTGCTGCAGGAGCGCGACGGGCGCTGGACGGTGCAGGGCGATCCGACCGAAGGCGCGTTGATCGTCGCCGCCCGCAAGGCTGGGCTGGAGGATGAGGCGCTCGACGCCCGCTTCACCCGCGTCGGCGAGGTGCCGTTCTCCTCCGAGCGCAAGTTGATGAGCACGATTCACAGCGACGCCGAGAGGCAGGAACAGTCTGCTCGCTCTGACCAAAGGCGCGCCGGACATCCTGCTGGCGCGCTGTTCGCACGAACTGGTCGGCGAGGAGGCGAGACCTTTGACGGCGGAGCGCCGCGCAGAGATTCTGGCGAGCAACGAGGAGCTTGCCGGCGAAGCGCTGCGCACGCTGGGCGTCGCCTTCCGCTCGCTGCCGAAGGACGCGTCCGAGCGCGAGGCGTTCGATGAAGACGTCGAGCACGATCTGGTCTTCCTCGGCCTGATCGGAATGATCGACCCGCCGCGCGAGGAAGCGAGGGACGCGGTCGCTCGGGCGCAAGGGCGCCGGCATCCGCCCGATCATGATTACGGGCGATCACCCCAAGACCGCCGCGGTCATCGCCGCCGAACTCGGCATCGCCGCCGACGGCCGAGCCGTCACCGGCGCCGAGCTGGAGAGCATGCCGGACGAGACGCTCGATCGGACGGTTCGCGACGTGTCGGTCTTTGCGCGCGTCAATCCCGAGCACAAGCTGCGGATCGTGAAAGCGCTGCAGCGCCAGGGGATGACGGTTGCGATGACCGGCGACGGCGTCAACGACGCGCCCGCGCTGAAGACCGCCGACATCGGCATCGCGATGGGCATCACCGGAACCGACGTTTCCAAGGAAGCCGCCGACATGGTGCTCGCCGACGACAACTTCGCCACGATCGTGGCGGCCGTCGAGGAGGGCCGCGCAATCTTTGCGAACATCAGGAAGTTCCTGCGCTACCTGCTGTCGTCGAACATCGGCGAAGTCATGACCATGTTCTTCGGCGTGCTGCTGGCCGGACGTCATCGGGCTGACGGCGACGAGCGGCGGCGGTGTCGTGCTTCCGCTGCTGGCGACGCAGATCCTCTGGATCAACCTCGTCACCGACGGCGCGCCTGCGCTCGCCCTCGGCGTCGATCCTGCGGATCCCAGGAATCATGAACGAGCCGCCGCGCCCGCGAGGCGAAGGCGTGATCACGCGCCGCATGTGGGCGGGCATCTTCTTCGTCGGCGCGGTGATGGCGGCCGGAACGCTGCTCGTGCTCGATGCCTCGCTTCCCGGCGGCCTGATCGAAGGCTCCGGCACGATTGCGTTACGCGCAGACGATGGCGTTCACGACTCTGATGATGTTCCAGCTCTTCAATGTCTTCAATGCGCGCTCCGACGAGCGGAGCGCGTTCGAAGGGCTTTTCACGAATCATTGGCTATGGGCAGCCGTCGGATTGTCGCTGCTGCTGCACGCAGCCGTCATCTACGTGCCCTTCCTGCAGCAGGCGTTCTCGACCGTCAGCCTTGAGCCTCGGCGACTGGCTGTACTGTGCGGCGGTGGCAAGTTCGGTGCTGTGGCTGCGCGAGCTGAGCAAGATCTTTACTCGCGTGCTAAAGAGATAATGCGACCTACCCGGGATCGTGTGACCTATCCGACTCAGTCGTGGGCGATGCCGAGGCGCTCAGACCACCGTACTCTTCAATTTTCGTGTCTATCACGAGGGCGCAAACTTGGGAGGCGATTGAATTGGTTGCATTGGCAGCACAGCTTGGAAAGATCCGGGTCGCGTTGAACGGATATGGGGTCATCGGCAAGTGGGTCGCCGATGCGGTCGCATGCCAAGGCGATATGGAGCTAGTGACGGCGGCGCCGACAGCAGCCCGTCCGACGCCCCCGGCTACAGCGGTGCCGGAGCCGAAAATTCGAGGCAGGCGACTCCGCTCGCCCGGATCGACGTACCAACGCCCACTCCGATGCGGAGGCGAATTAGCTGTCCACGACCTGCACCTGCAGCAGGTTTTGGATGACGACATCCGCGCCGTGCTTGCGCAATGCCTCGCCTTGCTGGCCGCGATCGATGCCGACCACGCAGCCGAAGCCGCCCCGTTTGCCGGCTTCGACACCGGCCAACGCGTCCTCGAACAGGATTGCGCGAGACGGCTCAACGCCGAGGCGGCGTGCGGTTTCGAGAAACAGCGCCGGATCCGGTTTGCCCGGCAGCGCGAGCGTTTCCGCGTCCAATCCCGTCAACACGGAGTCGACATGATGCTCGAGCCCGGCAGCGTGCAGAATGGCCTCGGCGTTCTTGCTCGATGAGGCCACGGCCGTCCGGATGCCCACCTGGCGGAGCTTCGTCAGAAGCGCTTCCGCGCCTGGTGCCGGAGTCGATGCCTTTTTGCAGTTCTTGCAGAAACAGCCGCGTCTTGCGCTCACCGATCGCATGCACCGTATCCGCATCCTCAGGGTCATCCGCCGAGCCTTCCGGAAGGTTTATGCTCGCGGCTGGCAAGAAAGGCACGAATGCCGTCATAGCGCGGCCGCCCGTCGACATAAGGGAGGTAGTCGGCTTCGATATCGAAAGGCTGAAAGGCCAGGCCATGCTGATCTGCCCACCTCTGCAGGAAAGCATCGAAAACCGCTTTCCACGCTGCCGCGTGGACGCGCGCCGTGTCGGTCAGCACGCCGTCGAGATCGAAGATCGCTGCCTCGAAGTCACGCCGGTTGATCGTGATCGACTTGGCAGGACATCTCATCTCTCCCGCGGTGGCGCTCCGGTTCCGTAAAGTCACCGAGGCGTGCTAGATTTCAGGCCCGCACCACCATTATGGGGCAGTGCGCCTCACGCAGGATGTCCCTCAGGGTCGCCGCCTGCGGGGTTTCCCACTTGCCTCTCCAGGCGAGGACAATCAGGTCCGTGGACTTGCCTTTCGGACAAGCGCAGGATTTCGGCAGCGGGATCGCCGTGGGCGAGGAGGACCCGCACGTGCAAGTGGCCGAGCGGGCAAACGCATGGCGAGGCGTTTGACAAACTCGCTGGTCCAGGCGGGCCATTCGTGCTGCGGCTGATCGACATAACGGGGCGCTGGTGAGGGAGCCGGGCTCCGCAGGAGCAGCTCCGATGTCCGTCACGTGGGCCACCAGCAGCTCGGCGCGAGCACGTTCGGCCAACTCCGCCGCAGGCTGCAGTGCAGCGCTGGTGGTGGGCGTCCCATCATGCGGAACCAGGACATGGTGAAGATGCCATGGCGTTGAGCCGCGCTCCGGGGGAACCAGCACCACAGGACAAGAGGCATCGTGAAGCACTTTCATTGCTGTGCTGGCCCAGCATCTTCCCCCGGCATCGTCTGCGCTTTGCTTGCATATGACGATCAGGCGCGGCTTAATCTCCTCCGCCGACCCGCAGAATTTCCGCGGCCGGTCCACCGGCGCGAGTTTCGATAGTGACGCCGTCGAGCATCGGAGCTTCGCGTCCGAGGCGGCTACGCAGCTCCTCGACTGCCGGCTCCCGGTCGCCCACATGCAAAATGTGGAGGGCCGCTTGCCCGATCTCGCCGAGCACCTTCGCCACCGGCAGCGCCGCCAGCGCTAGCTCCGAGCCGTCGAGCGGGACAAGAATGACAGGCTCACTCATGGATCACCCCCGCGTTCGTGCCGCGCTCCGTACCTTCCGGAAGCGTGAGCTCGTGCCATCGGCCACGCCACTGAAAGCGCATCGACAGGCTGCGCCAGTCCGGCGGCAGGTTCGCGCGATGCTCGGGCCGTTCTCCGGCGAGGCGCAGGCCGGCAAAGCCGAGCGCCGCCGCCTGCCATAGTCCGCCCATGGGCTGGCGACATGAATGCCGCCGGCCGAGTTGCCCATATTGTCGGCCAGGTCGATTTCGGCGGCCTGCCGGAAATAGCGCTCCGCCAGCGCGGTATTGCCGAGGCGCGCCGCCACGAGCGCGTGAATTGCCGGGCTCAGCGAGCTGCCATGTCCGCAGCGCGGCTCGTAATAGTCGAAATTGGCCTTGCGGACCTCCGGCGGCATGCGATCCCAGAGGAGATAGACCAGCATCACCACATCGGGCTGCTTGATGATCTTCGACCGCTGGATGCGCTCGCGGCCGAGCAGCACGTCCATTGGCGCGGTTCGCGAGGCGAACGCGGCAAGATCGATCTCCTCCAAGGTCGAAATAGCCGCGGAACTGCTCGAACAGGCCGGTCTGCTCGTCGAACCCGGTGTAGAGATCGCGGGCGACCTGCTGCCACCGGCGCGGCTCCTCCGCTTCAAAGCCGAGGCGGCGGAAAGCGCCTGCCACTGCGCGGGCCAGCGCTCTGCAACAAGGCCCGCGATCTCTTCCGCAACCTCCAGGTTCCACTGCGCCAGGCCGTTGGTGTAGGCGTTGTCATCGACATGTCTCGTGGTATTCATCCGGCCCGATGACTCCGCGGATATGGTAGCGGCCATCGTCTTCGCGCTCGGCGCGGCTTGCCCAAAAGCGGGCAGTCTCGATCAGGATTTCCGCGCCCGCCTCGAGAAGGAAGCGATCGTCGCCGGTGGCTTGCCAATAGTTCCAGACGCCGAAGGCGACATCCGCGCTGATGTGCTGCTCCTGCTCGCCCGTGAGGATCCGGATGACCTCGCCGTCGGGCGCGATCACGAAGGGGGGCGTCACATCTTCGCCGCTGTCGGCCGACTCCCAGGCGTAGAGGGCGCCGCGATATCCAAGCCGGGCCGCTTTGGCTCGTGCCGCAGCAAGCGTGTGGTAGCGGTACATGACGAGCGCGCGCGCAGCCTCCGGATAAGTGAGCATGAAAAACGGCAGCATAAAAATGTCGGTGTCCCAGAACACATGCCCCTTGTAGGCGGTTCCGCTCAGCCCGCGCGCGCCAATGGACACGCGCTCGTCCTGCGGGTTTGCCGCACTCGATCAGATGATAAATGGCAAAGCGCAGCGCGCGTTGCGCTGCGGGATCGCCCTCGATCCGAAGGTCGGATGCCTGCCATCTTCGCCAGCCAAGCATCTCGGTGTTCGCGCGATCACGCCGTCCATCGTCTTCGATCGCGCGCTCGGCATGCTTGCGCGCCGTCTCGCGCGGCTCGTCCGTGTCCCTGGAGGTGTGCAATCGCGACGATCCGATCGAGCCGGTACGTTTCGCCCTGCCTGACCTGCGAGGCTCTGCCGGCCGTCCATCAGTTCGGCTGAGGCCGCCCAGCCGGCCCGAGTGATTCACGAGCCGGCGTCGCAGACCGCCATGGCGACCGTGACGCCGCTGCTCGTGACCTGCGTCACGGGGCCGGTCAGCGTGGCATCGATGGATAGTCTTCCGCTGTAGTTCTCGGGCGTGATCGTCACGCATTGAAGCAGGAGATGACGGTCGGCCAAGTGAGGCGAGGCGCAGCGCTCGCAGCCGCGTGATCCGGCCGGCTTCGTCCTGATGCCGCCACTCCCGCCAGAGGATGCCTTGCCGCATGTCGAGGATACGGCGATGCTCCAAGTTATCGGCCCCGATCGAGCCGAAGCGGCTGGCCGTCGATCGTGGCGCACAGACGGGTCCAGTCCGCCATCGGCGCAAGCCCCGGCACAGAGCCCGCCTCCGCATCGAACACTCCCGCCACGAAAGTCGCCGGTGCGGAAAGCGCGCTGCCCTCCGCAAGCGACCCACGCGATCCGACATAGCCGTTCCCGATCGCGAACAACGATTCCAGCTCGTGCTCGCGCGCCAGCGTGAAGCCTTCCTCGACGAGGATCCACTCAGGATCGTCCGTGGGAGCCGCGGGCAGGTCCGCCGGATATCGCGAAGCCTGGACAGCAAGCAGCTCACGAGACCCCGGACCTCCGCTGGGAGAATCGACCATGCCTTCCCACTCTGGCGGGTCTGTCAGGCTACCGAGCCCGAAACGCGACCGGCCTTGCGTGTCAACGCCAACAGAAGATTGGCGCGGCTGACGATACCGACCACATCGCCGTTGGAGACGACCGGAAGTCGCTTTACGCCGTAACGCTCCATCAGCTCAATGAGCGCGGCCGTTTACCATCACCCCGCCGCAAGAAGTCGCGCTCGGTCACGATTGACCAGCGTCCCATCTGCGTCTACCACCGGAAGCCCGCTGATGCGGTGCTCGAGCATGATGCGAGCGGCTTCTGCGAGGGACGCGTCGGGCCGAACAGTCGCCCCCGTCGTCATCACGTCACCTGCTTTCATAGCAACCTCCCGAACCTCGAACCTTCGATCCCGCCCCGCAGATGATGCGCCCGGACACCGATGATGTCGACCGTATCGTCAGCCCCAATCCGGGATCTGCAGCGCCGCGCGCCGGCTGAACGCTGAGGCGAAGTGCAGCACTACACGCGGTCGACATGTTTTTAACGCCGGCCTGCGCACAGCCGCACCGGCCATGCGCCCTTCCTT
>CAWHPT010000040.1:0-15990 GCA_963831225.1 uncultured Alphaproteobacteria bacterium
AACGGAATTGCGAAGAAAAAGATGCCGACGAATGCGGCGGCGGCAAGCGAGAGCATCAAAGGGTTCTTCAGCGCGCGCTTGCCGATGCGCACCACGGCTTCGAGCACGATTGCGAGGACCGCCGCTTTGAGACCGAAGAACAAGCGCGACCACCAGCGGCACGTTGCCATAAGCGGCATAGACGTAGCTCAGCGCCATGATGGCGACGATGCCGGGCAGGACGAACAGACCACCCGCCATGATGCCGCCGCGCGTGCGGTGCATCAGCCAGCCGATATAGGTCGCGAGCTGCTGCGCTTCCGGTCCCGGCAGCAACATGCAGTAGTTCAGCGCATGCAGAAATCGGCTCTCGGAAATCCAGCGCTTCTCCTCGACCAGGATCCGATGCATCACGGCGATCTGGCCGGCCGGGCCACCAAAGCTCAAGGCCGCAACCCGCAGCCATACCCAGAACGCTTCCGCCATTGAGGGATGCTGCGGTACCGCCGGCGGCGAACGCGCAGCCGCAGAGGCCGACGAGATTTCGGTCATGTCAAGCGCCGGGCTTTTTCGAATGCCAGGTGTGGGTCTCTTCGGTGGCGTCCCGGCACCAGCGATAGAATGCATCGTAGAGCGTCAGGCCGGCCGCAAGCTGTGCGAGATCGTCGGAATACATGCGCGAGAGCCCGAGCGAGGCGGCGAGCAAACCGGCGGCCTGCGGCGCCACGTCGAAGCGGGCGGTATCGGCTCCGCGCACGATGGCAGCGAGCCGCGCCAGCGGTTCGGTCGCGAGTCCGAACTCTTCCACCATGACGTCGAACGTGCACGCCTCCCCGCGATGACTCCAGAACACGCCCTCGATATCGAATGGCATCGCGGCAAAGCGCTCGGCGACAGCCTCCACCTCCGGAGGAGCAACGTAGAGGAAGACGGCGTTGGGATCGACGAAGCGGCGGATCAGCCAGGGACAGGCGATGCGATCGACTTTGGGGCGCGCGCGTGTGACCCAGACGGTGCGTCCCTGACGGTCGAGCGGCGGCATTTTGGCGGTGGGCACCAGCGGCAGACCGGCTTCGCGCCAGCCCTCGAACCCGTCCTCCAGCCCGTCCGCCGCAACGCCGGCATGGCGGAGCCAGGCGGCCACGCCCTGGCTTAGCTTGGCGCCTTTCTGGCAGATCACGACGGCGCTTGCGCCGGCAAAATCGTGCGCCCAGTCCGGCGCCTGGGCATGCGGTCGGCGCACGGCGCCCGGAATGAGGCAGGGGTTTGCGTTGAAGTCTTCCTCGGTGCGGACATCGAGCAAGATGGGACAATGCGGCGTGCCGATCAGGCGCGCGAGCTTTTCGATGGAGATGGAATTGATCGACGACATGGTGCGTCCTTGCGTTTGAGCGGGGACGCGATGCTTCGGCATGTCGCCTCGTGGGGAGATCGCAATCCCCATCCGCAGACTACACGCGACATGCCCCCGGCTTGTCAAGATGTTCAGATCTCCAGAATGCGCACGCCCATTGCGCGCCTGTCCTGCAGTCGCTACATCGGCAGCGATTGGTGACAACACACGACGGTGGCTCATGCGCGCGGAAATCCAGAATATCGTCGACGAGATCAAGCAGTCGGTCGGGCTGCTGAGGAGGCATCTTTGACTTCGACCAGGCGCGCGCGCGGCTCGCCGAGCTCAACAGCCTGGCCGAAGATCCCAATCTGTGGACCGATCAGCAGCGCGCCCAGCGTGTGATGCAGGAGCGCACCGCGCTGGAGGATCAACTTACCGCCATTGGCCGTATCGAGCGGGAGCTTGATGACCAGCTCACCATGATCGAGCTCGGGGAGTCGGAGAAAGACCTCAAAGCGATCGCCGACGCCGAGGAGGCGCTCAAGCGGCTCAAGGCCGAAGTGACGCGACGCGAAATGGAGGCGTTGCTCTCGGGCGAGGCCGATTCCAACGACAGCTATCTCGAAGTCCATGCCGGCGCCGGCGGTACCGAGAGCCAGGATTGGGCCAATATGCTGCTGCGAATGTATACGCGCTGGGCCGAGCAGCACGGTTACAAAGTCGAGTATCTCGAAGAGACGCCGGGAGAAGAGGCCGGCATAAAGTCCGCCACAATTCAGGTCAAGGGCCGAAACGGCTTTGGATGGCTGAAGACCGAGAAGGGCGTTCATCGGCTGGTGCGCATTTCGCCGTTCAATTCCAACGCGCGCCGGCACACCTCGTTCGCAAGCGTCGATGTTTATCCGGTGATCGACGATCGCATCATCGTGGACATAAAAGAGGCGGATGTGCGCACCGACACCTTGCGCGCGAGCGGCGCCGGCGGCCAGCACGTCAACAAGACCGAGTCGGCGATCCGGCTCACGCATATCCCGACCAACATCGTCGTCTATTGCCAGAACGACCGCTCGCAGCATCGCAACCGTGCGCAGGCATGGCAGATGCTGCGCGCGCGCATCTATGAAATGGAATTGAAGAAGCGCGAAGCTCAGGCGGCAGCCGATCAGGCTGCCAAGACCGATATCGGCTGGGGCCACCAGATCCGTTCCTATGTGCTGCAGCCCTATCAGATGGTGAAGGACCTGCGCACGGGCGTTCAGACCTCGAACACCGGCGCGCGTGCTCGACGGCGATCTCGACCAATTCATGCAAGCGGCGCTGGCGCAGAAGGCATTCGGAACCGCGCCGAAGGAAGTCGAGGACGTGGAGTGAGCCGCGATGACCCGGGTCCCGGTAACGGGGCCGCGCATTGTGCAGTAGTCAGAGGCTGGCTTCGAGCCTTCGTCCCGCGCGCAGGAATTTTTGCGGATCGACGGCCTCGCCTCTCACCCGCGTCTCATAGTGCAGGTGCGGGCCGGTCGAACGTCCGGTCGATCCGACCTTGCCGATCAGTTGTCCGGCCCTGACGAATTGACCGGCGCGGACATCGATCGAGGACAGGTGACCATAGCGCGTCGAAATTCCGTTGCCGTGGTCGATGTCGACGGCTTTGCCGTAGCCGCCGCTCCAGCCCGCGGTCTTCACGGTGCCGTCGGCGGTGGCTCTTACCGCATCTCCGGGATCGCCGTGAAAATCGAGCCCGGTATGCATGGCGGGCGAGCCATTGAACGGATCATTGCGGACGCCGAAGCCCGATGATGGCATCGAGCGCGCCGTCCAGGGGCTTACGGATCGGGACGGTTCCAAGCGTGCGCGTAAGCCGGTGAAGCTGGCTGCGTGCAATGCTGATGCGGTGAAGTCTGCCGCTCGAATGAGTATGCTTCCCTTGGTGCCCGGACCGGCACGAACGGCCCGCCGACCGCGCCGACGCCCTCTGCGTTCGCGGTCTTGCCGGCGTGGACGCCGAGCTCGGTGAGCACGCCTCGGATACGCCTCGCTCTCGAATCGTAGCTGTCCTCGATCGCGTCGAGCGCCGCCGCTTGGCGCTGCTCGATTCGATCGAGCGACGCGTGGAGGCGGGCAATCGTCCCCCCCATGCCGTCAGCAGCAACCAAGCTCGTGCGGGCATCCATCAGCGGCTCGCGATCGCGCGGCAGGACGAACGCTCCCTTGTCGACGATTGACGGCTTGAGCGGGCTCGTTCGCGGCTCGCCGGCCAGCGCCCGCACGCGCTGGCAGCCTGGCCGAGCCGGTGACATCGCCGAGCCCGCTGAGCGCAGTTGCGCGCGATTCCATCGCTGCCTGCCGGCGCACAATCTTGTCGAGCTTTTGCTCGTACTGTTCCTGGTCGAGCAGTTGCCGGCTCGAGATGCGATCGACCTGCGCGCGCAGCTCCGCGATGCGGTCCTCGTAGCCGAATTGCATTTCGGCCTGCCGGGCAAGCAGCCTGGTGAGCACATCGTCGCGAAACGCGAAATAGGTGGCGGTCGTGATGGTCCACGCCGCCATGATCACCAGCGTACCGACCACGACCCAGAAGGCGATCGGGCGCAGCCGCAATTGGCGACCAGCATGGCCCAGCGTATATCCGGCCGGCTGTCGCACCTCGACGGCGCGGTGCTTCCGACCGTCGCTGGCCCGGCCAGATTGATCCCCGTGATAGCGCCTGGATGACCGTCGAGACATTCACGCATCCCCGCCGGTCCCCTACGTCACATGACCTTACACCGGCGCTAACTCGCGCCAATTCGAAAGGATTACGGTTAATTTCGTGCAAATGGCTGCGAAACCTGAGAGATACCGCCCGCGACCATTCCGGACGTGATCGCAACGGCAAACTCGCGTGAAGTGCAAATTCGCGTGAAGTGCATGGCACGAATTGAAGGTTCTCCGGAATGGCGCAAGGCAATCGGTCACAAGGCTTTGGCGACGGCCAGCACCTCGGCGGCATGGCCGTCGACCTTGACCTTCGGCCAGATGCGGGCGATCCGGCCGTCGCGACCGATCAGGAAAGTGGCCCGCGTGATTCCCATGAAGGTCTTCCCGTACATGGACTTCTTGCCCCAGACCCCGTAGGCCTCGAGCATCCTGTGGGTTTCGTCGGAAAGCAGTGCAATGCCCGAGATCGTGCTTTCTCTTGAACTTTGCCTGGGACACGACCGGGTCGGCAGATATCCCCAGAACATCCGTCCCGGCCTTGTGGAATTCGTCGCGAAGCTTGGAGAATTCGATGGATTCACGCGTGCAGCCCGGGGTGTCGGCCTTGGGATAGAAGTAAATGACCAGGTTTCTGTCCTTGAAATCCTCAAGGGAAACGGTGGGGCCCGTATCGCTGGGGAGCTTGAATGCGGGGGCCTTTGACCCCAGCGCCAGTTCGATGGCCATCGGCATGCCTTCCTTTCGTCCCTTTTTCGCGGTCAATTGACTGTTAAACGATAGACGCGAAAGTGTTGTCAGGTCGATCGTTTTGCCGGGAACTCGTCGACCGCGGCAAGGGGGCCGGTTCGCTGTAACCAGCGGCGGAATCGGTGGTCGAGGGGACGCCAAGTCGGGCATGGCGCGTCAGCAACGTTATCCAAATCTCGAGGCACTTCGGAAGCTCGAAGCGAGCCTCGATGCCGATCTGCACGAGCCGCAGGATGCATTGGCGTGCAATGAACCGGAGCTAGAGCCCGCAGCACAGCCGCGATCAAGCTCCTCGACGTTTCGCAGGCTGTTTCAGAGCCTATGGCCCTCGAGGATGTGGTCTGCGCCCGCGATATCCAGCAATTGGCGCACGCAATTCTTCTTGGGGCGGCCGCGTCTGCGCAGATTTTCCCTAGTCGCAGGCACGCTGGTCGGGGTCGCTCTGCTCGCGATGGTGGCGCTGTGGTGGCGGCTCGCGAGTGGCCCTATCGAGCTCGACATTGCCACCCCCTGGCTAACCGCGGCGATCAAGGAAAATATCGGCGGCGGCCACGATGTCGAAGTCGGCGGCACGCTGTTGGAGCGTGATGTCAACGGACGAACTGCGTTGCGCATGCGCGATATCGTCGTGCGCGACGCGCAAGGCACGATTGTGGCCAGCGCTCCGAAGGCGGAAGTGGGCTTGTCAGGTTCGGGCCTGATTGCCGGTCGAATTCGCGCAGAACGCCTGAGCCTGGTCGGCGCCGAGATGGCGGTGCGGATCGAGACCGACGGCAAGGTCACGGTTTTTGCCGGTAGCAACAAGCGTCCGTTCGTCACTGCATCGGCTGGCTCCACGCCCGCCATCACCGGCGCGGCTTTGTCGTCGCTCAAGCCAGCCGTGCAGATGGCAACCGTTTCTCCGGCGGCGGCGCCAGCTGCCGACGCCGCCTCGGCCGGCAATGCGGGCGTTTCCGATCTTGCCGCGCTGCTGGCCTGGATCGAGCGTCTCGATGCCAGCGGTCTGGATGGCCGCGACCTGGCCGAGATCGGACTCAAAGGCGGCAACCTCTCGGTGGATGATGCGCGTAACGGCAAACAGTGGACGTTCACCAATATCGACCTGAGCGTGACGCGCCCCAAAGGCGGCGGCATCGCGGTTGCGCTCGGATCCGAAGGGAGCGAGCGGCCTTGGCTGATGCGTGCGGCGATGACGCCGAGTCAGCACGGGCGGCGTATCATTCACATCGAGGCACAAAAGGTTTCGGCTAAGGATCTGATGCTTGCGATGCGCATGAGCGACGGCCAGTACGAGCCCGATCTGCCCCTGTCCGCGCGCATTCGTGCCGATATCGGGACCGACGGAATCCCGCGCATGCTCGAGGGCCGCATCCTTGTCGACAGCGGATTCATTATCGATCTGGATGATCCGCACGCGCGCATTCCGATCGACCGCGCCGAGATCAGTCTCGATTGGGATGCGACCCGCAAGACAATGGTGATGCCGTTCCAGGTGGTTTCCGGCGGCAATCGAATCACCTTGCTGGCTCAGTGCGAAGCGCCGCGCGAGGCGGGTGGTGCCTGGGGGCTCACGATCACCGGCGGCACCGTCGTGCTCGCTTCCGCCAAGCCGCTCGATTCGAGCGCGCTGGTCCTCAACCGCTTCCTGCTGCGGCTGCGGGTCGACCCCAGCAAGCAGCGCATCGATATCGAGCAGGGCGAATTCGGCAATATGGACTTGGGGGTCGCGCTCTCGGGCAGCGTTGATTTTTCCAGCGACGATCCGCGGCTGGCATTGGGCATTGCCGGCACGCGCATGCCGGTTTCGGCGATGAAGCGGCTTTGGCCCGCTTTCGCAGCGTCTAAAGTGCGTTCCTGGGTGGAGGATCATGTCCACGGCGGCACGTTGGAACGACTGGTGATCGCAACCAATGCGCCCTGGTCCACGCTGAAATCGAGCGGCCCGCCGGTTCCCGATGACGGCTTGGCGGTGGAGATCGTCGGCCACGGAGCCGAAATTCGTCCGATCGAAGGCTTGCCGGGCATCCGCGATGCCGACGTCAGTGTTCGCATTTCCGGCCGCACCGCGACCGTCAATGTGGGGCGCGGCAACATCGAGCTCTCGCCCGGGCGCAAGCTCTCGATCACCAATGGCGTGTTCGAGGTGCCCGATACGTTCCCGAAGTCTCCGCCGGCAAAGGCACGCTTCCGTCTCGACGGATCGGTGCCCGCCGCGGTCGAGTTGCTCGGAATGGATCGGCTGCGCGATCATGCGGGCGCTCCGCTCGAAGCCGGCACCAGCCGGGGAACGCTGACCGCGCAGGTGAGCCTCGGCTTGCCGCTCAAGCAGGACCTCGCCCCGGGATCGTCGACGTATCTGATCAACATGGATGTTGCCAACTTCGCCGCCGAACGCATGGTCATGGGCCAGAAAGTCGAGGCTGCGGTGTTGAAGGTGACTGCCAACAACAACGGCCACTGGATCCGGGGCGACGTCAAGCTCAATGGAATTCCGGCCACCCTCGACTATCGCAAGCCGCACGACGCCGATGCCGAAGTGCGTATTCAATCCACCCTCGACGAGAACGCGCGCAACAAGCTTGGTTTCGACCTCGGCGGGTTTCTGTCCGGGCCGGTGCCGATCAAGCTCAACGGGCGCGTGCAGGCGCGTGACACCGACAGCTGCCGGTTCGCCGTGGAGGCCGACCTCACGCCGGCGAGGATCGACAATCTGCTGCCGGGCTGGTCGAAGAATCCCGGTCAGGTCGGCCGTGCAACCTTCACGCTCGTCAGCAAGCCGACCGGCACGAGATTCGAGGATCTCGTCGTCGAGGCGCCCAGCACCTCGGTCAAGGGCATGGTCGAAGTCGATCCTTTGGGCCAGGTGGTGGCGGCCAGCTTTCCGGTCTTTAGCCTTTCCAACGCGGACAAGACCACGCTCAAAGCGGATCGCGGGCCCGACGGTACGTTGCGCGTGACGATGCGCGGCGATGTTTTCGATGGGCGCGGATTCTTGAAATCGGCGTTGACAGGCCCTGGCGGCAGCAAGAACAAGCACGACAAGGACATCGATCTCGACGTCAAGCTCGGCGCAGTCGTCGGCTTTCACGGCGAGACGCTGCGCGGCCTTGATCTGCGGGTGTCGCGGCGCAGCGGTGTGATCACGAGCCTCGCATTGAACGGCACGCTCGGGCGCAGCACGCCGCTGCTCGGCGATGTGCGCGGCCGCGGCAGCAGTGCCCGGCAGGTGGTGTTCATCGAAACGAACGATGCCGGCGCCTTCTTCCGTTTCACCGACATTTACCCGAAGATCATCGGCGGCGAGATGTGGGTGGCGCTCGACCCGCAGAGCGCCGATCAGGCGCCGCAGGAAGGCATCCTCAATGTCCGCGACTTCGCAGTGCGGGGCGAAGCATCGCTCGACCGGGTCGCTGCTCCGCCGCAGCAACCCGGCGGCCAATCGCCCGGCGTGGAGTTCTCGCGGTTGCGGGTCGATTTCACCCGTTCACTCGGCCGCTTCACCATTCGTGACGGGCTGGTCAAAGGGCCGGTGATCGGCGCCACGGTCGATGGATATATCGACTATCATCGCAACGATGTCCGTATGCGCGGCACCTTTGTGCCGCTCTATGGCATCAACAACATGTTCGGCCAGATTCCGATCTTCGGAATTTTCCTGGGCGGCAGCAACGAGGGTCTGCTCGGCGTCACCTACGAGGTGGTCGGTCCGCCGAGCGCGCCGGTGCTCCGCGTCAATCCGATCTCGGCAATTGCTCCCGGCCTGTTGCGCAAGTTCTTCGAGTTCCCGAGCGGCAACGCTCCCGCGCATCAGAGCTACGCCGATCCAGCGAGGTAGGGCGCCGTCGGCGGTTGCGGCGAAGCCACTCACTCCGCCGCCCTGCGATCAAACCGGCTTCAGCAGAACGTGGCGCTTCTTTCCGAGCGACAGCTTGATGACTCCTTGCGCGCTGAGATCGCGCGCGGTGAGAACCATCTTTTCGTCCATTAGCGTAACGTCATTTACTTTGAGGCCACCGCCCTTGATCTGACGGCGGGCCTCGCTGTTCGAGCTCACGAGGCCGGCCTTCTCGGCGAACGCGTTGAGCACGCCGATGCCGTGATCGAGATCGCCGCGGGCGATCTCGATGGTAGGCAGCGTTTCTGCGAGCCCGCCTTCCTCGAACGTGCGCCGCGCCGTATCGGCCGCCTGCTCGGCGGCGGCGTGGCCGTGCACCAGGGCGGTTGCCTCGGTCGCCAGCAACTTCTTCGCCTCGTTGAGCTCCTGGCCTTCCAGCGCGGCGAGCCTGCCGATCTCCGGAAGAGGCAGCACCGTGAAAAGCTTGAGAAACCGCGCGACGTCACCATCCTCGGTGTTGCGCCAGTATTGCCAGTACTCGTAGGGACTGACCAGATCGGGATCGAGCCATACCGCACCGGCCGCCGTCTTGCCCATCTTGGCACCGGAAGAGGTCGTGATGAGGGGCGACGTGAGTGCGAACAGCTGCCCGTTCATCATGCGGCGGCCCAGCTCGATGCCGTTGATGATGTTGCCCCACTGGTCGGACCCGCCCATTTGCAGCGTGCAGCCGAAGCGCTTGTGCAGCTCGACGAAATCATAGGCCTGCAGGATCATGTAGTTGAATTCGAGAAACGACAATTCCTGCTGACGCTCGAGCCGCAACTTCACGGAATCGAAGGCGAGCATGCGATTGACCGAGAAGTGGCGGCCGACATCGCGCAGGAACTCGATGTAGTTGAGCGAATTGAGCCAGTCGGCGTTGTCGGCCATCAGCGCATCGGCGCGGCCGTCGCCGAATTTCAGGAATTTGTCGAAGATCGCGCGAATGCCGGCACGATTGCGGTCGATATCCGCATCGGTGAGAATCCTGCGGCTTTCGTCCTTGCCCGAAGGGTCTCCGACGCGGGTGGTGCCGCCGCCCAACAGCGCGATCGGGCGATGGCCGGTCTGCTGCATCCAATACAGCAACATGATCGGCAGCAGCGAGCCGACATGGAGCGAGGGCGCGGTGCAATCGAATCCGATATAGCCCGTCAAAGTCGAGTTGAGCGCGCGAGCATCCAGCGCCTCGGGCTCGGAGACCTGGTGAATAAATCCCCGTGCTGCCAGCACTTGCAGGAAATCGGACTTGTAGGCGCTCATCCCGTATCGCCTCGCCTCGAGCGAAATCGTTCAAGTTAAATCGCGATCCCGCTTATACGATCATGCTCTCGACCGGTGGTGTAACAGTTCCGGTACGCGGTTCCAACCGAGCACGGCTCATAGAGGACAGCGACAATGCCGCGTCACACTGCCATCGGCCTGATGAGCGGCACCTCCTATGACGGGGTGGATGTGGCCCTGCTCAATACCGACGGCGAGGAGATCGGACGCCTCGGCCCGACCGGGTATCGGCCCTATAGCGAGCAGGAGCGAGAGGTCCTGCGGCGCGCGATCGCCGCTGCTGCCAATCTGGCTGAGCGCTCCGCTCGGCCCGTGATCCTCGCCGAGGCGGAAGAGCTGGTGACCGACATCCATGCGGACGCGGTCGAAACCTTCTTGGCGGCAAACGGCATGTCGTCGAAGGAGGTGACGGTGGTGGGCTTCCACGGCCAGACAGTCGTGCACCGGCCCGACCGTGGGCTGACCGTGCAACTCGGCAATGGAGCCGCGCTCTCGGCACGGCTGGGTATTCCTGTGGTCTACGATTTCCGCGCCGCCGATGTCGCCGCTGGAGGACAGGGCGCGCCGGTGGTGCCGGTTTTCCACCGTGCCATGGTGCGAATGCTCGAGCGCAGCCATCCCGTCGGCGTGCTCAATCTCGGCGGCGTCGCCAATGTGTCGTTCGTCAATGGCGATGACCTGATCGCATTCGACACCGGTCCAGGCAACGCGCTGATAGACGACTTCGTGCGCCTGCGCACCGGGCAGCCGCAGGATGACGACGGGCGTGCCGCGGCGGCAGGCACAATTGACGAGGCCGCGGTTGTGCGCGTGCTGGCACATCCCTTCTTCGGCAGCCCGCCACCCAAATCGCTCGACCGCAATGCCTTCCGCCATTGGGTCGCGGAGGAGGGACAGCTTGCCGGCAAGAGCACCGAGAACGGCGCTGCCACGCTGACCGCGATCACCGCCGCGGCTGTCGCCCACGCGATCGAGGTCCTGCCGCGCCCGCCGGCAAGCTGGATCGTAGCCGGCGGCGGCACGCGCAATCCGACCCTGATGCGGATGCTGGCACATCGCCTCGCTCCGGCGACGGTGGAGACCGCAGGCACGATCGGCTGGTCATCGGATGCGCTGGAAGCGCAGGCCTTCGCCTATCTCGCGGTGCGGACGCTCAACGGAATGCCGATCACCTTTCCCACGACCACCGGAGCGCCGCGGCCGCTCGTCGGCGGCGTTCTCGTGCGCTAGATCAGCTGTGCCGACGAGAGCGTTGCGCGGCATTCGGTGATGACGCTTCACGCCACGAACGTGATCCACTCCATGGTCTCGTTCGTCAGGGACGCAATCAGCTTCCTAAGCCGCGCTCGGCTTGCGCTCGGTCTTGAGCCGCTTGTCGAGATAGACGCCGATCGATTCCATCAGCGGCTCGACCTTGCCATCAAAGAAATGATTCGCGCCTTGGATCACCTTTTGCTCGATCACGATGCCCTTCTGGGTTTTGAGCTTGTCGACCAGGCCGGTGATGTCTTTGTGCGGCACGACCGCGTCTTTATCGCCGTGCACGATCATGCCCGAGGAGGGGCAGGGCGCCAGAAACGAAAAGTCGTAGAGGTTGGCGGGCGGGGCGATCGAGATGAATCCTTCGATCTCGGGGCGCCGCATCAGCAGTTGCATGCCGATCCAGGCGCCGAAGGAGAAACCCGCGATCCAGCAGCTGCGCGCCTCAGGATTGATCGTCTGCGCCCAATCGAGCGCCGAGGCCGCGTCCGACAATTCCCCCTGGCCATGATCGAACGAGCCCTGGCTCCTGCCGACTCCGCGAAAGTTGAAGCGCAGCACGGAGAAGTTCCGGTGCACGAACGCGTAGTAGAGCTGGTAGATGATCTGGTGGTTCATTGTGCCCCCGAACTGGGGGTGGGGATGCAACACGATGCCGATAGGCGCGTTTTTCTGCCGTGCCGGATGATAGCGGCCCTCGATGCGCCCGGCCGCGCCGGTGAAGATGACCTCGGGCATGATCTCTCGAACCTCGACTCGTCCCTTCAACTTGTTATCGATGGCGTGATCGGGGCGCCCTTGACGGCAATGGCGCACGCACGTAACTACCTAGAACCATTGTAGTTTTGGCAAGCTCGCGCCGACAGCACGCGGCGCGGGCGGTTTGTAGCACGGTTGCAGGGGCAAGAAGCAAGTGTTTCGAAACCATAAGACGCGTCTGCTGGCTTCCGCTGCACAGCGCGCGTAAAGATGAGCATGAGCAAGCGTACCTATCTCGATTGGAATGCAACCGCGCCGTTGCGGAGCGAGGCACGCGCGGCGATGCTGGCGGCGCTCGACACAGCGGGAAACCCGTCCTCGGTTCACGCCGAGGGCCGTGCCGCGCGCCGCCTGATCGAGCAGGCGCGGGAGATGGTTGCAGCGCTGGTCGGGGCGAAGGCGCGCGACGTGGTGTTCACGTCAGGCGGTACGGAAGCCAATGTGCTGGCGCTGACGCCAATGGTCGGAGGCGTAGCAGCCCGTTGCGAGACGCTGCTGGTATCCGCGATCGAGCATCCCTCGGTGCTCGCAGGGGGTCGGTTCCCGTCCTCCGCGATCGAGCATTTGCCGGTGACTGCCGGCGGACAGATCGAGATTGCGGGACTGGCGCGCCGGCTCGCGCGATCGCAAGGCCGCGCCCTGGTATCGCTCATGCTGGCCAACAACGAGACCGGGATCGTTCAACCGGTCTCGCAAGTAGCTGCAATGGTGCACGAGGCAGGCGGCCTGTTGCACGTGGATGCTGTTCAGGCGGCTGGGCGAATGGCCTGTGATATCAATGTTCTTGGTGCCGATCTTCTGACGATTTCCGGCCATAAGATGGGCGCGCCCAAGGGGGTGGGAGCGCTGGTCAGGCGCGAACCGGATTTCTCCGACGCCCTCATGAAGGGCGGCGGCCAGGAGCGTGGAATGCGGGCCGGGACCGAGAACGTGGCCGGCATCGTCAGCTTCGGCGTTGCCGCCGAAGTGGCCCACCAGAGCCTGCATCGGAGCGAGCGCGCATGACCGCGCTGCGGGATGGGCTCGAAGCGGGTCTGCGGGCTGCGTCACCCGCGGCCGTGATTTTCGGTGCCGGGAGCGAGCGGTTGCCCAACACCACCCTGTTCGCGTTGCCGGGGGTGAAGGCGGAAACCGCCGTCATCGCCTTCGATCTCGAAGGCGTGGCAGTGTCCTCGGGCGCCGCCTGTTCCTCAGGCAAGGTCCAGCCGTCGCATGTGCTGGCCGCGATGGGTGTTCCGCCGCGGCTTGCTCGGGGGGCGGTGCGCGTGAGCCTCGGTCCGACCACCACCGAATCCGACATCGATCGCTTTATTACAGCTTGGATTAGGGTGTCGGGAGCATTACTTAAGGGGTCACAGGGCATCGCCGCCTGAAACGCCAGCGAGGGTCAAGGCAAGCCCAGAGCGAACCGACCATAACCGACTGATCCAACCCGCGGTCCTTGAAACCGCAGCGGAGGGAAGAATGCCGGCCGTACAAGAGACCGTCGATCAGGTCCGCCGTATCGACGTCGATCAATACAAGTATGGGTTCGAGACCAAGATCGAATCCGACAAGGCCCCCAAGGGGCTCAACGAAGACATCGTCCGTTTCATCTCGGCGAAGAAAAACGAGCCGGAGTGGATGCTGGCTTGGCGGCTCGACGCCTATCGGCGCTGGCTCACCATGCGCGAGCCGGGCTGGGCGCGCGTGAGCTACGGTCCGATCGACTACCAGGACCTCTACTACTATGCCGCGCCGAAGAAAAAGGACGGGCCGAAATCGCTCGACGAGATCGATCCCGAAATTCTCGCGACCTACGACAAGCTCGGCATTCCGCTGCGCGAGCGCGAGGCGCTGCTCGGCATCGAGCGGCCGGCGAGGAGGCGAAGGCGGCTATGGCCGGGTCGCGGTCGACGCGGTGTTCGATTCGGTCTCGGTCGCGACCACCTTCAAGGCGGAGCTCGCCAAGGCCGGCGTGCTGTTCATGCCGATTTCCGAGGCGCTGCAGAAGCATCCCGATCTGGTGAAGAAGTATCTCGGCACCGTGGTGCCGGTGTCCGACAATTTCTTCGCCACGCTCAACTCGGCGGTGTTCTCCGACGGCTCCTTCGTCTATGTGCCGCCGGGCGTGCGCTGCCCGATGGAGCTCTCGACCTATTTCCGGATCAACGAGCGCAATACCGGCCAGTTCGAGCGCACCCTGATCATCGCCGACAAGGGCTCCTATGTGAGCTACCTCGAAGGCTGCACCGCGCCGTCGCGCGACGAGAACCAGCTGCATGCCGCAGTGGTCGAGCTGATCGCGCTCGATGATGCCGAGATCAAGTATTCGACCATCCAGAACTGGTATCCGGGCGACCAGAACGGCCGCGGCGGCGTCTACAACTTCGTCACCAAGCGCGGCGACTGCCGCGGCGCCCGTTCGAAGATTTCCTGGACCCAGCTCGAGACCGGTTCAGCGATCACCTGGAAGTATCCGAGCTGCATCCTGCGCGGCGATGATTCGCGCGGCGAGTTCTATTCGATCGCGATCTCGAACGCGCATCAGCAGGTCGATTCCGGCACCAAGATGCTGCATCTCGGCAAGAACACGACCAGCCGCATCATCTCCAAGGGCATCGCGGCCGGCAAGTCGCAGAACACCTATCGCGGCCTGGTGACGGCGCATCGCAAGGCCACGGGCGCGCGCAACTTCACCAATTGCGATTCGCTCCTGATCGGCGACCAATGCGGCGCGCACACCGTTCCCTATATCGAGGCGAAGAATTCCTCCGCCGTGTTCGAGCACGAGGCGACGACCTCGAAGATCTCCGAGGACACGCTGTTCTACTGCAGGCAGCGCGGCCTCTCCGCGGAGGATGCGGTGGCTCTGGTGGTCAACGGCTTCGTCAAGGACGTGCTGCAGCAGCTTCCCATGGAATTCGCGGTCGAGGCGCAGAAGCTCATCTCGGTCTCGCTCGAGGGATCGGTCGGATAGGTGAGCCCTGTTTCGGGCTGGCGTCGTTGCGCCCGAGATGAAATGCAAAACGGAAAGGCCGGCGGATCGATGTCCCTATTGCAAGTCGAGAACCTGCATGTCGAGGTCGACGGCAAGAAAATTCTCAACGGCCTCGAGCTCGTCGGTCGAGAGCGGCACCGTGCATGCCATCATGGGGCCGAACGGTTCGGGCAAGTCGACGCTGGCGCATGTGCTCGCCGGCAAGGCCGACTATGTCGTGACGCAAGGGCAGGTGCTGCTCGACGGCGAGGACCTTCTGGGACTGGCGCCCGACGAGCGTGCCGCCAAGGGCCTTTTCCTCGCCTTCCAGTATCCGCTCGAAATTCCCGGCGTCGCCACCATGACCTTCCTGCGCACCGCGCTCAACGCGCAGCGCAAGAAGCGCGGCGAAGCCGAGCTTTCTACTCCCGACTTCCTCAAGCGCGTGCGCGAGGTCGCGGGCAAGCTCGGCATCGAGCAGGAGATGCTGCGCCGCGGCGTCAATGTCGGCTTCTCCGGCGGCGAGAAGAAGCGCAACGAAATCCTGCAGATGGCGCTCCTGGAACCGCGGCTCTGCGTGCTCGATGAGACCGATTCCGGTCTCGACATCGACGCGCTCAAGATCGTCTCCGAGGGCGTCAACCGGCTGCGCTCGCCCGAGCGCGCCTTCGTGGTCATCACCCATTATCAGCGCCTGCTCAATTACATCGTGCCGGACGTGGTGCACGTGCTCTCGAAGGGCCGCATCGTGAAGACCGGCGGCAAGGAGCTCGCGCTCGATCTCGAAGCCACGGGCTATGCGCAATACCGTGACGAGGCAGCATGATGCTTTGGTTCAGGGATGGCGCCGATGAACGCCGAAATCCGCTCGATCAAGACGGCGGCCGAAACTGCGCTTGTCGCGCATTTCGCTGCAGCCAGGCGCGCGCTGCCGGGAGTGGGAGCGATTGCCGCGCTGCGCGAGGACGCCTTCGGCGCTTCGAGCGAGATGGTCTGCCGCATCGGCGCGTGGAGGAGTGGAAATACACCGATCTGCGTGCGCTCATGCGTGAGGCGAAACCGCTCGCGCCACCGCCGGATGCTCCGGCAAAG
>CAWHPT010000041.1:0-27993 GCA_963831225.1 uncultured Alphaproteobacteria bacterium
CGCTTGAGGACCAGGCGCGCGTGCTCCACTTCTCGGCGCAGGAGAGCTCAGCGGCGAAGTTTCGCAACCGCACCACCACGTCGACGCGCGCGATCTCGTACCTTCGGGCGGGACCGGCGTCTTGCCGACGACGACGTCGGCGTCGGGGATATCGACGAGCTCGTTCTCGCCTTCGACAAAGAAATGGTGGTGCTGCGGATACGTTGGTATCGAAATAGGTCTTCGAGCCGTCGACGGCGACCTGGCGCAACAGCCCGACATCGGTGAACTGGTGCAGAGTGTTGTAGACGGTCGCGAGCGACACCGGCACTTTGGCCTTGGTCGCCTCCTCGTAGAGCATCTCGGCGGTGATGTGCCGGTCGCCCTTGCCGAACAGGATCCAGCCGAGCGCCATGCGCTGGCGGGTGGGCGCAGGCCAACTTGGCGCAGCATGGTCTTCACATCGTGCCAGGGACAGCCGGTGAGCTCGGAACGCGCAGCCGTGCTCCCGGGCTGCTCGGCATCCGCATCGGATCGAGTGAAACGATGGTGCGCGAGGTTGTGTCATAGGCGGAACTGGGCTTCTCGACTGATCGGACAATTGTTGCGTTTGTAACATAGTTGGTCGAAGATGCAACTCCCTCGCAACAATACCGTTCTCGCATTGCGCATCGCGGCTGTTGCACGGGGCTGCTGGCTTTGCCGTCTCGGCGCGCCTATGTTAGGAGTTCCAGGCGTTGGGGACGCGCGAGCAGGGACAGAATACGGATGCAGAACCGACGCACATAGCTTCGGATACGATGATCTTTTGGCGTGCGCCCGGGGCGAGTTGTTCGGCGCGGGCAATGCCCAGCTGCCGCTGCCTCCAATGCTGATGTTCGATCGCATCTCCGAGATCGCGGAAGCCGGCGGTGAATACGGCAAAGGGCTGGTGCGCGCGGTGCTCGATCTCAAGCCGGACCTCTGGTTTTTCCCCTGTCATTTCAAGGGCGATCCGGTCATGCCGGGGTGTCTCGGGCTGGATGCCTTGTGGCAGTTGCTCGGGTTTTTTCTCGGCTGGCTGGGCGCGCCCGGGCAAGGGCCGCGCGCTCGGCCTCGGTGAGCTCAAGTTTTCCGGCCAGGTTCTGCCCACCGTCAAGAATGTCGTGTATGGTATCGACATCAAGCGGGTCATGCGCTCGAAACTCGTGCTCGGCGTCGCTGACGGCTGGCTCTCCGCGGACGGCTCGATCATTTATCGGGCGATGGATCTCAAGGTCGGCCTGTTTCGCAACGAGGCGATGCCGCAGCCGAGCGCTGCTTGACGGCGGCAGTCGCGCTTGGCTGCGCGGATCGGATGCGGACGAGGCAGTTCATGAGACGGGTCGTCGTCACCGGGATGGGCATCGTCTCATCGATCGGCAACAACACCCAGGAAGTTCTGGCCAGCCTGCGCGAGGCCAAGTCGGGCATTTCGCGCGCCGACAAATATGCGGAGCTCGGCTTTCGCTGCCAGGTGCACGGCGCGCCCACGCTCGACCCCGAAGAGGCTGTCGATCGCCGCGCCATGCGTTTCCTCGGCGGCGGGGCGGCCTGGAACCATGTCGCCATGGAGCAGGCGATCCGCGACTCCGGCCTCGAGGAGGGCGAGGTTTCCCACGAGAGGACCGGCATCATCATGGGGTCGGGTGGGCCCTCGACGCGCGCGATCGTGGAGGCCGCCGACATCGCCCGCAGCAAAGGTCCCGAAGCGCGTCGGGCCGTTCGCGGTGCCGAAAGCGATGTCCTCGACCGCCTCGGCGACGCTCGCCACCTGGTTCAAGATAAAAGGTGTGAATTACTCGATCTCGTCGGCCTGTGCCACCTCGAACCATTGCATCGGCAATGCCATGGAAATGATCCAGATGGGCAAGCAGGACGTGATCTTCGCCGGCGGATGCGAGGAGCTCGACTGGACGCTGTCCGTGCTGTTCGACGCCATGGGCGCGATGTCCTCGGGATTCAACCAGATGCCGCACAAGGCCTCGCGCGCCTACGACGTCGACCGCGACGGCTTCGTCATCGCCGGCGGCGCGGGCGTGCTGGTGCTGGAAGAGCTCGACCATGCCAAGGCGCGCGGCGCTCGCATCTACGCCGAAGTGGCGGGCTATGGCGCCACCTCCGACGGCTTCGACATGGTGGCCCCGTCGGGCGAAGGTGCGGTGCGCTGCATGCGCATGGCGCTCAAGGGCGTCAAGGCGCCGGTCGATTACATCAATCCGCACGCGACATCCACGCCGATCGGCGACGTCAAGGAGATCGAAGCGCTTCGCGAAGTGTTCGGCGACAAATGCCCGCCGATCGCGGCGACCAAGTCGCTCACCGGCCATTCGCTGGGCGCCGCAGGCGCGCAGGAGGCCATCTATTCGCTGCTGATGATGAACAACGGCTTCATCTGCGAAAGCGCCAATATCGAAAAGCTCGATCCCGCCTTCGCCGACATGCCGATCGTGCGCGAGCGCCGCGACGACGTGAAGCTCGGCTGCGTGCTGTCGAATTCGTTCGGGTTCGGCGGCACCAACGCGTCGGTGGTGTTCAAGCGCCTGGATGTTTGACGGAGCGTGTCGCGAGCAACCGCGCAGAGCGGGGCGGCAGACGTGAAGAGCTGAGAGCGGCATGACCCAACTGATGCAGGGCAAGCGCGGGCTGATCATGGGGGTCGCCAACGACCACTCGATCGCCTGGGGCATTGCAAGGACGCTTGCCGCGCAGGGCGCAACGCTCGCCTTTACCTATCAGGGTGAAGCGCTCGGCCGTCGCGTCAAGCCGCTGGCGGATTCCGTCGGCGCGTCGCTGTTGCTGCCCTGCGACGTCGAGCAGGTCGCGTCGGTCGATGCCGCATTCGCCGCGATCGCGGAGAAGTGGGGCTCGCTCGACTTCCTCGTCCACGCCATCGCCTTTTCCGACAAGAACGAGCTCAAGGGCCGCTATGCCGATACCACGCGCGCGAATTTCATCCGCACCATGATCATCTCCTGCTTCTCCTTCACCGAAGTGGCCAAACGCGCCGCGGCGCTGATGCCGGCGGGCGGCGCCATGCTCACGCTCACCTACAACGGCGGTCAGCGCGCGATGCCGAACTACAATGTCATGGGCGTTGCAAAGGCTGCGCTCGAAGCCTCGGTGCGATATCTGGCGGTCGATTTCGGGCCGGCCGCCATCCGCGTCAACGCCATCTCGGCCGGGCCGATCCGCACGCTCGCCGGAGCCGGCATCAGCGATGCGCGGCAGATGTTCGCGTTCCAGCAGCGCCATTCGCCCCTGCGCCGCGGCGTCACGCTCGACGAGATCGGCGGCGCCGCGCTCTATCTGCTTTCCGATCTCTCGACCGGGGTCACCGGCGACATCCATTTCGTCGATTCCGGCTACAACATCATCACCATGCCGCATCCTTCCGCGCTCAAGAACGGCAACGACGCAGATGGCGTCAACGGCGAGCCCGCCAAAGACGCGGCGCAGTGAAGTGAAACGCACCCCGATGCCGTAGTCCGGCTCGGTCGACGTCCGAAGTGCGCGCACGAGTGGGTGAAGCTGTTGCGCTTCGCACCGGCCAGCCCGGCGGCTGCGTCGAGCGGGATCGGCCTTGCAGCCACCCCGCTGCGCATATGCTCGGGGGAAGCGGGGCAGGGCTCACTCCGCGCCGGCGGCAGCCTCGCGCTGCTGCTCGCCGCGCTGCTGCTCGGCCTCGGCCTTCTGCTTGGCTTCGAGGTCCTCGCCGGTCTGCTGGTCGACCACCTTCATGGACAGGCGCACCTTGCCGCGCTCGTCGAAGCCGAGCAGCTTCACCTTGACCTTGTCGCCTTCCTTGACCACGTCGGTGACCTTCTGGACCCGGCGCGGCGCAAGCTGGCTGATGTGCACGAGGCCGTCCTTGGCGCCGAAGAAATTCACGAAGGCGCCGAAATCCATCACCTTGACGACCGTGCCCTCGTAGATGTGGCCGACCTCGGGTTCGGAGGCGATCGACTTGATCCAATTGATCGCCGCCTTCATCGCATCGCCGCTGGCGGAGGCAACCTTGACCGTGCCGTCGTCGGAGATGTCGATCTTGGCGCCGGTCTTCTCCACGATCTCGCGGATCACCTTGCCGCCGGAGCCGATCACCTCGCGGATCTTGTCGACCGGGATGTTGAACACCTCGATGCGCGGCGCGTGCTCGCCGAGTTGGTCGCGATGCTGCGTGAGCGCTTTCGACATCTCGCCCAGGATGTGCAGCCGGCCGTCCTTGGCCTGGCCGAGCGCGACGCGCATGATCTCCTCGGTGATGCCGGCGATCTTGATGTCCATCTGCAGCGAGGTCACGCCGCGCTCGGTGCCGGCCACCTTGAAGTCCATGTCGCCGAGATGGTCCTCGTCGCCGAGGATGTCGGAGAGCACGGCATAGCGTTGCTGCTCCAGGATCAGGCCCATGGCGATGCCGGCGGTCGGCCGCTTGAGCGGCACGCCCGCATCCATCAATGCAAGCGAGGTGCCGCACACCGTTGCCATGGAGGACGACCCGTTCGATTCGGTGATCTCCGAGACGACGCGCAGCGTATAGGGGAATTCGTGGTGCGCCGGCAGAACCGGATGGATGGCGCGCCAGGCGAGCTTGCCGTGACCGATCTCGCGCCGGCGGGGTCCGCCCATCCGCCCGGTCTCGCCGACGGAGAATGGCGGAAAATTGTAGTGCAGGAGGAATGTTTCCTTGTAGGTGCCGTGTAGCGCATCGATCCACTGCTCGTCCTCGCCGGTGCCCAGCGTGGCAACGACCAGCGCCTGCGTCTCGCCGCGGGTGAACAGAGCCGAGCCATGGGCGCGCGGCAGCACGCCGACCTCGGACACGATCGGGCGCACCGTCTTGCACGTCGCGGCCATCGATGCGGCGGCCGCTATCGAGGATGTTCCAGCGCACGATCTTGGCTTCGCTCTTCTTGAAGACGTTGCCGATCTGCTGCTTCGAATAGGCCGGCTCCGCGCCGTCCGGGCAGAAATGCGCCATCGCCTTTGCCTTGGCGGCGTCGACCGCATCGTGCCGTTCTTTCTTGTTCCCAATGCCATAGGCGGCTCGCAAATCGGGCTCGATCAGTGCCAGCATTTCCTTTTCGAGCGCCGTGTTATCCGCCTGTTGCACTTCGCGCGGCTCTTTCGCCGCTTTCTCGGCGAGCCTGATGATGGCTTCGATCACCGGCTGGAAATGCCGATGACCGAACATCACGGCGCCGAGCATCACGTCCTCGCTCAACTCCTTGGCCTCCAACTCCACCATCAGCACGGCGTCTTGCGTGCCGGCCACGACCAGGTCGAGCTCCGATTCCGGCATCTCATCGAGCACCGGATTGAGCACATATTCGTTGTTGACGAACCCGACCCGCGCCGCGCCGAACGGGCCCATGAATGGCGAGCCCGAGAGGGTCAGCGCCGCCGAGGCTGCGATCATCGCCAGAACGTCGGGATCGTTCTCCAGGTCGTGCGACAGTGTCGTCACGATCACTTGGGTCTCGTTGCGCCAGCCATCGGCGAACAACGGCCGAACCGGCCGGTCGATCAGCCTCGAGACCAGCGTCTCTTTTTCGGTGGGACGGCCTTCGCGCTTGAAATAGCCGCCGGGAATGCGGCCGGCAGCGTAGAATTTTTCCTGGTAGTCGACGGTCAGCGGAAGAAAGTCGATGCCTTCCCGCGGCTGCTTGTCGGCAACCACGGTCGCCAGCACCTTCGATTCGCCATAGGTGGCGACGACGGCGCCGTCGGCCTGGCGCGCAATCTTGCCGGTCTCTAGGACGAGCTTGCGCCCTCCCCAGTCGAGCTCAACACGATGGATATCAAACATTGCGGTCGTCTTTCATGGTTTTTTCGAAGGGGCGAAAGCCAAGAGCAAGACTGCGAGAGGATGCCGTCTGCGGCCAAGCCGCAAACCGATCCAGCATCCAGCGATCCTGCCATGCGTCGAGCCTTCTTTGGCCCCACTCTTCTCCCCCGCTTGCGGGCGAAAGAAGGGAGAGGGTTGACGGGCGAAATGGGCCCGCCGTTTCGAGATCGGCAGCGCCCCACGCTGCCGGATGAACAGCGGACAGGTCTGGTATCCGCTTCAAAAAACGCGCGAACCCGTCGCGCGCAAAAACTCAGCGGCGAATGCCCAGCCGCTCGATCAACGATTTGTAGCGCGCTTCGTCGACACGAGCGAGGTAATCGAGCAACTGGCGCCGCTGCGACACGAGCTTGAGCAGGCCACGCCGGGAATGATTGTCCTTGACGTGGGACTTGAAATGCTCGGTAAGGCTGTTGATGCGCTCCGAAAGGATCGCCACTTGCACCTCCGGCGAACCGGTGTCGCCGGTCTTGGTCGCATAGGTCTTGATGACTTCGGCCTTGCGGCCGGACGTTATCGACATCGGTTATCCTTTCCGTCATCAGATGTAACCGCTCGGCCGGGCCGGGATGTCGTCCAGCACGGTCGCCAGATGTGGCATGCGCGGGCAATCGCCCGCGCAACCGGGGCAATACATAATAACCACGGTGGAAGCCAGCGGAAACTGACTGACCTGATTGCCGCCAAGTCGAGGGCGCAGGCAAGCTCGCCAACGAGCAGCAGGTCGCGGCCTCCGGCAATGTCGCGACAGCATTCGCGTGTTCTCATCGCGTCGGGCCGAAGTTGAAGACGCGCCGCGGCCGGAGCTCGCCCTTGTCGACTTCGGCGAGCGCCACGAGGGAGCCATGCGCCGATACCGATACCCAACCCTCGATGACGGGCGCATCGCGCCCGCGCAGCAGCACAGCCTGACCGCGGGCAAGACGTCCTGCATCGGCGGGGCTCACCCGCAGCGCCGGCAGCTCCGCCAGCCCGGCTTCGACTGGCAGCAGCCCCGGCAGGCCGGCACGCTCCATGGCTTCAGAGTCGCTGCAGCCCCTGGAGGCCGGTGGCGACGGCCTCGGTAAATGGCCCGACGGCGGTGCGGCGAAGCGCTGCGACATGCCCGAGGCAGCCGAGCGCGCGCCCCATATCGCGGGCGAGCGCGCGCACATAGGTTCCCTTTCCGCACTCGGCGGCGAACACCGCATGGTCCTGGTCGGGAGTCTCGATCAAATCGAGCCGGTCGAATGTCGACCGGGCGCGGCTGCAACTCCACCACCTCGCCGTCGCGTGCGAGGTCGTAGGCGCGCTCGCCCTCGATCTTCACAGCCGAGAAGCGCGGCGGCACCTGCTCGATGGTCCCGATGAAGCGCGGCAGCAACGTGCGGATCGCTTCGGCAGTCGGGCGTTCGGTGCTGCCGGCGGCAACTCGGCCTTCGGCGTCGTCGGTGTCGCGTTCCTCGCCCCAGCGCACGGTGAACCGGTAGATCTTGCGCCCCTCCATGACGAAGGGGACGGTCTTGGTCGCTTCGCCGAGCGCGATCGGCAACAGCCCCGAGGCCAGCGGGTCGAGCGTGCCGGCATGGCCGGCGCGCTTCGCCTGGAACAGCTCGCTTGACGAGGCTCACCGCGTGGGTCGAGGTCATGCCGACCGGCTTGTCCAGCACGAGCCAGCCATGCACGTCGCGCTTCTCGCGCTTGACTTTCGGCTCGCGGCGCACTCTTCCGGCGTCGATATCGATCAATTGTCGTCATCCGTGTGGTCGTCGAGATCGCGCCGGACTGCCGGTGTTCGCAGCAGCTTCTCGATGCGTTCGGCTTCGTCGAATCGCTGGTCGAGCGCGAACCGGATGTCGGGTGCGAATTTCAGGTTGACGCGCCGCGCGATCTCGCCGCGCAAGAAGCGCTTGTTGCGCTCGAGCGCCGCCACCACGTCTTGCTTGGCGCGCCCGCCGAGCGGCATCACATAAATGGTCGCCAGCCGCAGATCCGCGGTCATTTGCACCTCCGGCACGGTGATGAGATGGCCCTCGAGCACCGGATCGTGCACCTCTCCGCGCGTCAGCAACTCCGCCAATGCGTGGCGCACGAGCTCGCCGACGCGCAGCTGCCGCTGCGACGCACCTTTTTGCGCCGGACGTCGATGATGACGAGCCATATTGGCAGAAACGGAAATGCTCTCAGAGCGTGCGTTGCACCGTCTCGACCCTATAGCACTCGATGACGTCGCCGACCCGCATATCCTGGTAATTCTCGAACGCCATACCGCATTCCTGACCGGCGGCCACTTCGCGCGCGTCATCCTTGAAGCGCTTGAGCTGTGAGAGCTTGCCTTCGTGCACCACCACGTTGTCGCGGATGAGGCGCACATTGGCTCCGCGCTCGACAGTGCCGTCGGTGACCCGACAGCCCGCTATGTTGCCGACCTTCGATACCTTGAAAATTTCCAGGATGGTTGCGTTCCCGAGCATGGTCTCGCGAAGGCTCGGCGCGAGCAGCCCGGACATGGCCTTCTTCACGTCGTCGACGAGATCATAGATGATGTTGTAGTAGCGGATCTCGACGCCGGCCTGCTCGGCCGCTTCGCGCGCTTCCTTGTGTGCGCGCACGTTGAAGCCGATGATCGCCGCTCCGGATGCCTCCGCCAGCGTCACATCGGATTCCGTGATCCCGCCGACGCTGGCGTGAAGCAGGCGCGCAATGACCTCGCTGGTGCCGAGCTTGTCGAGCGCGCCGGTGATCGCCTCCAGCGATCCCTGCACGTCGGCCTTGATGACGAGCGGGAATTCCTTGCGCCCGGCGGTTTTGAGCTGGCTCATCATCTGCTCGAGCGAGCCACGCATGCCGGTCGCGCGTGCGGCGAACTTTTCGCGCTTCTGACGTGCGCGATAGTCCGTCACCTCGCGCGCGCGCGACTCGCTGTCGACCACCGCCAGCCGGTCGCCGGCCTCGGGCGTGCCGCTGAAGCCGAGAACTTCGACCGGAGTCGACGGGCCGGCGCTGTCGACCGGCGCGCCGGTGTCGGACACCAGCGCGCGTACCCGGCCCCACTCGGCCCCGGCCACGACAATGTCGCCGCCGCGCAGCGTGCCGCGTTGCACCAGCACGGTAGCGACCGGGCCGCGGCCGCGATCGAGCTTGGCCTCGATCACGGTGCCTTCGGCCGGACGCCCCGGATCGGCCTTGAGATCGAGAATCTCGGCCTGCAGCCCGATGGTTTCGAGCAGCCGGTCGATGTTGAGCTTCTTGGTCGCCGAGACCTCGACGTCGAGTACCTCGCCGCCCAGCGTCTCAACCTGAATCTCGTGCTGCAGCAACTCCGTGCGCACGCGTTCGGGCTTGGCGTCGGGCCGGTCGATCTTGTTGATCGCCACGATCATGGGGACCCTGGCGGCCTTGGCGTGATTGATCGCCTCGACCGTCTGCGGCATGACGCCGTCGTCGGCTGCGACCACCAGCACGACGAGGTCGGTGACCTTGGCACCGCGGGCGCGCATGGCGGTGAAGGCGGCGTGGCCCGGCGTGTCGATGAAGGTGATCTTGTTGCCGGAAGGCGCGGTCACCTGGTAGGCGCCGATATGTTGGGTGATGCCGCCGGCTTCTCCCGCCGCCACTTCCGTGGAACGAATGGCGTCGAGCAAGGAAGTCTTGCCGTGATCGACGTGACCCATGACGGTGACCACCGCCGCACGCGGCGCCAGCAAGGCCGGGTCGTCGGCGACGTCGAACAGCCCCTCTTCGACATCGGATTCGGCGACACGTTTGACCGTATGGCCCAGTTCCTCGGCCAACAGCTGGGCGGTGTCGGCGTCGATCACGTCGTTGATCTGCGCCATGTGGCCTTGCTTCATCAACAGCTTGATCACGTCGACGGCGCGCTCGGCCATGCGATTGGCGAGCTCCTGGATGGTGATGGTCTCCGGAATGGTGACTTCTCGCACCAGCTTTTCTTTCGGTTCGTCGGCGGCATGGCCCTTCAGCCGCTGCACGCGGCGGCGAAACGCCGCCACCGAACGCTCGCGCTCCTCGTCGGCACTGAGCGCGGTGACGAGAGTCAGCCGTCCGCGGCTCTTCGGCGCCGCGCTACGCGTGGGCTTGGGGGCGGGCGCCGGACGCACCGTGCCGCCCGGTCCGCGGCGGGTGCGCGGGGCTTCCTCTTCATCAGGTTCGAGCGCCGGCCGCGCGCCGACCGGCTTGGCAGCCGCGGCATCGTCGCCGAAGCGCTTCTTCGCCTCCTGCTCCGCTTTGAGCTTGGTCTCCAATTCGTGCTTGCGACGCTTGTCTTCGTCGGCCTTGCGCAACTCGGCGGCGTTGCGTTCCAGTTGCTCTGCCGATTCGCGCGACTTGCGGATCAGCGCTTCTTCTTCCGCAATCTTGCGCTCTTCCGCCTCGCGCAAACGAGCGTCCCCGAGCGCACGCGCGCGGGCGGTGCGCTCCTCCTCGGTCAGGGTTCGCAGCACCACCCCGGAAGGCTTGGGAGCGGGCGTCGCCGGAGTCGGGGCAGTCGCGACAGAAGCGGCGGCGGTCTTGCCGTCGGCCGGCCGCTTGGCCGGGGCAGCAGCCCCGGGTTCCGGCCTCGCCCTCATTGGTGCGCGGCTTTTCACCTTTTCGACGACGACCGCCTTGGTACGGCCGTGGCTGAAGCTCTGGCGCACGACGCCTTGCTCGATGCCGCGGCCCTTCAGGCTCAAGGCCTTGGTCGGCGCGACGCTCAGCTTTTTTTCGCCAGTCTTTTCCGTCGTTTCAGCCATTCCAATCTCAATTCTCGCGCTTCTCGCCATGTGTCGTCATACCGTCGCTGCGTGAATCGGCGCGACGCCCTTTGCGGTTCTGGTGCCTGCCCATGCCGGACGAGCCCAACGTGGAGCCGGTCCGGAAGCGATCGAGCCGCGCGGTGCGCGCCAGAAACGTCTCGCTCTCGGGGCCAGCAAGCAGGGCTGCATGTATCACATTTGACCGGCCCAATGCCAAATCCAATTGCGCCGACGTGAACGCCTTGATCACGGTGATCTCAGCCCCGTCCGGGGATCGGTGCAGTGCACCAGCGAGCTTCTTGACGCCCTCGGGGGAGGCCTCGGGCGCACGCAGGAGAGCCACGGCAGGGGCGCCGGCGAGGGCCGCCTCTGCTTTGGCGAAGCCGATGGCGAGCCTGCCTGCCTTGTGGCAGATCGCGAGCGCATCGAGCGCGGCCTGCTCGAGCAGATGCTCGGTGCTGTCGACCAGATCGGGTCCGGCGCGCACGTCGCGCTTGAAGCCGCGCGCAAATGCCTTGCGGGTGACGGCGGTCTCCAGCGCTTGCCGTGTCGCCGTGATCCAGATGCCGCGGCCGGGGAGGCGGCGCTTGAGATCGGGCACGGCCGCTCCGCCGGGGTCGATGACGAACCGGATCATCTCCTCGACCGGCTTGACCTCGCCAAGGTGGCGGCGCAAAATCGCTGCGCTCCCGGCGCGCTCCTGCGCGGCCCGGCGTCGAGTGGGTGCTCGTGCATGCGACCGGTCATCTGATTCCATTGTTCTCAGGCCGTCGCCCCAGTGGCCTCTGCGGGCGCCTCTTCGCCCGGCGGGCCGGCCAGATCCTCCTCCTTGATCCACCCGGCCTTGACGCGCGCCTGCATGATCAGGGCTTCGGTCTCGTCGCGCGACAAATCGAACTCGTCGAGGATGCCGGCATGGCGGGTCGTCTCGCCATCCTTGCGCTCGCTCCAGCCGAACAGGTCATCAGTGGCGCAACCGGCCAGATCCTCGACCGTCTTGATGTCGTTCTCGCCCAACTTCACGAGAATTCCGGTGGTGATGCCGGGAATGTCCTTGAGGGCGTCTTCGACACCGAGCTCCTGCCGCCTGGCGTCCAGCTCGGCCTCTTCCCTGGAGAGGTATTCGCGCGCGCGCGCCTGCAACTCGCGGGCGGTGTCTTCGTCGAAGCCCTCGATGCCGGCGATCTCCTTCTCGTCCACCATTGCGAGCTCCTCGACCGAGTTGAACCCTTCCGATGCGAGCAGCTGGCCGACGACCTCATCGAGATTGAGCGCCTCGATGAACAGGTTGGTGCGCTTCTCGAATTCGGCCTGCCGGTGCTCGGATTCCTCCTGCTCGGTGACGATGTCGATATCCCAGCCGGTGAGCTGCGACGCCAATCGCACATTCTGTCCGCGGCGTCCGATCGCGAGCGAAAGCTGCTGATCGGGAACGACGACCTCCATGCGATTGCGATCCTCGTCGAGCACGACCTTGGCCACCTCGGCGGGGGCGAGCGCATTGACGACGAAATTGGCAGGATCCGCGGTCCACGGAATGATGTCGATCTTCTCGCCCTGCAGCTCGTTGACTACTGCCTGCACGCGTGAGCCGCGCATTCCGACGCAGGCACCCACCGGATCGACCGACGAATCGCGCGAGATCACCGCGATTTTCGCGCGTGAGCCGGGATCGCGCGCCACGGCCCTTCACCTCGACGATGCCGTCGTAGATTTCCGGCACTTCTTGCGCGAACAGCTTGGCCATGAACTGGGGATGCGTGCGCGAAAGAAAGATCTGCGGACCGCGCGGCTCGCGGCGCACGTCGTAGATGAAGGCGCGGATGCGGTCGCCGTTGCGGAACGTCTCGCGCGGCAGCATTTCATCGCGGCGCACGATCGCCTCGCCGCGGCCGAGATCAACCACCACGTTGCCGTATTCGACCCGCTTGACGATGCCGTTGACGATATCGGAAATGCGGTCCTTGTACTCCTGGTACTGGCGGTCACGTTCGGCCTCGCGCACCTTCTGCACGATCACCTGTTTCGCCGACTGGGCTGCGATCCGGCCATATTCGAGCGGCGGCAGGGCCTCGGCGATATAGTCGCCGACCTGGGCGGCCGGGTTGCGCTTCTTGGCGTCCTCCAGCGAAATCTGCGTGGAATCGTTTTCGACCTGGTCAGCCACCAGCAGCAGCCGCGACAGCCGCATCTCGCCGGTCTTCGGGATTGATCTCGGCGCGAACTTCCGTCTCGCTGCCATAGCGCGAGCGCGCGGCCTTCTGAATCGCATCTTCCATGGCTGCGATGACGATCCCGCGGTCGATCGCTTTTTCGCGTGCGACTGCGTCGGCGATCTGCAACAGTTCGAGCCGGTTGGCGCTGACGGCCATCGGTCACTCTCCTTCGTTCTGATCTGCGTTGCGGCGCTGGGCCGCAACGCTCGTGGAAATGATCGGACGGCCCGCCGTGCGCCGACGGCGGACGCAACCTGCAGTTTCGCCGCCCGGCCGCCCTCCTGCGTGCCCGGCACGGGCTCCGTCGGCTGCTGTTGGCGCGCTTCGCGCATCTGTGCCTTGCCGCGCCTGAGCGATTCGGCGATGAGCGCTTCCGTGAGGACGAGCCTCGCTTCGCTCATATCCTCGATCGGGAGCACAACCTCGTTCGCTTCGCCGGCGCCGGCGTCGTCGTGGCGAATACGCGCGGCGTTGCCTTCCATGCCCGAGAGCAAGCCTCGGAACCGGCGCCGCCCGGCGAGCGGCGCCGACAACTCGATCTTGATCTCGTGACCGGAGAAGCGTTCGAAATCCGAACGTCGCACCAGCGGACGATCCATCCCGGGAGAGGACACTTCCAGCCGGTAGGCGCGGTCGATCGGGTCCGCTACGTCGAGCACCGGCGAGAGCGCTCGCGAAACCGATTCGCAGTCCTCGACTGCCATCGCGCCATCGGGCCGCTCGGCCATGATCTGCACGGTGCAGCCGTCGAGTCCCGAAACTCTTCACCCTGACCAAACGGTATCCGATGCCGAGCAGCACGGGCTCGGCCACAGCGGCAACCCGTGCAGCAATTCCCTGCTCCACGATGAGCCGAGGCTCCGGATCCGCTCTGAAGGGGGTCGATGGTCATTGGCGCGTCTACAACCTAGCAGTTTCGAGCGGCCCGGTTCGCCGGCCTGCGCGGTCCAATTCTGGTAACAAAAAAGAGCGGGTCCCCGGGGGGAACCCACTCTCAAAAACCGATCGGATCACATCCGACCGTTATGAGATATCCAGACACTGGACGCCGCGAATATAGCGATTTGCAGCACCGGTGCAAGGGCCACAAACAGGGCCGCAAACTGAGCCGCCAACCGCCTCGGCGACCTCTTTGGGCCGCTGCTGCCCGGTCGTTGGTGATTTGGCCGATAACGCGTGATTAACGCTAACCCTTCGTTCAGAATCCTCTCTTAGGTTTCCGCTCCTGCCTTGCCGCCGCGGCGGGGGACTCCTTGTTCGCATTGTTGTGGGCCTCCGAGAATGGCCGTTTCCGCCTCGCTCATCCCCGAACTGGAGCATGTGATTGCGCACGGCTCGCCTGAGCGCCGCGCCGCGCCGGTCGAGCGCATCACCGC
The DNA here is from genome assembly GCA_963831225.1 of uncultured Alphaproteobacteria bacterium. GTDB lineage: Bacteria > Pseudomonadota > Alphaproteobacteria > Rhizobiales > Xanthobacteraceae > VAZQ01. The sequence goes on from CAWHPT010000041.1 coordinate 14,174, forward strand.
GCTGTTTCTCCAGGGCGCAAGCAGCTTCAACAATGACCATGTCCAGCTGTTCGATGAGGTGCTGCGCCGGTTGATCGCCGAGATCCGAGGCACAGGTGTGCACCGAGTTGTCGCATCGCCTGGCGTCCGTCGGCAATGCGCCGGCCGGAGTGATCAGGCGACTCGCGAACGATGACGACATCGCGGTCGCCGGGCCCGTCCTCGAGCAATCGCCGCGGCTCGGCGAAGCCGATCTGGTCGACATCGCCGAGCGCAAGAGCCGGGCACATTTGCTCGCGATTTCGGTGCGCCCTGGAATATCAGGAGCCGGTGACGGACGTTCTGGTGCGGCGCGGCGACCAGCATGTCATGCATAGTCGTCGCCGGGAACCGCGCTGCGCACCTGTCCGAAGCCAGCTTTCATGCACTGGTGGCGGGCGCGCCGAAGGACGAATTGCTGGCAGAGAAGGTCGCGCTTCGTCCCGACATCCCGCCGCGTCTGCTCCGAAATCTCCTGCTCAACGCGACCGAAGCGGTGCAGCAGCGGCTGTTTCGCGGCCCGTCCCGAGACGCAATCAGAAATCCGGGGCGCGCATGCCGAGGCCTCCAGCGAGATCGGCGCGGCCGGACCTCCCGCGCGACTATTCGGCGGCGCAGCGCACGATCGAATGGCATTGCGGCAGCAAGACAAGCTCGATGAAGAAGCGCTCGTGGGCTTTGCCAGGAGAGGCCAATTGGAAGAGACGGTCGCAGCGCTCGCCTTGCTCTGCTCGGTGCCGATCGAGGTGACGGACCGGCTGATGACCGGCGACCGGCTCGATCCCGCCCTCATTCTCGGCAAGTCGGCCGGCTGGGGCTGGCCGACAGTGAAGGCGATCATCCTGGCGCGGCCGCAAGGCGCGCGAATATCGAGTCGAGCCCTCGACGATGCCTATTCCCAGTTCGAGCGCCTGTCGCCGAGCCACCGCCCAGCGCGTCATGCGTTTCTGGCAATTGGGTCAGGCGACGGATGACGGACGACAAGAGGACGCGAAGAGGGAAGACGATCCGTGACGCCTTCTGCTTCCGTCTCCCGTCGCTGGTCATCTGTCCTCGCGTCTTCCGGAAGATGAGATAGCTCGGCGTTCGCCCTCGCGTCGTGCCTTGGCTTCGTAGCGGGTTCCGGGGAAGTCGGGCCACGGGCGCCGCCAGTCATCGGCGCGCTCTGCGGTCCATGCGAAAGCGGCCGATCGCGTCAGGTGACGGAGCGTCCAGTCAGCGTAATCCGGGACGTCGGTGACGAACCGGAATTCGCCTGCCGGGCGCAGGACGCGTGCAATCTCGACCACGGCCCGCTCTTGCACGAAGCGTCGCTTCCAATGCCGTCGTTTCGGCCATGGGTCCGGATAGAGGAGATCGACGCGCGCCAGCGAAGCCGACGGCAGCCATTCCAGCAGGAAAGTCGCATCGCCGAAGTGCAAGCGAACATTGGCGAGCATCCTGGATTGAACTGCGGCGAGTGCCTTGGCCATGCCGTTGACGAATGGCTCGCTGCCGATGAAACCGCTGCGCGGGATGTCTTTCGGCTTCGGCAATCATATGCTCTCCGCTCCCGAAGCCGATCTCCAGGCGGACGCCGTCGACAGCGTCCGGAAACAGATGCGCGAGATCGCCGCGGCGCCGGCGTGCCGAGCTCGACCGCAAAGCGCGGCAGCATCGTCTCGAGCAGCGCCGCCTGCCGCGCACGCAGGCGGTGCCCCTTGCGCCGGCCGAAGAAGGCGCCTTTGCGTGTGCTGGTCATCGGCCGATGAGCGCTTCGGCCCGAAGCGTCAGCGCGATCCGGCTCGCCACCGCAGTTTCGAAGCGCAGGCGCGCGAGAGGCGTCGGTCATCCTCCCACGAGAACCCGCCGTCCTTCTCCGGACGCGCGGCCGAAATGACCATAAGCCGCGGTGCGGCGATAGATCGGGCGGGAGAGCTTGAGCGCACGCCGGATGTTCGTCGGCCGCAGCGGAAAAATCTCCGGCAGCAGCTTCTGCAGCTTCCTTTCCTCCACGTCCCGGTGCCATGCGTGTCGACGAGCAGCGACATCGGATCAGCCACGCCGATTGCGTAGGCGATCTGAATGGTGCAGCGCTCGGAAAATCCGGCAGCGACAACGTTCTTGGCGAGATAGCGAGCCGCATAGGCGGCCGAGCGGTCGACTTTGGTCGGGTCCTTGCCGGAGAATGCTCCGCCGCCATGCGGCGCGTAGCCGCCGTAGGTGTCGACGATGATCTTGCGGCCGGTAAGGCCGCAGTCGCCGTCGGGACCGCCGACGACGAAATTGCCGGTCGGATTGACGAGGAAATCCGAGGCTCTTCTTCGGCATCCAGCCCTCCGGCAGGGCCGAAGCCACTGCATCGGCGATCATCTCCTTGACCATGCCGGGCGTATATTTCTTGCCGTTTCGGGTCTCGGCATTGTGCTGGGTCGAGAGCACGACCTTGCTGCAGCCGATCGGCTTGCCGTCCACATACTGCACCGTGACCTGGCTTTTTGCGTCGGGCTGCAGGTCGAACAACTGCTTCGAGCGCCGCTTCTCCGACAGCACCTTGAGGACCTTGTGCGCGAAGTAGATCGGAGCCGGCATGAACGAGTCCTTCTCGTAGACCTCGCTCTCGGTGCAGGCGAAGCCGAACATCATGCCCTGGTCGCCGGCTCCTTCCTGGTCGTCGCCCTTCTTCTTCTTGGCGTCGACGCCCATGGCGATGTCCGGCGATTGCCCATGCAGCAGCACCTCGATATCGGCGCCGTGATAGGAGAAACCTTCCTGGTCATAGCCGATGTCGCGCACGACCTCGCGCGCAATCTTGGCGATCATCTCGCGGTTGGGGACGGCGCGGTTGCCGCGCTTGTTGAACAGCGGCGCCTGGCCGCGAGCCTCGCCGGCAATGACGATCTTGTTGGTGGTGCAAAGCGTCTCGCAGCCGAGACGGGTGTTCACCTTGCTCTCATCCGCAATGCCGAGCTTGATGTCGTTCTCGATGAAGGCATCGAGGATCGCGTCCGAAATCTGATCGCAAACCTTGTCGGGGTGGCCTTCGGAGACGGATTCGCTGGTGAAAAGATAATTCGCGCTTGCCACTGAAAGGTCTCCCTCGCACGATCGAGCCGACCATGTCACTGGCGCGGCGAGCGCTTCGAGTTCACCTGAAAAGCAGCGCGCGTTACGAAGAAGTGCAGCCGCCGACTGCGCTTCGAACGCCGTCAGCTGCAGCGACGCACTTCCGCTCACCCGCGCGGCGCGCTACCGCGGAGTGTTTCTTGCAGCGTCGAATACCGGGGTCAAGGTGTGGGCGAAGAGTGGGACGATCGAGAGGAGAGAGGTGGGACGCGGGACTCCAAGCGCAGCAGCTCGGGCCTCAGTCGTCCAACACTGCGGCAGATCAGCTGCCGTCCTCGCCGCGATCTCCTGGACGAGATCGACGATGCGGCGCCGAAGCCTGGGCTCCTTGATGCGCATGAAGGCCTTGGTAAGCGACAGCCCTTCCGAGGTGGCGAGAAAGTCCGAGACATAGGCGGGAGAGGGCGCCTCGCTCATGCCGTCGCTCGATGCATGCAGATTGGGAGCGCCTTCGAAGAAGAATGCGACGGGCACTTGCAGGATATGGGAGATTTGCTGCAACCGGCTTGCGCCGATGCGATTGGTTCCCTTCTCGTATTTCTGCACCTGCTGAAAAGTAAGCCCCAGCGCATCCCCGAGCTTCTCCTGGCTCATGCCGAGCATCATCCGGCGCATGCGCACGCGGCTGCCGACGTGCTTGTCGATCGGGTTCGGGGCCTTCTTGGCAGCCATAACAATCTCCTATGCGGCCGTGACGAAGCGTAATGTTCACGCTTGGCCTCGGAAGGCAATCCGGTTTCATCGGCCAAATCGTAGCAGTGCCCGCGAACTGGCAACGCCGAGGACAACTCACGGGTTCTGAAAGGTTCCCGGCGCCATGGCAGCCGCACAACCATACCGTGAGCAGCCGGCATGCACGCGACACTGGTTTGTCCTGGCATCATTTGACTTCTCCGGCGCCGTGCGCATCACGAGGATGAATCCCACGAGCGACCAGCAGTGCGGCCGGAGCGTCCCCCGCTCGAACATAAAGGCCGGGTGCAATGGGCTGCGGCAACGGAGCGTCGAGCACGCCCTCGGTTCCCAGCGGCAGCGACTTGATGATGCGACCGAGCGGATCAACGACCGCCGAGATTCCGGTATTTGCCGCGCGCACCAGCGGCAAGCCCTCTTCGATCGCCCGCACCCGCGCCTGCTGGAAGTGCTGATAGGGACCCGGGCTGGCGCCGAACCATCCGTCGTTGGTGAGGTTGAGAAGCCAGCTCGGCCGTTGGGCGCTGCCGGCGACGGACGGCCATCCGAGGTATCGGCTCAGCCGGTCGGAGATCCAGCCCAGGCGCTCGCCGCGCGGCACCGCGTCTCCGGGAAAAATGATCTCATAGCAAACCAGCGGCAGGAAAGCCGGCGCGCCGGGCGCGTGCTGGTTGCGGCGACGGTCGCCGGTGATGAATCCGCCTCGCAGCTTGGTGAGTTGACGCAAGCCGAGACCCTCCAGCATGGCCTGAAATGGCAGATACTCACCGAACGGAACGAGGTGAACTTTGTCATAGACGGACAGGATCGAGCCGTCGTGGTCGATCACATAGATGGAGTTGTAAGCGCGCGTCATTGCCGCATCGGGCGCGGCTTCCGGCGGACGTATCGCCCCGGTGATCAGAACCGTGCCCTCCGGCAGCAGCGCTGCAATCTGGCCGAGCGCATCGGCTTCCCGCGTCGAGAAAGAACGGAAACGCGAATTCCGGCCAGATCAAGTGAGTGACGTCGCGCATGCCGGACGATTGCGGACCGCTCGCACGATCCGAAAGAGCGAGATAGCGGCTCATGACCGCCTGCTTCCGGGCGTAATTGAACTTCTCGTCCTGCTGCAGATTGGGCTGCATGATGCGAAGGCGCACGCCCTCGACCAAGCCGGTGGGCGTTATGGCGAGCCTCACCGCCCCGAAGATCGCAAGGCCGGCGATCACCGTCATGCCGAGCGCCGGCGCCAGCCAGCGCCGCCTCGTGTCAGCGCTGGCATCCGCGAGCACGGCAGGTGATGCATAAATGGCGACTGCAAGAAAGGTCAGCCCCCAGATTCCGATCAAGCGAAGCGCTCTGGGCAAGCCACAGCGGAGAGATCAGCGCATAGCCGAAGGTGTTCCAGGGAAACCCGCTGAACAGGTGGCCGCGCAACCATTCCGACAGCGTGAGCGCGACCGCAAGCGCCAGCACGCGGACCGCTCCGCGCGTCCAGATCAGTCGCGCCAGCGCCAGTCCCAATGCGGTGTAGAGCGCCATCCCGGCCGGCAACGCAATGACCGCAAAGGGCAAGAGCCAGCCGAAGGTCCTGGCATCGACCAGAAAGGCATGGCCGACCCAATAGAGACCGGCGAGGAAATAGCCGAAGCCGAACCACCAGCCGGCACTTGCGGCGGTCAGCACGCCGCCGAGCCGGCCGGCGGCCGACCCGTCCACGAGCCAGACCAGGACCGGAAAGGTGATGAAGGGAACCGGCCATATGTTGGCCGGCGGGAGCGCCAGGACGGATGAGGCGCCGGCAAGGAACGCGATCAGGCTGCGCCGCCACCCCCAGGCCAGCACGATCGGATGAGCGAGGCGCGTAAGCGTCACGGCCGGCGCGTGGATTTCATCGGCGCGGTGTCGGGCGAGAGCTCAACCGATTCGTCCTTGGTCACGGTCGACGGGGCGGCCGCTTCGTGATCGCCCGCCGCTGGCGGAGCGGATCCGGTGTGAGTAATCCGCCGCGGCATTGCGCGAACCTTGCCGTTCTGCCGGTCGAGGCCGCGGTAGATCCGCAGCTTCTTCACGCGGCGGGGATCGGCATCGAGAATTTCGAGCTCGAATGGGCCCGGTCCGGGCACCAACTCGCCGCGTACCGGCACCCGGCCAATTCTGGTTGCGACGTAACCCGCAAGCGTGTCCACCTCATTGGCGACCTCGCCGACATCGAATTCGGCGCCGACGATCGAGACGAGGTCCTCCAGGTTGGCCCGGGCATCTGCGAAGAACGAGCCGTCGGGTTGCCTGACCACGCCCGGCGGCGTCTCCTCGTCGTGCTCGTCCGCGATATCGCCGACGATCTGCTCGACAATGTCCTCGATCGAGACCACGCCGTCGGTGCCGCCATATTCGTCCACAACCAGCGCGAGATGGATGCGGGTCGTCTGCATCTTCGCCAGCAGGTCGAGCACCGGCATCGACGGCGGCGCGTACAGCAGCTCTCGCATGATTTGCGCCGCCGACAGCGGCATCGCCAGATCGACGGCCTTGAAGTCGAGACCGGCGGGAAACGGCTTCTTGCGTCGGCTATTGGCGTTGGCGCTGGCGGCCGCACGCATTGTCATGAAAGCGACGAGGTCGCGTATATGGACCATGCCGATCGCGTCGTCGAGCGTGTCCTCGTAGACCACGAGTCGCGAATGACCCGCGCTTTCGAACACATTCATGAGCTCGCCGAGCGCAATGCTGGTTTGAACCGCGATGATGTCGGCGCGCGGCACCATCACATCCAGGATCCGGCGCTCGCGCAGGCCGAGAATGTTCTTGAGCATCGTGCGCTCGGTCGGCGAAAAGTCCGTTTCGCCCGCGCCGTCTTCCAGCACGTCCTCGAGGTCGGCCCGTATGGTGCTTGTCTTCCAGCCGAAGATCGCGCGTAGCGCCCGTGCCAACCAGCCGTCGCCGTGTTCGTGCGCGACGTCGCTCGGGCAGCGGCACCGGCAGATTGGATGTCGTGCTTGCCGCAGGTTGGCTCGGACTGTCTGACTCGGAATCGGGCATGGGGATCAGGTTAGCTGTCAGCGCGGCTCGATGTGCCCAATGTAGGGATTGGGCACATCGAGTCGCGCCAGGATCACGCGTTTCCAGCTCCTCCATTTCCTGCGCATCGACCTCTGCCTGATGATCATAGCCGACGAGATGAAGATATCCATGAACTGCCAGGTGTGCGAGATGATGCGCGAAACGCTTATGCTCCGCGCGCGCTTCGCGTTGCAACGGTTTCATATGCGATCACGATATCACCGAGAAGACGGGGCGCTCCGCCCGCCTTGCGCACTCGCCTGCCGTTTCCGCGTCTGCCGGTGATGGGCTCGGGATGATTGTCGCTCGCCGGAAACGACAGCACGTTCGTTGCGGTATCCTTGCTGCGCCAATTGCGGTTGAGCGTACGCATCGCCGAATCATCGGTCAGCACGATGGCGACCTCGCCCTCGGTGCCGACACCGCGCAAGCGGCTTCGCCGATGGCGCGACGCAGCATCGCCTTCGCGGCTGCGCTGCGCGTTCCAGAGCCGGGAATGGACCACGATATCGACGACGGTGGCGCGCGCATGCGCGCGGCGCCGGAGGTTTCTCTCCCGCCCTGAGGTTGCGCCACGTCGCGCGTCGATATCGAGACGACGGGCTCATCGCTTGCTCTCGGGCGCCCGGACGACTTGAGCGCCGCCTTGTCGTAGGCGTCGACGATGCGTGCCACGAGCTCGTGCCGGATGACGTCCTCGGCAGTGTAGACGACGTGGCCGATTCCCTCGACATTCTCGAGCAGGCGCGTTGCTTCCGTGAGCCCTGACGTCTGCCCCGCCGGCAAGTCGACCTGGCTCGGATCCCCGGTGACGATCATGCGGCTGTTCTCGCCGAGCCGGGTGAGGAACATCTTCATCTGCATCGAGGTCGTGTTCTGGGCTTCGTCGAGAATCACCGCCGCGTTCGAAAGCGTGCGCCCGCGCATGAAGGCAAGCGGCGCGATCTCGATCTCTCCGGTCTGCAGCGCGCGTTCGACGATGCGGGCGTCCATCAGGTCGTAGAGCGCGTCGTAGATCGGCCGCAGATAGGGATCGACCTTCTCGCGCATGTCGCCGGGAAGAAATCCGAGCCGCTCGCCGGCCTCGACCGCCGGCCGCGACAGCACGATGCGATCGACTTCCTTGCGTTCGAACAGCTGCACCGCGTGCGCGACCGCGAGCCAGGTCTTGCCGGTGCCGGCGGGGCCGGTGCCGAAGACGAGCGCGTGCCGGCGCAGCGCGCGAATATAGGCATCCTGCGCGGCGGTGCGTGCGCGCACCGGGCGCTTGCGCAGGTTGATCTCCTCGAAGCTCGGACGCGCGGTTGCGGGGTCGTAATCGAACAGCGAGCCTTGTGCGATCGCGAGGCGGATCGCGCCCTCGATGTCGCCGGAGACGAGCTCGTCGCCGCGCTTGATCCGATCGTACAGCCCTCCAGCACGCGCCGAGCCTGCTCGACGCCGTGGCGCGAACCGCCGATGGTGACGTGATTGCCGCGCTGCTCGGCGACGACGCCCAGCCGCCGCTCGATCAGCGCCAGGTTCTGCCCGTATTGGCCGAACAGCAGCGACGCGAACCGGTTGTCGTCGAAGGCGAGCACCATCTGGGTCGTGGCATCGTCGCTGGCGGCTTGCCGGTGAGGACACCAAAGGTCCGTTGTCGGATCGAGATGCGCGCAACGGCTTCAGCCCTCCAGCGACGCCAGCATCGGCTCGGCTGTCGACTGCGTGCGAGCGCCCCGAACAGGCTGTTGGTGCCGATCCCGGTGATGGTCACCGGGGCGATTTCGCCGATCATCGATTTTGGCGCCAGGACCTGAACTGGCTGCAGATATGGGGAGCGGCCGACGATCTGGCCAGGATGGCGTCCTGGCTTTTTCGAACAGCACATCGAAAGTGCGGCCGATGCACTGCGCATTGAATTGCGTCTGATGGCGGTCGATCGCCGCCTGCAGGCGCTGGAGCCGCTCGGATTTGAGTTGCTCGGGAATTTGCTCCGGCATCTCCGCCGCCGGCGTGCCGGGGCGAGCGGAATATTTGAACGAGAACGCGCCGGCATAGCCGACTTCCTCGACCAGCGAGAGCGTCGCATCGAAATCCTCGCGCGCTTTCGCCGGGAAATCCGACGATGAAGTCGGAGGAGAAAGCCGCGTCCGGTCGCGACGTCGCGCACGCGAGCGATGGTGTCGAGATAGTCGCGAACGCCGATGCCGGCGGTTCATGGCGGCGAGGATGCGGTCGGAGCCCGACTGCACCGGAAGGTGCAGATAAGGCATCAGGCTCGGCAGATCGCGGTGCGCCGCGATCAGGCTCGTCTCCATGTCGCAGGGGTGGCTGGTGGTGTAGCGCAACCGCGCGATCCCCGGCAGTTCCGCAATGCGCCCAAGCAGCCGTCCCAGCGTCCAGGCCCGGCCGTCGGGTCCATCGCCGTGATAGGCGTTGACGTTCTGGCCGATCAGCGTCACTTCGCGCACGCCGGCTTCGGCGAGCCGCTCGACCTCCGCGACGATCTTGGCGACCGGCCGCGATACCTCGGCAGCCGCGGGTGTAGGGAACCACGCAAAACGTGCAGAACTTGTCGCAGCCTTCCTGCACCGTCACGAAAGCCGACACGCCGCGGGCGCGCGTTGCCTCGCGGCTCGGCGGCGCGAGCACGGTCGAACTTGTCCTCGACCGGAAATTCGGTGTCGACGACGGCGCCATGGCGTGCGCTGCGCGCGAGCAGGTCCGGCAGCCGGTGATAGCTTTGCGGGCCGACCACGAGATCGACCGCCGGCGCACGGCGGATGATCTCTTCGCCTTCGGCTTGCGCGACGCAGCCGGCAACGCGATCGTGAGGCGGCGTCCTTCGCTGGCAGCGGCCTGCTTGAGCCGCGGATGCGGCCGAGCTCGGAATAAACCTTGTCGGCCGCCTTCTCCCGGATATGGCAGGTATTGAGAATGACGAGATCGGCGTCCTCGCACCGCGCTGTCTCGGTAAAGCCCTCGGCTGCAAGCGTGTCCGCCATACGATGGGAATCGTAGACGTTCATCTGGCAGCCAAAAGACTTGATATGGACCTTGCGCGGGCTCATGCCGTCGATCAAGAGCGGCTCGGGAGCCGATCTGAGCTTCCAACCCGTTGATCTATTTACAAATCCCGTTCCGCGGGACTTCGGGCAGGCGGCCCCTCATAGCGGGTTTGGCGGCAAAAAGAAATGGGCCCAGATGTTTCCTTTGCCGGGCTCAGCCGGCGTCGCCGTAGGCGCTTTTCAGCGCTTGGGCTTGTCGTCGAGCGGAAGCGCGTAGAGCTCGAGCCGGTGATCGACCAGCCGATAGCCCAGACGCCGCGCGATCTCGGCTTGCAGACGCTCGATGTCCTCGGATTGAAACTCGATCACCTCGCCGGTGCGCAGATTGATGAGATGGTCGTGATGGCTGTCGGGCATCTGCTCGTAACGCGCGCGCCCGTTGCGGAACTCATGACGTTCGATGATGCCGGCGTCCTCGAACAGTTTCACCGTGCGATAGACCGTGGAGATCGAGATGCGATCGTCGACCGCCGAGCAGCGCCGATAGAGCTCCTCGACGTCGGGATGGTCGTCGGCTGCTGCCAGCACGCGCGCGATGACGCGCCGCTGCTCGGTCATGCGCATGCCCTTGGCGGCGCACAGGGCTTCGATGTCTCTCGGTTTCGGCGCGTTCACGACGCTTCTCCGTGCAATCGGGATATCACGGGGGAGGCAAGGAAATCTATCCGGCTCACGCCAGATCGCGGCGCAGAACGAGCGCAGCCGAGCCTTTGCCGGCCGGATAATAGCCATCGCGCCGGCCGACTTCCCGGAACCCCGCGCGCCGATAGAGCCGGCGCGCCGGCACATTGGCCTCATCCACTTCGAGAAAGACCGTGCGGGCGCCCAGCCCGGCCAGCCGGCGCAGATGCAGATCGAGCAATCGGCGTGCCAGCCCCTTGCTGCGCCGCGCCGCAACGACGGCGACCGATAGAATCTCGGCTTCATCGGCGACCATTCGCGACAAGATGAAACCTGCGAGGTTGCGGCCGATGCTGGCGCGATGGGCCAGGATATTGCGATCGAGGAGCAGCTGCTCGAATTCGTCGTCGCTCCAGCCGCGATGGAACGATGCGCGGTGCAGCGCGGAAAAGGCCGCGGCATCGCCGGGGCCGGCTTCAGACAACGCGGGCTCGCCGCGCCCGAGCAAGCGGCTGAGGAGCTCGATCATCGGCGGGGCAGCCGCGCCGCGTCCTGCGGTTGCGCATCGGGGGCGCGCAGATAGAGCGGCTTCGGCGGGGCATAACCATCCGCCGCGGCGCCGAGCCGTGCAATCCAGCCGATGTCCGGCGCACCCCGTTGCTCGACGGTGAGCGGCGCCGATGCTCCCTTCGGCCACGCTGCCGCCAGAAGGTTTGCGGCTGAGCCGATGATGCGGGCAGGTCCGGTCATCGCCGCCCGCACGGCATCGCGCAAAGTCGCGATCCGCGGCGCCACCAGCGTGCGGCCGCCGGTGCCGAACACCTGCAGGTAGACATGCTCGTGGCGGGCGTCGATCGCCGCCACCACTTGCGTGCTGTCGTCCTCGGCGATCAGCGGCGCCGCAAAGCCGGCGAGGGTGGAAAGGCCGATCGCCGGCTTGCCCGCCGCCAGCGCAATGCCGCGGGCGGCGGATATCCCTACCCGCAGCCCGGTAAAGCTGCCGGGTCCGGTGGTCACGGCGATGCGGTCGAGCTCGGCGAATTCGGTGTCGGCCAAATCCATCACGCGGGCGATCAGCGGCATCACGGCTTCGGCGTGCCCGCGTGTCATGGCAAGCGTTTCGCTGGCGATGATCTCGACGCGATCCACATCGAGCACCGCGGCCGAGCAGGCCTCGAGCGCGGTGTCGATGGCGAGGACGCGCATGGGCCTGGTCAGGTGTTTCCGGACGGTGCGCCGGTTGCTCATGTCACGTGGCCGAGCCGGTGCGGAACGCCGGCGAGGACCGGCCCGCAAAGTGTCAAGACATGGGCCTGACCTCGACCACGTCGGGCAGGTAATGGCGCAGCAGGTTCTGAATGCCGTGGCGCAGCGTCGCGGTCGACGAGGGGCAGCCCGAGCAGGCGCCCTTCATGTCGAGATAGACGACGCCGTCCTTGAAGCCGCGGAAGGTGATATCGCCGCCGTCATTGGCGACCGCCGGGCGCACCCGCGCCTCGATCAGCTCCTTGATGGTGGCGACCGTCTCGGAGTCGCCGGCTTCGAAGAATTCGTCTGCGTCGGCGGTCCCGACGTTGCCCTCGCTGCCGAGGATCGGTGCGCCCGACATGAAATGCTCCATGATGGCGCCGAGGATCGCCGGCTTGAGTTGCTGCCATTCCCCGCCCGACTTGGTGACGGCGATGAAGTCGGAGCCGAAGAACACCCCCGCCACTCCGGTTACCCCGAACAGGCGCTCGGCGAGCGGCGACTGGGCGGCGGCGTCCTTGTCGCGCATGTCGAGCGTGCCTGCGCTCAACACCGGCCGGCCGGGCAGGAACTTGAGCGTTGCCGGGTTCGGCGTCGGCTCGGTCTGGATGAACATGGCTTGCTCCTCTCATCCCGCTCGCAGCAGCGGGAAATCGCGTTTGGGGCCGAATGCATGCTGCGCTTACGTTAACCTGATAGGTGGCGCCGCGCTGCGGAGAGTTCAAGCAGGGGTAGTCTCGACCGCGCGGACTGCGTAAACCTGTCTGTGTGCCCTGCACGGTAGACTGGGCAGAAGATCGCGTCGGAGCGCCTCACGACATGGAATCGAGGTCTTCATCGCTCAGGTGACCGGGCACGATGGCGATCGGGATGGGGAAATCACCGGCATTCCTGCTCAAACCGGAGACCAGCGGTCCCGGTCCCTCCTTTCCGGGGGCGGCGGCGAGCACCAGGACGGCGATGTCCTCGTCGTCCTCGATCAGGCCGAGCAGCTCCTGCGCCTTCTCGCCCTCGCGGATCACGCGCTGCGGCATGATGCCGGTGATGCTCGACGAGCGGGTGGCGTAACGGTCGAGCACGGCATTCGCCTCTTCGTGTGCTTCGGCGCGCATGATGTCGGCGACGCCCAGCCATTGCTGATTGCGATCATGGGTCTCGATCACCCGCAGCATCAGCACGGTGGCGCCGATGCGCAGTGCGCGGCGGCTCGCGAAATAAAGCGCGCGGTCGCATTCCGGCGAATCGTCGATGACGACCAGGAATTTCGGCGAATGCCCGGCCTCGTAGCTGCGACGTTTCTTGCTCATCGCCTTCCCCGTCTCGCCGGGCAGATAGTCGCAGTTCGGCGTCGAAGCGCCGAATCCTGCCACGCCGTTCGGCAACCGCACAAGTGCGGCCGTCGATACGATCCGGTGCCCGGACCGCGCTTCAGCGGCGCACCAGGCCGACGATGTCCTTGACCGCTTTCATCGTGTCGGCGGCGAGAACCTGCGCGCGCGCGGCGCCATCGGCGAGCACCGAATCGATATAGACGGGGTCTGCAACCAGCCGCTTCATCTCGGCGTTGATCGGGCCGAGCCTGGCGACTGCAACATCGACCAGCGCGGTTTTGAAGGTCGAGAATTGCGCGCCGCCGAATTCCTCGAGCACATCGGTCTTGCTCTTGCCGGCAAGCGCCGCATAGATGCCGACGAGGTTGTCGGCCTCCGGCCGCGGCTCCAGTCCTTTTTCTTCGCTCGGCAATGGCTCCGGATCGGTCTTCGCCCGCTTGATCTTGTGGGCGATCGCATCGGCGTCATCGGTCAAATTGATGCGCGACTGGTCGGAGGGGTCTGATTTCGACATCTTCTTGGAACCGTCGCGCAGCGACATCACCCGCGTCGCCGGCCCCTGGATCAGCGGCTCCGGCAGCGGAAAGAACGCCTCGCCGTAGCCGTGGCTGTGGATCGACCCGGCAAAGTCGTTGTTGAATTTCTGCGCAATGTCGCGCGAAAGCTCCAGGTGCTGCTTCTGGTCCTCGCCGACCGGCACATGGGTCGC
>CAWHPT010000042.1:0-17915 GCA_963831225.1 uncultured Alphaproteobacteria bacterium
AACGCATCGCCCACCCACATGCGTCACCCCCGGGCTTGACCCGGGGGTCCATCCCACTTCGCAAGAAGGTCTTGCGAAGAAGATGAATTGCCGGGTCAAGCCCGGCAATGACGACTGTTGGTTCATATTCCAGCGGAAAGCGCTCTAAAATAGCGAGAATTGCCCGTCGTCGCGCTTGGCGCGCTGGCGCGTGCTGCGCGCCTTCACGGTCGCTGGTGGATCAGCGGGCGGAGCCGTCCCTGCCGGCACGGATTGCGCCGCGGCGGAAACCGGCTCGATCAATTCCGGTCCGTCATTCGCGGTACGATTGACCGCCGGCGAAATCTCGTAGGCTTCGAGCAGCCCCTCGCGCGCCGGCAGGAATATCGCGGCCGCGGTCATGGCATCGACGTTGCGGCAATCGAGCCAGAGATCGAAAGCCTCGGGCGGCAGGATCACCGGCATGCGCTCGTGCAGGTGAGCGAGCTCGCGGTTGGCGGCGGTGGTGATGATGGCGGCGGTCTCCATCTCCTCGCCGTTCGGCCCCGTCCAGGTTTCCCACAGGCCGGCGAACGCGATCGGTCCGCCGTGCTTCGGACGCACGCAATAAGGCCGCTTGCGCTCGCCGTCCCGCTTCCATTCGTAGAAGCCGTCGGCCGGAAACAGGCAGCGGCGCCGGCGCATGGCGTTGCGGAACGCCGGCTTGTCGTTCACCGATTCGCCGCGCGCATTGATCAGCAGGCGTGAAGCGCGCGGGGGTCCTTCGACCCAGGGCGGGATCAGGCCCCAGCGCACCAGGGCGAACTGCCGCTCGCCTTCGGCGAGACGCACGATCGGCACCGGCTGCGTCGGCGCCACGTTGTAGCGCGGCGGGAAATTGGGCTGCTCGCGGTAGCCGAACAGGCGCCGGAACGCTTCCGGCGCGGAAGTGATCAGGTAGCGTCCACACATGAAAGGCTCGTCCGGGTTGCGCTCAGCTCGACCCTACCGCACAAGGGGGCTGGCAGTTGCTGATCGTTCAAGTAGTGCTCCCGGAGAACATTCGCAGTGTCGGACGCGAGATCCTATCCCGAGCGTCCCTTTCTCGCGGTCAGCGCCGCGATCGTGCGCGACGGCAAGGTCCTGGTGGTGCGGCGGGCACGGCCTCCGGCGCACGGCCTGTACACCCTTCCCGGCGGGGTCGTCGAGGCCGGCGAGACCCTCGACGGAAGCCGTGACGCGCGAAGTTCGCGAGGAAACCAGCCTCGGCATCGAGCCGCGGGCGCTCGCCGGATATCGCGAAACCATCGTCCGCGATCCGCATGATCGCGTGCAACGGCATTTCGTGATCCTGTGTTTCGCCGCGCGCTGGCTCGCCGGAGAGCCGGTGCTCAACGAAGAGCTCAGCGAGGCGCTCTGGATCGAGCCGGCCGGGATCGCAAGCCTGCAAACCACTCCGGGACTTGCAGACATCGTGGCCGCGGCCATCGACCGCCTCGACGGAACGCGGTGAGCGTCCCTTCCCCGCAAGCGCTTGCGGGGAAGACATAGGGTGGGGCGTTGCGCTGCGCGCGGATGCGGTAAAGCGGCGCATGTCTGCCATGTTTCCGTCCGTTTGAATTGCGAAAATGCTTACGTGCCGCCATCCCTTCCGCACGCCAAACGAATTCCTGACCCTCGATGCTCCTACGCATCTTGATAGCGGCCTCGGTTGCCCTTGCGGGACTGAATGCACCCGCCGGCGCCCAGGGTGCGCCGGCTGCTCCGTTTGACGGAAGCCTTGCGCGGCTCGCCGAAATCCTCGGTGCCCTGCACTATTTGCGCGGCATTTGCGGCGCCAATGAAGGGCAGAAGTGGCGCAACGAGATGCAGTCCCTGGTCGATGCCGAAGCCCCGGGCGGGGAGCGCCGCTCCCGCATGATCTCGAACTTCAATCGCGGCTATCGCGGCTTCCAGCAAAGCTACCGCACCTGCACCCCGGCAGCCGACCTGGTCATACGCCGCTATCTGGACGAGGGCTCCAAGATCGCGCGCGAAATGACCGCGCGTTACGCCAACTGATCACCGCCGCCGGCCCACGCGCTGCAGCTCCGGCGCAGGATCCAGTGGCGCCGAAGTGATCAGCCTTTGCTTTATATCAAAGGCTGCCTGCACAATTTGCCGTCGGCGTTAACCCTTCTCGGAATGCGGTCTAGGCGAAAGCGCGGCGCATGTTAACGTGGCACATCGTCGGGATGGCCGCGGGGACACGGCCCCAATTTGACATGATCATGACCACACACGTCGTCGAGGCTCCGGGGGAGCCCCCGGACCATGAACAGAAGCGGGCTGCCCTGAGCTATCTGCACGAAGCCTGGGTGGAAGCGCGCATCGAAGGCATCGATGGCGACTGCCTTGCGCAGGCGTGCCTGTTCGCCGCGTTCGCAGAGTTCGTCTCGACCTATGGCGAGGAAGCCGCCGCCCGAATGGCCGAAGGGCTTGCGGTGCGCATTCGTAAAGGCGAATTCTCGCTCGCCCTGGTCAGGCAATAGCCGAGCATCGCCTCGCCACCGTGATTGACGGCGGTGCCGCCCCGCAGAATGACTTCCTAGCTTCGGGCCATTCCAGATTACCGCTCTTGTGACAGCGCAGCGAGCGACTTACGTTTACTCGCGAAATCTGGCAAGCACGGGATCATGAAAGCGGCGCTTCTTCCGGACCGCGGCGTGGTCAAAGTTGCCGGCGACGACGCACGCAAGTTCCTCAACGGCCTCATCACCGCCGACATCGGCAAGGTGACGCCGGAGCAATCCGGCTTTGGCGCACTGCTCACCCCACAAGGCAAGATCATCGTCGATTTTCTCCTGGCCGAGGCCGGCGCCGCTGACGGCGGCGGCTTCTATCTCGATTGCCCGCGGGCGCTGGCGCCGGCGCTGGTCCAGCGCCTGGGCTTCTACAAGCTGCGCGCCAAGATCGACATCGAGGATATGTCCGAGACGCTCGGCGTGCTGGCGATCTGGGAGAGCCCCGGCGGCAGCCCCGGCCCTGCCCTCCCCCGCAAGCGGGGGAGGGTCGGCTGGGGGGCGAGCTTGTGCTATCGCGATCCGCGCCTGCCCGGGCTGGGGTCGCGCTGCATGCTGCCGCCGCATCTCGCCGCCGAAGCGGCGGCCGAGCTCGGCGCGCAACTGCTCGAGGCGTCGTCCTACGAGGCGCATCGCATCGCGCTCGGGATTCCGCGCGGCGGCCTCGATTTCATCTATAGCGACGCGTTCCCGCACGAGACCGACATGGATCAACTCGGCGGAGTCGACTTCGACAAGGGCTGCTTCGTCGGCCAGGAAGTGGTCTCGCGGATCGAGCACCGCGGCACCGCGCGCACGCGCGTGGTGCCGGTGAGCTATGACGGATTTGCGCCCGAGGCCGGCACCCCGGTCAGCGCAGGCACCAGGACCGTGGGCACGCTGGGCTCGACGGCACAAGGTCGCGGGCTGGCGATGCTGCGCCTCGATCGCGCCGCTGACGCGCTCGCGGCCGGCGAGCCTCTTGTCGCCGGCGGCGTCGAGATGCGGCTGGTCAAGCCGGATTGGGCGCAGTTTGCATTTCCCGGGGAGGCCAAGGTTGCCGAATGAGCGCCATTCTCCATTCAGATGGCCTTGCGCGCTGCACCTGGCCGCAGCAGGATCCGCTCTACGTCGCCTACCACGACCAGGAATGGGGCGTGCCGGAATACGACGACCGGGCGCTCTATGAGAAGCTCGTGCTCGACGGCTTCCAGGCCGGGCTGTCGTGGATCACCATCCTGCGCAAGCGCGACAATTTCCGCCGCGCCTTCGACGGCTTCGAGCCGCAGAAGATCGCGCGCTATACGCCGCGCAAAGTCGAGAAGCTCATGCAGGATGCCGGAATCGTGCGCAATCGCATGAAGATCGAAGGCACGGTCCTCTCCGCCCGCGCCTATCTCGAGGTGATGGAGAAGGGCCCGGCTTCTCGCGTCTGCTCTGGGATTTCGTCGACGGCGAGCCGAAGGTGAACCGGTTCCGCTCGACCTCGCAGGTGCCGGCCGAGACCGCGCTGTCGCGCCGCATGTCGAAGGAGCTTGCGAGCCGCGGCTTCAAGTTCTGCGGGCCGACCATCGTCTACGCCTTCATGCAGGCGGTCGGCATGGTCAACGATCATGTGCTGAGCTGCCATCGGCATCCGGCCTTCATCAAGGCGGCAGGCCGCTGAGCCGATGCGGCGAGGACGCGAGCGCCAGCTGGCGCAGGCGCGTTGCGGGCCTGGCAGCGCATGCTCTCGGGCCGGCGGCTCGACCTGCTCGACCCGTCCGCGCTCGACATCGAGATCGCCGACATCGCCCATGGGCTGGCCCGCGTCGCGCGCTGGAACGGCCAGACCGAGGGGGCGCATATCTTCTCGGTCGCCCAGCATTCGCTCCTGGTCGAGCGCCTCGCCGCCCGGCGCGCACGCCTCGACCGCCTGAGCCGGCTCGCCGTTCTCCTTCATGACGCTCCCGAATATGTGATCGGGGACATGATCTCGCCGTTCAAGGCGGTGATCGGCGACGCCTACAAGTCGGTCGAGGCACGGCTGCTGGCGGCGATCCATCTGCGTTTCGGTCTCTCCGCCATGCTGCCCGCCGACCTGGCCGCGCTGATCAAGGCTGCTGATCGCTCGGCCGCCTATCTCGAGGCGACGCAGCTCGCCGGCTTCTCCGCCGCCGAGGCTCGCCGGTTCTTCGGGCCGGCGCCGCAATGCTCCGCCGCCATCGAGCGCGAATATCTCTCGCCCTGGCCGGCCGAGGTCGCGCAGGCGCGCTACCTCGATCGCTTCGCCAGGCTCTCCGGCATGTAGGGTGGACGGCGCTCACCATGGCCAACGCGTGATTTCCGCAGTCGAGGTTCGTGTCAGCCCCTTTGCCCGCCCTACCGCTAGCCAGTATGGCGCGCGATTGAACAGAGCTGTCATGAGCTTGCGTCGAAGCTCGACGCTTTCACACGACGATCGCCATCATATATCTACGATCCTACGATCAAACAAAATGGGGTCGATGATTGCGATGATTCACGTCTGTTCGCTTGCCCGCCTGCACGAAACGGTCGATGAGACCGGCGCCCTCCACGTCGTCACCCTGTTGAAGAATTCCGACCGGGTCGCGCGGCCCCAGACGGTGCTGGAAGCGAACCACCTCATCCTCGGCATGGACGACATCTGCGAGGCCATGGACGGCTATGTCATCCCATGCGACGAGCATGTGACGCGGCTGATCGACTTCGTGCGCGGCTGGGATCGCGCCAAGCCCATGGTGGTGCATTGCTTTGCCGGCATCAGCCGCTCCACTGCCGGCGCTTTCGTCGCCGCCTGCACGCTCAATCCGAACCGCGACGAGCGCGCGATCGCGCAGGAGCTTCGCCGCGCCTCGGCGACGGCGACGCCCAACATCCGCATCGTGTCGATCGCCGACCGCATGCTCGGCCGCGACGGCCGCATGGTCGGCGCGATCGATTCGATCGGGCGCGGCGTGATGGCCTACGAGGCCGACCCGTTTCGCCTCGATCTGCAGTAGCCGTCATCACCTTCCATGCCGCGTCAGAAAGGCTTATCCTGACGGCTGTGCAAGCCGTAGCTCTCCATAACACGGGGGGTATCATGAAATATTACTCGCGCCACCGCGATCGGCATCGTCATCGCCGTAACCACCGGATCCGCGTGCGCCGATATAGTAACCGACTGGAACCAGACCGCGCTCGAGGTGCTGAAGGTCGAGCGTGTCGGGGGCAATCCCGGCACGCGCACATTGGCCATGATGCATGTCGCGATGTCCGATGCGATCAATGCGGTGCAAGGCCGCTACACGCGCTACCTCGCGACGGTGCCTGCTCGGCCTGGCGCATCGGCGGAGGCGGCCGCGGCCGCGGCGGCGCGGCAGATCCTGGTCCAGCTCTATCCCAGCCAGAAAGCGATGATCGAGGAGGCATACGCGGCAATCGCGTCAAGACCATCCCCGACGGCTCCGCGAAGAGCGACGGCATCGCGCTGGGAGAGCAGGTCGCCACGCAGGTCCAGGCCGACCGCGCTGCTGACGGCACCAGCGTCCCGGACACGTACCGGCCGCTCACCAGCCCCGGCGTCTGGGTGCCGACAACGCCGCCATTGTTCGCGCAATACGCGCGAGCCAAGCCATGGGTGCTCAAGAGCGCCGACCAGTTCCGGCCCGGCCCGCCGCCGCAATTGTCCAGCGCGCTCTACGCCCGCGATTACAACGAGACGAAGGGTCTCGGCGGCGACCAGGAGCACAGCGCGAACGCCCGAGCAGACCGAGGCGGTGAAGTTCTGGGGCACAGCCAATCTCGGCCCAGCATGGCAAGCGGCAGCGCGCCAACTTTCGGCGGCGAAAGGACTTTCCCTCGCCGAGAATGCACGCCTGTTCGCGCTGCTCAACATGGCCACAGCCAACACGTTCATCAGCGACTGGGATGCGAAATTCACTTACAACTTCTGGCGTCCGGTCACCGCCATTCGCAACGGCGACATGGACGGCAACGACGCTACCGAGCGCGACCCCGGCTGGACGCCGTTGGAAACGACACCGATGCATCCCGAATACCCATCGCAGGCGAGCATCACCTGCGGTGTGGCGATCGGTATTTTGGAATCGGTGTTTGGGCCCAAACCGGCAATCCGCGTCACCGCGACCGATCTCGTCGACCCGAAGCGGCAGCGGCAGTTCAACAACATCGACGGAGATGGCCGAGGAGCACATAAACGTGCGCATCTGGGGCGGCATTCACTTCAGAAATTCGCTGGAGGTCGGCAATGACATGGGCAGGAAGATTGCCGCGTACCTGATCGACAACGCGCTCGAGCCGGCACGCTGACGCGGTCAATTTCAATGCTCCGGTCGATTGGAGGAAGCAATCATGCCCGTATCAATCCGAACGCTCAGGCACGCTGTCCCGCTGATTGCGATGGTGAGCGCGACAGCGGTCGCACCGGCCTTTGCACAGCAACAGGCGCCCGCAACCAAGGTCACTGCGCTGATGAAGCAAGTCATCGCGGAATTTCCCGGCCGTGAGATCCTGGTGATCACGCTCGACATTCCGCCCGGTGGCGGCTCTCCGCCGCACCGGCACCCCGGCCACCACATTTTCGGCTACGTGCTGGAAGGGAGCTACAAGATCAAGCTCGACCAAGGCTCCGAAACCGTCCTGACCAAGGGCCAGACATTCTACGAAGCCCCCGGCCAGCTGCATGCGGTGTCGGCGAATGCCAGTCAGACCGAGCCCGCCAAAGTCCTGGCGTTCATCGTCGCTGAAAGCGGCAAGCCGATCACGGTGCCGGAGCAGCGATAGCAAGACGCGCCCCAGGTTATGTTCGATCTAAGGACCGCGAGCCAGCTACCGATCCGCTGATCGGAATCAGCGAGCCGCCGGGGGGTCGGCAGCCAGCGATTGCGGCGCGGAAGAACGCGCGCGCACGCCGATGTTGGCGACGCTGACGCGACGAGTGAAGTCGCAATAGGCAATGCCCAAGCCCGACAATGTGCCGCGGAAGCTCTGCTCGCTGGTGCGGCTCAGCTCGAAGCAGGGCTCGAACGACATGCCCTTGAGCGCCGCGCAGTAGGTCTCGCCTCTCACTCGCAGCGTGCCCGCCGGCAGCCAGACCGAGCGGACCGGCCCGGCGCCACGGAATTGGATGGTGCCGATGACCGATCCGTCACCGTAGATGCGTCCGGCGCCGCGCGAGCCGTCGAAACAGGCGAAGCCAAAGAGCTTGCCGGTCACGAAGCGGCGCGCCGCATCGGCAGTCATGGTTTGGGCGAGTGCCGGCCCAGCTGCGAGCAGAGTCACAACCACGATCGCGAACCGCGCAATCATACCAATCCCCCCTCGATACACCGTCCCCACGGGCCTTCAACCAACTGTTAACCACGCGAATCGGGCATGATCATGCCCTCATCCTGATGGCTAAATCCTGAACTTTCTTTACCCGATCTCGACCGCGATTCGACCCCGCACCCGTCCCTCGACGATGTCCGGAGCCGCCGCGATCACCTCATCGAGCCCGACCGTGGTCGTCATGGCCGCAAGTTGCCCCCGGTCCAAGTCACTCTCCAGTCGCTTCCACGCCAAGTGCCGGTCGGCCATCGGCCGCATGACGGAATCGATGCCGAGGAGCGAAACCCCGCGCAGGATAAACGGCGCCACCGAACCGGGCAAATCCATGCCGCCGGCCAGACCACAGGCCGCCACCGCGCCGCCGTAGCGAGTCATCGAGATGAGATTGGCGAGCGTCGTCGAGCCCACGGTATCGATGGCTGCCGCCCACCGCTCTTTTGCCAGCGGTTTTGCGGGTCCGGCCAATTCCTTGCGCTCTATGATCTCGGTTGCGCCCAATTCCTCGAGGTAGCCGGTTAGCTCGGCGCGGCCGGTCGAGGCTGTGACTTGAAAGCCACGCTTGGCAAGAATTGCAATCGCAATCGAGCCGACGCCGCCCGCGGCTCCAGTTACCGCCACCGGCCCGCTCATCGGGGTCAGGCCGTGATTCTCGAGTGCCATTACCGCGAGCATCGCGGTGTATCCTGCGGTTCCAATCGCCATGGCCTCGTGCGCGGTGATAGCGCCGGGAAGTGGCACCAGCCAGTTGCCGTTGACGCGTGCTTTTGCGCCAAAGCCGCCAAGATGGGTTTCCCCGCAGCCCCAGCCGTTGAGGATCACTTTATCGCCGGCCTTCCACTCCGGATGGGTCGAGGCTTCGACCGTGCCCGCAAAGTCAATGCCGGGGATCATCGGAAAGCGGCGCACGACAGGGGCCTTTCCGGTGATCGCCAGCCCGTCCTTGTAGTTGAGCGTCGACCATTCGACGCCGACGGTGACGTCCCCCGCCATCAGATTGTGGTCGTCGAAATCGGTAAGGCCGACCGTTTGTCCAGCCTCCGACTTTTCGATCACGATAGCTTTGAAAATGGCCATAGCCTGGGCTCCTGGTACCAACGACAGAGGACAGACGACAAGAAGATAAAGTGGAACCTGTTCTCGGGTCCTCGGTCGTCTGTCCTCCGTCAGGTCGTTGCCGCCGCCGCTCGCCGCACCGGCTTCTCGACGATCGGCAGATTGATGACGGCGGAAAGGATGCCGAACACCACCGAGAGCCACCATACAACGTTGTAGGACCCGGTCTGTTCGTACAACAGGCCGCCGAGATAGACGCCGAGGAACCCGCCAACCTGGTGGCTGAAGAAAACGACCCCGAACAACATGGCGAACCAACGCGTTCCGAACATCACTGCCACCAGGCTCGAGGTCGGCGGCACCGATGACAGCCAAAGCAGACCGACAACGGCGCCGAAGATCAAGGTCACCACCGGGCTCGCCGGCAGGGTAATCAGAACGACGACGGCGAGCGCGCGGGCGAAGTAGATGAATGAAAGGATGTAGCGCTTCGGCATACGGCCGCCGAGCCAGCCGGACAGCATCGCGCCGACGATATTGAACAGCCCGATCACGCCGAGCGTCCAGCCGCCGATCGCGGCGGAGAGGCCGCGGTCGATCAAATATGCCGGCAGGTGCACGGTCATGAAACCGATCTGGAAGCCGCAGGTGAAGAAGCCGAGCACCAGGAGGATGTAGGAGCGGTGCGCGAAGGCCTCGGCCAACGCCTGCCTGTAGGTCTGGGTGCGCACCGCAAGTTGCAGCGTGCCGAGAACCGGCGCAGCATCGGAGCGTGGCGTGGCGACCGCGAAAGCAAGAGGGATAATCAGCAGCAGCAGGCCGGCAAAGACTTCGAGCGTTGCCTGCCATCCGACAGCGTCGATCAACGCGACGCCGAGCGGCGAGAACAGGAACTGGCCGAAGGAGCCGGACGCCGTGCCGGCGCCGAAGGCGAGCGAGCGCCAGCTTTCCGGCAGCAGCTTGCCGAACGACGAGATCACGAGATTGAACGAGCAGCCGGACAGTCCGAAGCCGATCAACACGCCGCTGGTGAGATAAAGCGAGCCCGGCGTGGCGGCATGCGCCATCATGAAAATGCCGGCTGCATAGAGCAGCGCCCCGGCGATGATCACGCGGACAGTGCCGAAACGATCGGCGATCGCTCCGGCGAACGGTGCGGCGGCGCCGTGAAGCAGGGTCTGGATCGCGACCGAGAGCGCAAACACCTCGCGGCCCCAGCCATTGGCCGTCGACATCGGCGTGAGGAAGAAACCGAGCGTCGACCGCGGCCCAAAGCCGATCATGGAGATCAGGCAGCCGCAGACGACGATGACCGCCGGTGTGCGCCAGGTCTTCACGCAGGCGCCATGGTAGCGCGGGCAACCGGCTTTTCCACGATCGGAAGATTGATCACGCCTGAGAGCAGGCCGAACAGAATTGAGAGCCACCAGACCGCATCATAGGAGCCGGCGCGCTCGAACACCACGCCGCCGAGCCACACGCCGAGGAAGCCGCCGACCTGATGGCTGAAGAACGCGAGTCCCGACAGCGTCGCCAGCCATCGAGTGCCGAACATCACCGCGATGATTGCGTTGGTCGGCGCCACCGTCGACAGCCACAAGAAGCCGATCGCCGCGCCGAACAGGATCGACGACAGCGGCGTGACCGGGAGCATGATGAAGACCAGCACCGCCAACGCGCGGCTGAAATAGATGATCGAGAGGATATAGCGCTTGGGCATGTAATTGCTCAGCCAGCCCGAGAGCAGCGAGCCGAAGATGTTGAACAGGCCGATCACCGCGAGCGTCCAGCCTCCCACGTCGCTCGAAAGACCGCGGTCGACCAGAAAGGCAGGCATGTGGATGGTGATGAACGCCAGCTGGAACCCGCAGGTGAAGTATCCGAGCACGAGAAGCAGAAAGGAGCGGTGCGCGAGAGCTTCCCGCAATGCCTGCCGCAGCGATTGCTGCGCGAAGCCTTGGCCAGATCCCGGCGCGCTTGCAGGGGCCGCGAGCGCGAGCGAAAGCGGCAAGATCAGCAGCATGGCGACTGCGAAGGTCACGAGCGTTTCCTGCCATCCGACGGCACCCATAAGCGCCACGGTCAAGGGCGCATACAGGAATTGGCCGAATGAGCCCGCGGCGGCCCCCGCGCCGAATGCGAGCGAGCGCCAGCGTTCGGGCAGAAGCTTGCCGAAGCCGGAAAGAACGATGCTGAAGGAGCAGCCTGCGAGGCCGAAGCCGATGAATACGCCGGCCGAGATGTCCAGCATCAGCGGCGTCGTCGCAAACGCCATCATGGCGAGGCCGATGGCATAGAGGATCGCGCCGCCGCACAGCACGCGCACGATCCCGAACCGGTCGGCCAGCATGCCCGCGAACGGTTGGGCGAGTCCCCATAGGATGTTCTGGATCGCCAGCGCCAGGCCGAACACGTCGCGGCCCCAGCCGTTGGCTTGCGACTGCGGCGTCAGAAACAGACCGAGGATGGAGCGCGGCCCGAAGCTGATCATGGCAATGAGACAGCCGCTCAGGGCGATCACGGCGGGAGTGCGCCAGCCGATCGCCGGAGCGGCGGTGTGGGAAGGAGCCGTGATTGCCATAGACCTGCGAACCTTGACCAAAACGCCGACGCCGGCGAGCAACCGGCAGGCTCGTTGCCGTTCCGGCGGCGCGATGCGGGGCCAACAACAATCATCCGCGCGTCCGAACGGTGGCTGCTTGTAACGATGGCGAGCGGGCATGCCCAAACGAAATCTTGATGGGCCGCATATGCCTGGCGCATGGCTGCCGGTCCCGGCGGGACTGGAAACTTTACCCGGAGAGCCCTAAGAACCACCCTCTTTTGCGATCACCATTGAAACAGGCGCATCCAACCTGCGAGAAGGTCGATGGACGTGGACCCCGTCATGACCAACTCGCTGATCTGCCCGCATGGATTTCTCTCTCCGCTGGAGATCGAGGCGTCGGTAACGCGCGCGCTCGCCGAGGACCTCGGACGCGCCGGCGACGTGACCTCGATCGCCACCATTCCCGCGGACACGCCCGCGCGCGCCATCGTGGTCGCGCGCGAGCCGGCGTAATCGCGGGCCTGCCGCTGGTTGCCGCCACCTTTCGGAAGCTTGCGCCCGGAGATCGGGATCGATGCCTGCGCGCGCGACGGCGACCATGTCGCGGCCAAGACCGCACTCATGACGGTTACCGGCCCCGCCCGTGCCGTGCTCGCGGCCGAGCGGGTAGCGCTCAATCTGCTCGGAAATCTCTCAGGCGTGGCGACCGCCACGCACGAATTCGTCCGCCGCGTCGCCGGCACGCGCACGCGCATCTGCTGCACGCGCAAGACCACGCCGGGGCTGCGCGCGTTGCAGAAATATGCCGTGCGCTGCGGCGGCGGTTTCAATCACCGCTTCGGCCTCGATGACGCCATCCTGATCAAGGACAACCACATCGCGGTCGCCGGCGGCATCCGGCCCGTGCTGGAGCGCGCGCAGGCCGCTGCCGGCCATCTCGTCAAGATCGAGATCGAGGTCGATACGCTCGATCAGTTGCGCGAGGTACTCGAGGTCGGGATCGCCGACGCGGTGCTGCTCGACAACATGGACGCGGCCACCCTGCGCAAGGCGGTGGAGATGGTCGCGGGGAGATTCGCGCTCGAGGCTTCCGGCGGCATCACGCTGGACAACATCGCCGAGATCGCCGAGCACCGGCGTCGACTACGCCTCGTCGGGCTGGATCACGCATTCGGCGCCCAACCTCGACGTCGCGCTCGACATCGAGATCTGACGGCGGGAGGACGGACAACAGAGGACGGATGGAGAAGCCATCTGCCCTCCGGCATCGGTCGTCTGTTCTCCGGCTAAAGCTTCTTGGCGGCTTCGACGAGCTTCTTCGTCGATTCCGCCGTTGCGGTCTCGATCGCCCCATTCGGGGGCCTGCGCGCCGTCGCCCCACGCGCGCGGCCGATAGAAGGTGTGGACGCCGAGCTTCTGCAATTTGGTCATTGTCCGCACCCATCCCGGGCGCACCCAATAGGCATGGTAATGCGTGGCCTTGCCGACCTCGGGCAGCCAGAGCTTGCCGTCGAGCATTTCGGCCGCGATGACCTGGGCGCGTTCCCACATGTCGGGCTCGCGGATGCGATCGGGAATGCCGTCGCAGGCGAAAGTGAACTGGCAGGCAAGACGGCGGTGGGAGTTCTGGTAGACCACGCCGCAAACCGTGTTGGGATACTTGCCGGAGAAGGCGCGGTTGAGAACCACCTGGGCGACCGCCATCTGGCCGCGCACCGTTTCACCGCGCGCCTCGAAATAGATCGCCTCGGTCAGGCACTTCTCGGACTTGGCGCGACTCTCCTCGCCGAGTCCGAGCCGCTCGGCCGGCGTCATCGGCTGCTGGTCGACGCCGGTCACCTCGCCTTTGGGTGCGATCGTTTGTCCGCCGCGCCTGTCTTGATCCGGCAGTGGCGGCAGCTCGTCCCGCTCGACCGGAGCATCCCTCAATACGGCGTATTGCTCAGGCGTCGAAGACGGCCCCGGCAATGCAGCAAGCTTGATGTTGCCCCCGCCCTCGGAAAGCTTGCCGTCGGGACGGAGCGCGACCTCCGCGTTCTCCAGCGTCGGCTCTTCACCCGGTGCCCATGGCTCGATGGCCCCGAGCTTCTGTCCCATGGGATCGATGCTGAAATAAAGTCGCGTTGCTCGCAGCGTGGGATTGAGATCCGCCGCGGCAAAGCGCAAGGCTGACCGCTGATGCAACGACGGATCGCGTCGCCGTCTCGGTGTCGCCACTGCTGGAGCCGTTGCGCGGCAGATCCAGGACATGGCCGGTTTTCACCTCGGCGGCATCGGATTGATGCTCGCGAGGCGATAAGTCCCTGCACCCGCGGGCGATGGTCCGCCACGTTTCGGCGACTCGCTCGGCACGGCGACGCTCCTTCCCGACCTTCGCGACCGCGGTCGGCGGCTCGAGCGGCAGCGGCTCTGCGCGTTCTGGTTCTCGTCCCTGTTGCGCAACGTCTGCTCCGGCGCCACCGGCGCCGCTCGCTCGAGCGCAGTGTCGGTCGACGCCGGCGGCTTGAGCAGATCGCCTTTGAGCGCAAGGCTTCGACCACCGATCGGCGCGAACCCGTAGTCGCCCTTGCGGGCGCGGTCGATCATCAGGCCGCCCGGCATCGCGGCTTCGCCGAGAAGCCGTTCGCGGATCGAGCCGGTGACGTCGGCATTGGCCGGATCGAGGCCGGCCAGGTCAACGCGATAGCGGCGGGATCGTCGCGCCGAGCGGACTGCGGCATCTGAACATTGCATCGTGGATGGTGCCGAAAGCCGAGGCAAACGCAGCCTTCTTCGAGCGGTCGACGACCGGTTGGCGCGACATCAGCGCGGCGAGGTCCTGGTTTCCGACCCCGCTCGGCAGCAGCAGCAATATCAGGACGCCGAGGCCAAAGGGGGCTGCAAGGCCACCCTCCGGCCTGTCGCGCGACGTAGCCATCCGTTTGCTGACCCCAACCCCCAACTAGACGCAACGCATATTCCTGTCGGCAAAAGGCGTCGTTGTGGCGCAAATGCGACAGCTTGCTTTATTGGTGGATTAGGCTTGCATTGCGTTAAGCATGCAAGCGCAAGGACTTGGCTGGCGCGCTACGGTCGGCGTTGGATCGGCGCCTTGCCTTGGTCAACAATCCGTCAATATCGAATCTGCGAATCGCCGGCGGTCGCAGAGCGCCGGCACGTGCCGACGACAGCTCAGTCACATCTTCACGCCTTTTTCGTTGAAGTATTTCACCGCGCCCGGATGCCATGGGATCGGCGAGTTCTTCGGGGACTGATTCTCGAGCGTCATGCTTTTCGCCTCGCCATGGACGGCAATGAGCTCGTCGCGCTTCTCGATGAGGGTCTTGACGATGTCATAGGCGACCTGATCGCTCATCTTGGAGTTGGCAACCAGGATGTTCTGAACCACCGCGATCGGGTTGTCCTTGTCCTGACCCGGATAGGTCTTCGCCGGGATCACGCCGGTGGTGTAGAGGTCGCTGTATTTCGCATTCATCTTGTCGACCAGGTCGGCATGGTCGATCATCTTGATCTTCACGTTCGGGGTTGCGCCGAGATCGGTGACGGCGGCGGTCGGCAGCCCGCCGACCCAGAAGAATGCGTCGATCTTGCGATCCTTGAGCGCGTTGACGGATTCGGCGACGCCCAGTCGTTCGCGCCGCATGTCCTTGTCCCGGTCGAGGCCCGCTGCCTCGATGACGCGAAAGGCCATGACCTCGGTGGCGCTGCCGGGCGAGCCGGTCGATACGCGCTTGCCTTTGAGGTCGGCCATCTTCTCGATGCCGGTGCCTTCGATCGTCACCACGTGCATGCGGTTCGGGTAGAGCACCATCAGGGTGCGCACCTCGACCGGGCTGCCCTTGAACTTGTCCTGGCCCTTGAGCGCATCGAGCGCGGCATCGACCATGACCAGCGCGACCTCGCTCTGCTGCGATCCGATCAGCTTGAGATTGTCGACCGATCCGCCGGTGACGCGCGCCGTCGCCTGCACTCCCGGCACGTACTTGGACAGCACGTTCGCCATGCCGCCGCCGAGCGGGTAATAGACGCCGCCGGTGCCGCCGGTCGCGATCGCGATGTTCGTCCCCTGCGCCCAAGGCCGCGCCGGCAACGAGCGCCGCACTCAGCGTCAGGGCCGAGATCATAAGTCCCTTGCGTTTCATGATTGCATTTCTCCCTATTGTCGGCCGGTCGCTTGGGTCTGCGGCGCGGCCGGCCTGATGCGCTGTTTTATCAGCACTGCGGCGGCAAGAGCCAAGCCAAATGTCGCGGTATAGCTGATGTCGCGCCCGACCATGGCCTCCATCAGCGCCTCGAGCAGGCTCGGGAACACCAGCAGCAGGCCGGCCAGCACCAGGATCAGGCGCTCGCCCATGGTCGTCTTGCGCAACGCCCAGCCCTGCGCCGCCGCCGCCAGCGCGGCCAGCCCGAGCGCCGTCTTGCCGGTGATCAAGACGATGTCGATCCAGCTGCCGTCCTTCGGCAGCTTCGAGCAGCAAGCCGACCCCTTGCGGGTCGAGCACGAACACGAACGGCACCAGAAACGCCGGCAGCGTGTATTTCCAGGCCTGCAGCGTGGTCTTGTAGGGATCTCCGCCGGTGATCGCCGCGGCCGCAAACGGCGAGAGCGCGGTCGGCGGCGACACTTCCGACAGCACCGAATAATAGAAGATGAACATGTGGGCGGCGACGTCGGGAACCCCGAGCTTGATCATGGCGGGCGCGGCGATGACCGCGCAGATGATGTAGGAGGCGGTCACCGGCACCGCCAACCCGACGATCCAGACGATCAGCGCCGTATAGATCGCGGTCAGCAGCAGGTTGCCGCCGGCATAGGCGATCACGATCGAGGAGAACTTGAGGCCGAGGCCGGTCAGGGTGACGACGCCGACGATGATGCCGGCGGTCGCGCAGGTGGTGGCGGCAGTGAGCACGCTGGTCGAGCCGTCGGACAAGGCGCGCACCAGCTTCTTCGGCCCGATCGCGGTCTCGCGCGTGAGGAAGCTCAGGCCAAAAGTCAGCACCGTCGACCAGAACACCGACAGCGTCGGCGAATAGCCCCACAGCATGAAGACGATGATCGAGATCAGCGAGATGAAATGGAAGCCGTAACGCCGCGTCATCTGCCAGAGCGTCAACGGCTGCTCGAACGCAACCGGATGGGCGCCGAACTTCTTGGCATCGAGCTCGACCATGAACAGGAGGGACAGATAGTAGAGAGCGGTCGGGATGGCTGCCATCCAGATCACGTCGAGGTAGCTGATCTTGAGGAACTCGGCGATCAGGAAGGCGGCGGCGCCCAGCACCGGCGGCGAGATGATCGCGCCGAGACCGCCGGCGGCGAGCAGGCCGCCGGCGGCGTTCTTCTCGAAGCCCGACCGTTTCATCAGCGGATAGGCAACCGCGCCGATCGTCACGGTGGTGGCGACGCCCGACCCGGAAGGGCCGCCGAGCAGGAAGGATGCCAGCACCACGGTGCGGCCGGCGCTGTTCGGCTTGTGCCCCATGACCGCCATGGAGAAGTCGATGAAGAATTTTCCGGCGCCGGAATGATGCAGGAACGCGCCATAGATCGTGAACAGGATGATCAGCGTGGAGGACACGTCGACCGGAATGCCGAAAATGCCTTCGAGCGTGATGAAGAGGTGCCCGACGAGCTGACCGATGTCGAAGCCGCGATGCGTCCATGGTGGCGGCAGATAGGGCCCGGCGAGCGCATAGGCGATGAACAAGAGCGCGATGAACGGAACGATCCATCCCGTGGTGCGCCGCGTTGCCTCGAGCAGGAGAGCGATGAAGACGATGCCGAGCCCGATATCGAGCGTGAGTCGGCATCGTCGCCCGATCGGTGAATTCCTCGCCGCCTTCGATCGCATAGATGAGAATTGCAGCGCCGGCGATGCCGGCAACGATGTCCCACCAGCGAATGCGGTTCCGAAACCGCGCCGCAAGCGGAAACAGCAGAAAGCTCAGCATCAGCACGAAAGCCACATGCGCGTAACGCAGCGGCTGGGTCGCGATGATCGGAAAGTCGCGCAACGGCCACGCGCCCGCGACCGCGGCGTAAAGGTGGAACAGCGACATCACCACCGCCACGGAAGTGACCAGCGCGCCGGCCCAGCCGGCAAGGCGATTGACCGTCGCCCTCCTCGGCCTCGACGAAGGCCTCCGCCTGGCGCAATTGCTCTGCGGATACCTGCGGGCGGAGCCGCCGCGGCCTCGCTCTTGTCCTCGGCCATGTGCCCTCTGCCTCGGCGCTCGCATGCGAGACCGCGATAAGGCCCGCTCTCGCCGCAAAAGCCAGAATTTTCGAGCCGGCCAATCTCGGGAAGGAGGCCCATCGCCGACGGGGCCTTTGCAGCGCCCGCACAGCAGTTCGCGCCGCTGGAAGCGTGATTGCTCAGACGAGACGAATTTAAGCGTAGAAACGGAGAAGTGGACGACTGAGGAAGCGCAGGCCGAACGTCAGCCTCTCTGCTTCCTCTTCAGTCCTCTCTCCTCAT
>CAWHPT010000043.1:0-18412 GCA_963831225.1 uncultured Alphaproteobacteria bacterium
GGGCGCGCCAGGCGCTGCGGAGCCCGCGCCGGGAACGATTTTTGTTTTTGATATCGGATTGTTACGTCGTGCCGCAGCGTAGTTTTGGATACCGTCGGATGGGCTAAAATCATTCCATTCGATTGTTCGGGGCAATGATAACGCTCTGATCTAACGGAGCAAATTTTTCAGCACACGACGAAGAACCGTCTCCTCGATCCGTCAGAAATTTGCCCTCTTAATTCCAAAACCGGAATTTCGACGGGGCCGTGATTGCTCGGTTTCAGCGACTATCGGCGTCGATCGGTCAATTCTTGACGTTCTTATCCGATCGGTCTCGATCTGCAATCGCCGGCAAAATACCGTCAAGCGACACCGGCGTCGTCATCGAGAGATACCGAGCCGCCTCTGCGATGTCGGTTATGTGTCCGATCAAACCGACCCAGCCCCAGCAGCTGGCCGAAGGCTCCGAGTATGATAAGTGGCACGCTTCTCACCCGGATCGCCATGAGCGATCAGGGCGCGCCCGAGCGGCCAAGCGAGAATGTGATGAAGTGACGCGTGCGCTCCGAAACACCGTCACCTGTCCGCTGTGATGCACGTCTGACTTGGTACGTGTTGGCGCTCAGGCTCGCGTTATCAGTCATATTGGATACGCCGGTCGTTCCGTGCCTGCGGGCGGAGCTTGCGAAAAGCGCTCGAGAAGGTCAGCTGTTTTCCGGCTGGCGTCCCGGGGAGTGACAAAGTTCCCGCGATCCAAAGTTACACGTGGACACTTTTGGCCGGTAGCAGAAACGTTGGGTGGAACCTTTTTGTGGCACCCGCTTTAAATTGTGGCGCAACGGCAACGTCGGCCAAGCGGTGCGTCCAAATGCATGTGCCTCTGTCCTCTGAGACTTGGCCCTACGTCCCGATCTGCCGCATCGAGGACCTGAGCGATCCCGTATACGGAGCCGGCCTGGAAGCCCCAGACGGCGACACGCCATCTGTCAGGCGGACTGGCATTCGCGGAAAGGTACGGCGTTGCACCAGCGGAATGATCAACGGGCCTGTCGCGCTGTTTGGGCCGTTGCCGCAAACTACCCCCCGGCGGTCCTGTGCTGATCAAGACGCGGGATTTCCTGTTTGTGGTGACAAGACCGGCAAGGCTCTCGGCCTCACGCCTTCATTGGCCACCGCCCGATCGCATGCTTCGGCAACAGCGATGGCAGCAACAAGGCCATGCTCGAATACACGACCTTCGAAAATCCGCGGCCGAGATTCGGACTAATCAAGCAACGCAACAAGGAGGAAGGACATGACGACGAATGGCAGACAGGAAAGTAAGAGCACTGCTTCAACCAACTCCGAAGAGGGTCGCAACTTCGGCTTGAAGCGCCGCGAAATGCTCCTGGCCGGTTCGGCGATCGCCGCGGCTTCCGCCCTTGGCACCGGCTTCGCCCCCCCCGGCTGCTGCACAGGCTGGTTCGCCGCAAACGTCCGGAGCGCGCAAGAGCGCGTCCAGCGCCACCAAGTCGGCCAACGACGCGTTGCTGAAGGAACTGCCGTTCTCCGACAAGTCCGACTTTGCAAACGCCCACAAAGGCTTGATCGAAGCGCTCCCCTCCGCTCAAATCAAGGGCCAGCAAGGAAACCTCATCTGGGATCCGGGAAAGTACAGTTTCATCAAGGAGGACGCCGCGGCACCGGATACGGTCAATCCGAGCCTTTGGCGCAACGCGCAGCTGATCAATATCAGCGGCCTCTTTCAGGTCGCGGACGGACTTTACCAGGTCCGCAATCAAGACCTGTCCAACATGACGATCATCGAGGGCGACACAGGCATCGTCGTGGTCGATCCACTGATCTCGGCCGAAACGGCCAAGGTTGCGATCGACCTGTACTACAAGACCGCGGCCAGAAGCCGGTCCAAGCCGTGATCTACACTCACAGCCATATCGATCACTATGGCGGCGTGCGTGGTGTTGTCGACGAAGCCGACGTGAGGTCCGGCAAGATCGAAGATCTATGCCCCGGAAGGCTTCCTGGAAGCTGCGGTAGCGGAGAACGTGATGGCCGGCACCGCAATGAGCCGTCGCGCCAGCTACATGTACGGCAACCTCTTGCCGGCCGACGACAAGGGTCAGGTGGGTGCCGGCCTTGGCACGACGACGTCAGCGGGCACCGTGACGCTGATCCCGCC
The DNA here is from genome assembly GCA_963831225.1 of uncultured Alphaproteobacteria bacterium. Taxonomy (GTDB): domain Bacteria; phylum Pseudomonadota; class Alphaproteobacteria; order Rhizobiales; family Xanthobacteraceae; genus VAZQ01. The sequence goes on from CAWHPT010000043.1 coordinate 2,162, forward strand.
GACCGACATCGTCAAGGAAACCGGCGAGAAACACAAAATTGACGGCCTCACCTATGAGTTTCTGATGGCACCGGGCTCCGAAGCTCCGGCCGAGATGCTCTGGTTCATCGAGGAAAAGAAAGCGATCGCCGCTGCCGAGGACTGCACGCACACGCTGCACAATACCTACTCGCTTCGCGGCGCGAAGATCCGCGAACCGCTGCCCTGGTCGAAGTATCTCAACAAGGCGATCGAGATGTGGGGCGACAGGGCCGAAGTCATGTTCGCCCAGCATCACTGGCCGACTTCGGCAACGCCGAGGTGGTCAAGCTCCTGAAGTCGCAGCGCGATCTCTACCGTTACATCAACGACGAAACGTTGCGCCTCGCCAACCACGGCTTCACGCGCGACGAGATCGCCGAGCAGTTCAAGCTGCCGAACGGCCTTGCCCATGTCTGGGCCAATCGCGGCTATTACGGCTCGGTCAGCCACAATGTGAAAGCCACCTATGTGCTGTATCTCGGCTGGTTCGACGGCAACCCGGCCACCCTTCACGAATTGCCGCCCGTCGAATCGAGCAAGAAATACGTCGAGTTCATGGGCGGCGTGGACGCGGTTCTCTCGAACGCCAAGAAGTCCTACGACGCGGGCGACTACCGCTGGGTCACCGAAGTGGTCAACCACGTCGTCTTCGCCGATCCGGGCAACACGGCGGCCAAGCAGCTGCAGGCGGATGCGCTCGAGCAGCTCGGCTACCAGGCCGAGGCCGGGCCGTGGCGGAACTTCTATCTCACGGGAGCGAAGGAACTACGCGACGGCGTTGCAAAACTGCCGACGCCCAATACTGCCAGCCCCGATACGGTCAAGGCCATGACGCCTGAGCTGTTCTTCGACTACCTCAGCGTGCGCGTCAACCGTACGAAGGCAGGAGACGCCCGCATGGTCCTCAACGTCGATCTCGGCCAGACCGGCGGCGGCACCTACATGCTCGAACTGGAAAACGGCGTGCTCAACCATACTGCCGGCCGACAGGCGAACAACGCTGACGTGAGCATGACGATGAACCGGGATACGCTGAACGGCATCATCCTCGGCACGACAAAATTGAACGATGCCGTTAGTTCGGGAGCCGTCAAGCTCACCGGCAACAGGACCAAGCTTGATGAGTTTGTCGGCTATCTCGACAGCTTCGATTTGTGGTTCAACATCGTCACGCCGAGACAGGTATAGCCACGTGACGCGTTAACATCATCGGTCTGCCGCACAGCCCATGCGGCAGACCGAGCACACACGCCCCCGCATGACGCCGAGGGCAAGCCAGATGACATTGATATGGGGGAGAGGTGCTGTGGCTTTGGACTATCTCGCGCTGGTCCTTTTGATCGCGATCATCGGCCTTGTCGTTTATGGAACTCGTGGCGATCTGGAGCATCCCCTACGAGATCGCCAAGCGACGCCATCATCCGCACCAGGATGCCATCGGCGCGGCCACATGGGTCAGCCTGTTTACGCTGGGTGCGCTCTGGCCGTTCTTGTGGATCTGGGCGATGGCCTATCGCCCGGACCGCGGCTGGGGCCTCTCAACAGACACCAAGCTACTCGATGAACGCGTTACCGCGCTGGAGCGCGAACTGAGAACGAAGTGACGCGCCATGGCCGTCCTGCTGCTGCTCGGTTACGCCGCAATATGCGTGGTGATCTTCAAGATCCTGCGCGTCCCGGTCAACAAATGGACCGTCACCACGGCAAGCATTGGCGGCGTGGTTCTCGTCGGCGGACTACTGGCGGTTATGAACTACAATCACCCATTCACGACCGATGCGCGGCTCTATTTCCACACCACGCCAATTGTGCCGGAGGTCAAAGGCCGGGTGACGGAGGTTGCTGTCAAGCCCAACAGGCCGCTCAAGCAGGGTGACAAGCTCTTTAGCATCGACCCACGGCCCTATCAGTTTATCGTCGATCAGAAGAAGGCGGCGCTTGCGGAGGCGCAGCAGGGCGTCAAGGAGCTCAAGGCATCGCTCGATCAGGCGTCTGCCGCTGTCGAAAAGGCAAAGGCGCAGGTCGCGCTCGCGCAGCAGACCTATGATCGTCAGGCGGAACTGTTCGAAAAGAAGGTCGTGGCACAGGCGACGGTGGACACGGCGCAGAGAAATCTCGACGCGAGCCAACAGACGCTGGCCGGGGCGGAGGCTGCTGAACAGCGCGCGCGCCTTGCCTTCACGTCGGACGTTGGCGGGGTCAACACCACTGTGGTGCGGCTTGCCGCCGATCTGCGCGACGCGGAATACGACCTTCATCAGACAACGGGTCACGGCGCCGACAGATGGATATGTGACTCAGCTTTTCCTGCGGTCTGGCATGATGGCCGCGGCGTCTCCCGCCATGGTCTTCATTCATGCCCACGACAGGGTTTTCTCTGCCGCTTTTCCGCAAACCGTTGTTCAGCGCCTTCGCCCCGGAGCCGAGGCGGAGATCGCCTTTGACGCCATACCCGGCAAGGTTTTCACAGGCACAGTGAACGCATTGATTGACGCGGTCTCACAGGGCCAGTTGCAGGCCACGGGAGTGCTGCTCAACCCGGAAGACCGGGCGAAGACTCCCGGACTTGCGCTCGTCAACATCAGCATTGCGGAAGACCTGTCGTCGTATCAGCTCCCGGCAGGCGCGACGGCACAGGTTGCAGTCTACAGCGACCATGTGGCTGCGGTCGCGGTCATCCGGCGCATCCTGCTGCGGATGAAAGCATGGATGAATTACGTGATGTAAATCGCGAGTCGGTTCTGCCGCCGACCCAGCATATTTTTGGGTAGACTTGGCTCCCGTGCCAAAAAGCGCTTGCTGGTTCGCCTCTGATGGCTGCGTTCGGCGCCACGCAGACCCGCCAATTTGCGCGCTATTCTACGCCACAGCACGATTGGGCGCTGATGACGCTTTACGCGCGCCGCCCAGCGTGTTTCAGATCGATCAAGCTCTTGGCAAAGGAACACGAACCAGACTGAATGAGATGGACTGACGAACGGACCGAAGCCTGCCGAAACTACGCTATCGCCGCCCTTTCCCCTACTCCCACTCGATCGTGCCCGGCGGCTTCGACGTCACGTCGTAGACCACGCGGTTGACGCCCTTGACCTCGTTGACGATGCGGGTCGCCACCTGGCCGATGAACTTCATGTCGAAGGGATAGAAGTCGGCGGTCATGCCGTCGGTCGAGGTCACCGCGCGCAGGCCCACCACGTAGTCGTAGGTGCGGAAGTCGCCCATCACGCCGACGGTGCGCACCGGCAGCAGCACCGCGAACGCCTGCCAGATGTCGTCGTAGAGGCCGGCGCGGCGGATCTCCTCGATATAGATGTCGTCGGCGCGCCGCAGGATGTCGAGCTTCTCGCGCGTGATCTCGCCGGGGCAGCGGATGGCGAGCCCCGGGCCCGGGAACGGATGGCGGCCGACGAAGGCCTCCGGCAGCCCGAGCTCGCGGCCGAGCGCGCGCACCTCGTCCTTGAACAGCTCGCGCAGCGGCTCGACCAGCTTCATGTTCATGCGCTCGGGCAGGCCGCCGACATTGTGGTGCGACTTGATGGTGACCGACGGGCCGCCGGTGAACGACACGCTCTCGATCACGTCGGGATAGAGCGTGCCCTGCGCCAGGAACTCGGCGCCGCCGAGCTTTTTCGCTTCCGCCTCGAACACATCGATGAACAGCCTGCCGATCGTCTTGCGCTTTGCTTCGGGATCGGTGACGCCGGCGAGCGCATCGAGGAAAAGGTCGCTCCGCCTCAACATGCACCAGCGGGATGTTGTAGCTGTCGCGGAACAGCGCCACGACCTGCTCGGCCTCGCCCAGCCGCAGCAGGCCGTGGTCGACGAACACGCAGGTGAGCTGCTCGCCGATCGCCTCGTGGATCAGCACCGCGGCGACCGCGGAATCGACGCCGCCGGACAGCCCGCAGATCACCCTGCCCTTGCCGACCTGCGCGCGGATCTTCTCGATCGCCTCCTCCTTGAAGGCGCGCATGGTCCAGTCGCCGCTGGCAGCCGGCGATCTTGCGCACGAAATTGCGCAGCAGCGCGGCGCCGTGCGGCGTGTGCATCACCTCGAGGTGGAACTGGGTGGCGTAGAACTTGCGCGCCTCGTCCGCGATCATGGCGATCGGCGCGTTCGCGCGAGGTGCCGACCACGCGGAAGCCCGCGGGCGGCTGGGTCACGCGGTCGCCATGGCTCATCCAGACCGGGTAGCGCTCGCCCTTCCGCCACACGCCCTCGAACAGCGGCGTATCCTCGGTCACCAGCACCTCGGCGCGGCCGAACTCGCGGTGGTGCCCGGCCTCGACCACGCCGCCGAGCTGCTGCGCCATCGCCTGCTCGCCGTAGCAGATGCCGAGCACCGGCACGCCGGCCTCGTAGATCGGCGTGCGGCGCAAGCGGCGCGTCCTTGTCGAGCACCGAGGCCGGCCCGCCGGAGAGGATCACGCCCTTCGGCTGCATCGCGTCGAAGGCCTCGTCGGCCTTCTGGAACGGCACGATCTCGCAATAGACCTTCTCCTCGCGCACCCGCCGGGCGATGAGCTGGGTCACCTGGGAGCCGAAATCGACGATGAGAATCTTGTCGTGGCCGGCCAGCCGGTCGCCGCGCGCCGCGAACGAGAGAGGAATTCGAGGATGGTCATCGAGACCTATGTGCGGCCGGTCTCGTTTTCGGTCAAGGGCATGCGGTGGCCTTGCCACCGCCGCTCAACTGAAATTTCGACCAGAGCACTCAGCTAACGCGCCGGCAGGATGCCAAGCGCTCAGCGCAGCCAAAGTGACTGAATTGGTGGTAGTCCCTCACGGCTCGGAGACAGGCGCAACGCTCGGGCGGACGCACTGGGCCTGCCGCGTAGCGACCGTTACTTCTTTTCGATGCTCGCGCTCGATTGCTGCCGTTCCGCCTCCTCCGCGCATATCCGCCAAGCCTTTGCGATCATCAGTAATGTTTGTGCATCCGCCGGCGCCATTCCTCGCGCTATCCGTTCACAATGCTCGGCATACTCCAAATATTTTTCAGGGCTCTGCATAGGACATCATCCATGTGCGTAATCTCCGGTCTCGCAGTCCCAACGCCCGTGCAAGTTCCCGGGTTCCGAGATGTCACAGGCGTCCATTGCGCCTGCGTGAGGAACAGAAGCCGCGCGAATGCGTTGTCGTCATCAAATCGAGGGAGGGGCCACGTATGTCGAAGGCGCAAACATACCGGCAATATGCCTCACAATGCCTGAGCCTTGCGCAAAGTATCGACGATCCTAACGACAAAGCGACGCTCCTGCATATGGCAGAGACGTGGCGGCACTTGGCCGAAAGAGCCGAGAAAAACACTGATCCTCCCGATCACCTGGAGGAATGCTAGGCACGGCGAGCGCACGCCTTCAAATTGCCGCCGCGACTTCGCATCAGGCGGTCGTGTGTGCACCACCTCGGATCCAATCGGAGCCCGTGAAAGCCTGCCCCCCGCTTGACAAGCGAGAGCATGGGCGAGAGGGCACTCTGCAGCGCCACAAGCGCCACAAGCTCTTGCTGCGGTGGCGGCGGCGGCGCTGAATTTCTCGGGAAAGATCGCCAGTGCGCCTGCGGCCGCCGGCGAACGGCCCCGCCTCTTCACCCATCAGAGCTACCTCGAAGACGTAACGAACGACACGGCATTGCCGCTGTCCGACATGAAAGCAATGCTGGCATTCGTTCTGGAAAGCCTGCCCGATCGTGTGAAGGTCTATCCAACGGAAAACTACTACTATTTTCATTTTTTCAGCCAGGGGGTGCGCTACTCCGGAAACCTGCGCCTCGACATGATGGATCGCGACCAGGGCAAGCTTCATTTCGCCTATTTCGAGGAAATGCAGGAATGGACGAAGGATGCGCTGCCCAGCTACAAGATATTCGATCGGGTCGACGGCGTAGAGGTGGAGAAGGTCGAGGACCTCATCTACCGCGTGTCCTTCCGGGGCAAGCAAGTCGTCTTCGAGCTCAACGATCTGTCGAAGGTCATGCCGCTGCCGCACGCGATCGCGGCTGACGAGAAGTATCTCGGGCCGGTGCTCGACGATTCCGGCATGCGCTTCTTCCTGGTGTTCAATACGAGGCTCGAGCTCTTCCATTACATCCTCGATGAAACGGCCAAGCCAGCAGATCAATTGCGTGCTTCCGCCCGCACCGACCGCATTCTCATCGGGGCCCGTACTGGTTTTGCCTATTATGACGATCTTCGAATGCAGCGGAAAATCCTGATCGGCGTGTTCGAAAGCAATGCGCGACTGAACAACGCATTCGATGGTCCATTCGACCAGTTGCCGGACAACTTCATCATCGGCGACGAATTGCGCGATGCGATCCTGAGGGTCGAGCCCGCGCTCGCAGGAAAGATCGACCGTGTCGGCGGCTCATTCGACGGCTCCGGCCGCTATTTGATCGTGCCTTACGCCACATACCGCACAGAGGAAGACCTGTACGCCTTCCACCGTTGTGCGACCCGTAAGAGCGTACCCCGCGCACATTATTATCAGTGCTTCGTCGTCGAGCAGGCCTACGGAGGTCGTCCCGTGCCTTTGCCGCTTCGGTCCAAATCTTCGGGCAAGAGGGAACGCAAGGCCAGGTGATCGCGTCATCATTCGCATCAACTCCGGCGCATGAGCATCGACACGTAGAATCCGTCCGTGTCGGTGCGCCGGGCGTCATCAGAAGGCCTTCCTCCGAGATCAGCGCCGCACGACGGAACAGAAATGCGCGCTCGCCGAGCGTGTCGGCGAGGTCGGCCGGCGGCAGCAGCGAGAAATCGTGATGGCGCGTCAGGAATGCGCGTACCTGGTCGCCGTTCTCCTGAGCGAGCAGCGAGCAGGTGACGTAGACGATGCGGCCGCCGGGCTTCACCAGAAGCGCGGCTCGGTCGAGCACGTCGGCCTGCTCGTCGCGCCGCAGATCGAGCGCACCGGGACGTACCCGCCATTTGGCATCTGGGTTGCGGCGCCAGGTGCCGATGCCGGTGCAGGGCGCATCGATGAACACGAGGTCGGCTCGTCCTTCGAGGTCGGCGAGCAAATTCTCCCTGGCTCTCGGGCGTTCTCACCTGCACATTGTGCACACCCGCGCGCTCCAATCGCGCATGGATCGGCGCCAGCCGGCGCTTGTCCAGGTCGGTTGCATAAATCTGGCCGCGATTTTCCATCGCGGCGGCAAGCGCCAGGGTCTTGCCGCCGGCGCCCGCGCAGAGATCGATCACCTGGTCGCCCGGCCTGGCGCCGGAGAGAAGGGCCGCAAGCTGCGAGCCCTCGTCCTGCACCTCGACCAAGCCCTTGAGGAATGCAGGTTCGGCATGAATTGCGGGGTTCCTCGCATCAGCTGCAAGCGCGATGCGCAAGCCGTGCGGCGACCAGCGCGTGGCGACTGGATCGAGGTGGGCGAGCGCGGCGGCCGCTACCTCGCGTTCCGCCTTGAGCGCGTTGACGCGCAGGTCGAGCGGAGCGCGGGTCGCGAGCGCGGCGCCCTCCGCGGCGCGCTCCTCGCCGAACACCCCGGCCAGCTGCGGATCGAGCCATTCCGGATAATCGCCGCGACCCAGGCGGAGCGCCGTCGAGACCGGCGTATCGAGGCGAGCCTGCTCCTCCACGCTCAGCGGCGGCGGGGCAAAGCGCCCGCCATTGGCGAGCGCTGCAATCGCAGCGGGATCGAGCTTGCGCTCCAACCGTAACATGCCGAAGGCGACCGCGCGCGGGGACTGGTCGCCCATGATGTGGGCGCTCGACGCCCGCCGGCGCAACGCATCATAAACGAGGCCTGCAATCGCCGCGCGATCTCCCGAGCCGGCGAAACGGTGCAAAGGCCCCAGTCCTTGAGCGCCTCGCCGGCCGGGCGGCGCTTCGCCTCGATGATCGGCGAGGACCTCGATGGCGGCGGCGAGGCGGGCTCCGGGAGTCATCCGAGCTCGAGCAGGATGCGCAGGACGAAGATCGCCCACATCGCCGCCAGCACCACGACGCCTGCCGCAAAAGCCGAAAACCGCAGTTTCAGCCGATTACTGGTGATGTGGACATAGGCATGCACGACGCGCAGCACGACGAAAACCCAGGCCAACAGCACGAACAACAGGTCGGCCTTGCGCGTCATGATCGCCAGAATCGTCAGCACATAAAACAGGACCGGCAGCTCGAGTTGGTTCTGGTACGCGTTGGCGATCTGGGTTTCCTGCTTCGGCCAGCTCGGCTCGCGCAGTGCCACATCGCGCGCATGCACATCGCCACGGCGCACCGCCGCCAGGCGGACGCGGCCGGTCCAGAACAGCAGCAGGAAAGTAAGCGTGACCTGCACGAACAGCGGCAGCAGGATAGACTGAATCGACACAGAACCCGTTCCCCGGCGCTGATGATCCCGTAACTTCAGGAACCAGTTATCAGGTATTTGCAAGTCTACCACTGGCTTGGCATTGGATGCGATTGCCCATGCCTAAGAACAGTAGCGAAATCAGCATGATAACCCTCTCTATCTCTTGCACTAACCTTGCCATGCTATATTCAGGATCATTTTATATGAACCTTTGATAAATCAGGATGCTTGATGACCCGCGCTCAGAAGAAGGTGGCCCCGGATCGACTGCTATTCACGAAAGCAAGCCTCGACAGGCTGCTTCATTCCCGACCGAAAGAACAACGCACGATCTGGGACAAGAAAGACAAGCGGGCTTTGCGTCCTGCTGTCGCGAGGACCCGCGCACAGCACCAAGGCCACGCTCACCTTCCGCGTCGTCTATTACCTGCGCGATCGACCCGGCATCCCGCGCTACGTCAAGATCGGCCGCTACGGCGACAAGCAAGCCCCGAAGCCGGACGGCAGCTACCTCGATTGCTCCGATATCGATCGCGTTCGTGATCGCGCCAACGTCATCCGCGCCGAAGCACAGAGCGGTTCTGACCAAAGCGCCCCAAGCTGACCGGCGCATTCCCCCAGATCGTCGATCGCTACATCGCGGAATACGCCAGCAAGAACCGGACCTGGGAAAGAGACCAAGCGCATTCCGGCACGACATATCGATCCAGAATGCGCTTGGTCTCTTTCCAGGTCCGGTTCTTGCTGGCGTATTCCGCGATGTAGCGATCGACGATCTGGGGGAATGCGCCGGTCAGCTTGGGGCGCTTCGGATCAGAACCGCTCTGTGCTTCGGCGCGGATGACGTTGGCGCGATCACGAACGCGATCGATATCGGAGCAATCGAGGTAGCTGCCGTCCGGCTTCGGGGCTTGCTTGTCGCCGTAGCGGCCTATCTTGACATAGCGCGGGATGCCGGGGCGATCGCGTAGATAATAGACGACGCGGAAGGTGAGCGTGGCCTTGGTGCTGTGCGCGGGTCCTCGCGACAGCAGGACGCAAAGCCCGCTTGTCTTCTTGTCCCAGATCGTGCGTTGTTCTTTCGGTCGGGAATGAAGCAGCCTGTCGAGGCTTGCTTTCGTGAATAGCAGTCGATCCGGGGCCGCCTTCTTCTGAGCGCGGGGCATCGGGGGTCCTGATTATCAAAGGTTCATATAAAATGATCCTGAATATAGCATGTCAATGCCATGCAAGCTCAATAGAGGGTTATCATGCTGATTTTGCTAAGGTTCTTGGCACAGGGCAACCGATCATGTAAGCGATGGTAGACTTGCAAATACCTGATAACTGGTTCCTGAAGTTACGGGATCATCAGCGCCGGGGAACGGGTTCTGTGTCGATTCAGTCTATCCTGCTGCCGCTGTTCGTGCAGGTCACGCTTACTTTCCTGCTGCTGTTCTGGACCGGCCGCGTCCGCCTGGCGGCGGTGCGCCGTGGCGATGTGCATGCGCGCGATGTGGCACTGCGCGAGCCGAACTGGCCGAAGCAGGAAACCCAGATCGCCAACGCGTACCAGAACCAACTCGAGCTGCCGGTCCTGTTTTATGTGCTGACGATTCTGGCGATCATGACGCGCAAGGCCGACATGTTGTTCGTGCTGCTGGCCTGGGTTTTCGTCGTGCTGCGCGTCGTGCATGCCTATGTCCACATCACCAGCAATCGGCTGAAATTGCGTTTTTCGCTTTTTGCGTCAGGCGTCGTGGTGCTTGCGGCCATGTGGGTGATGTTCGTCCTGCGCATCCTGCTCGAGCTCGGATGACTCCCGGAGCGCGCCTCGCCGCCGCCATCGAGGTCCTCGCCGATCTCCAGGCGAAGCGCCGTCCGGCCGGCGAGGCGCTCAAGGACTGGGGCCTCGTGCACCGGTTCGCCGGGTCGGGCGACCGCGCGGCGATCGCAGGCCTCGTTTACGACGCGCTGCGCCGGCGGGCGTCGAGCGCCCACATCATGGGAGACCAAGGCCCGCGCGCGGTCGCCTTGGGAATGTTGCGGCTCGAGCGCAAGCTCGATCCCGATTCGATCGCGGCGCTCGCCAATGGCGGGCGCTTTGCTCCGGCGCCGCTGAGCGCGGAGGAGCAGGCGAGGCTCGCTACGGCCGGTCTCGATGGCGCCCCGCCCTGGGTCATCGGCGACTATCCGGAATGGCTCGATCCGCAGCTTGCCCGGGTGTTCGGCGAGGAGCGTGCCGCAGAGGGCGCCGCGCTTGCAACCCGTGCGCCGCTCGATCTGCGGGTCAACGCACTCAAGGCGGAACGCGAGGTCGCGGCCGCCGCGCTCGCCCATGTCGATCCGGTCGTCACGCGCTGGTCGCCGCACGGCTTGCGCGTCGCGCTGCCTGCGGATGCCAGGAACCCTGCAATTCATGCCGAGCCGGCCTTCATCAAGGGCTTGGTGGAGTTGCAGGATGAGGGCTCGCAGCTTGCGGCACTTCTCTCCGGCGCCAAGCCGGGCAACCAGGTGATCGACCTCTGTGCGGGCGCCGGCGGCAAGACGCTTGCACTGGCCGCCATGATGGAGAACCGGGGCCAGATCTATGCAACGGACCTGGACAAACGCCGGCTGGCGCCGATCCATGCGCGACTCGAGCGCGCGGGCGTGCACAACGTGCAGGTGAGGACGCCCAGAGCCAAGGAGAATTTGCTCGCGGACCTGGAAGGGCGAGCCGACCTCGTGTTCATCGACGCACCCTGTACCGGCATCGGCACCTGGCGCCGCAATCCGGATGCCAAATGGCGAGTACGTCCCGGTGCGCTCGATCTGCGGCTCGACGAGCAGACGGAAGCGCTCGACCGAGCCGCGCTTCTGGTGAAACCCGGCGGCAGGATCGCCTACGTCACCTGCTCGCTGCTCGCTCAGGAGAACGGCGACCAGGTACGCGCATTCCTGACGCGCCATCACGATTTCTCGCTGCTGCCGCCCGCCGACCTCGCCGACACGCTCGGCGAGCGCGCATTTCTGTTCCGTCGTGCGGCGATGATCTCGGAGGAAGGCCTTCTGATGACGCCTCGGCGCACCGACACGGACGGATTCTACGTCTCGATGCTCACGCGCCGGAGTTGATGCGAGTGATGACGCGATCACCTGGCCTTGCGTTCCGTCTTGCCCGAAGATTTGGACCGAAGCGGCAAAGGCACGGGACGACCTCCGTGGGCCTGCTCGACGACGAAGCACCGATAATAATGCGCGCGGGGTACGCTCTTACGGGTCGCACAACGGTGGAAGGCGTACAGGTCTTCCTCCGTGCGGTATGTGGCGTAAGGCACGATCAAATAGCGGCCGGAGCCGTCGAATGAGCCGCCGACACGGTCGATCTTCCCTGCGAGCGCGGGCTCGACCCTCAGGATCGCATCGCGCAATTCGTCGGCGATGATGAAGTTGTCCGGCAACTGGTCGAATGGACCATCGAATGCGTTGTTCAGTCGCGCATTGCTTTCGAACACGCCGATCAGGATTTTCCGCTGCATTCGAAGATCGTCATAATAGGCAAAACCGGTGCGGGCCCCGATGAGAATGCGGTCGGTGCGGGCGGAAGCACGCAATTGATCTGCTGGCTTGGCCGTTTCATCGAGGATGTAATGGAAGAGCTCGAGCCTGGTATTGAACACCAGGAAGAAGCGCATGCCGGAATCGTCGAGCACCGGCCCGAGATACTTCTCGTCAGCCGCGATCGCGTGCGGCAGCGGCATGACCTTCGACAGATCGTTGAGCTCGAAGACGACTTGCTTGCCCCGGAAGGACACGCGGTAGATGAGCTCCTCGACCTTCTCCACCTCTACGCCGTCGACCCGATCAAATATCTTGTAGCTGGGCAGCGCATCCTTCGTCCATTCCTGCATTTCCTCGAAATAGGCGAAATGAAGCTTGCCCTGGTCGCGATCCATCATGTCGAGGCGCAGGTTTCCGGAGTAGCGCACTCCCTGGCTGAAAAAATGAAAATAGTAGTAGTTTTCCGTTGGATAGACCTTCACACGATCGGGCAGGCTTTCCAGAACGAATGCCAGCATTGCTTTCATGTCGGACAGCGGCAATGCCGTGTCGTTCGTTACGTCTTCGAGGTAGCTCTGATGGGTGAAGAGGCGGGGCCGTTCGCCGGCGGCCGCAGGCGCACTGGCGATCTTTCCCGAGAAATTCAGCGCCGCCACCACCACCAGCAGCAAGAGCTTGTGGCGCTTGTGGCGCTGCAGAGTGCCCTCTCGCCCATGCTCTCGCTTGTCAAGCGGGGGGCAGGCTTTCACGGGCTCCGATTGGATCCGAGGTGGTGCACACACGACCGCCTGATGCGAAGTCGCGGCGGCAATTTGAAGGCGTGCGCTCGCCGTGCCTAGCATTCCTCCAGGTGATCGGGAGGATCAGTGTTTTTCTCGGCTCTTTCGGCCAAGTGCCGCCACGTCTCTGCCATATGCAGGAGCGTCGCTTTGTCGTTAGGATCGTCGATACTTTGCGCAAGGCTCAGGCATTGTGAGGCATATTGCCGGTATGTTTGCGCCTTCGACATACGTGGCCCCTCCCTCGATTTGATGACGACAACGCATTCGCGCGGCTTCTGTTCCTCACGCAGGCGCAATGGACGCCTGTGACATCTCGGAACCCGGGAACTTGCACGGGCGTTGGGACTGCGAGACCGGAGATTACGCACATGGATGATGTCCTATGCAGAGCCCTGAAAAATATTTGGAGTATGCCGAGCATTGTGAACGGATAGCGCGAGGAATGGCGCCGGCGGATGCACAAACATTACTGATGATCGCAAAGGCTTGGCGGATATGCGCGGAGGAGGCGGAACGGCAGCAATCGAGCGCGAGCATCGAAAAGAAGTAACGGTCGCTACGCGGCAGGCCCAGTGCGTCCGCCCGAGCGTTGCGCCTGTCTCCGAGCCGTGAGGGACTACCACCAATTCAGTCACTTTGGCTGCGCTGAGCGCTTGGCATCCTGCCGGCGCGTTAGCTGAGTGCTCTGGTCGAAATTTCAGTTGAGCGGCGGTGGCAAGGCCACCGCATGCCCTTGACCGAAAACGAGACCGGCCGCACATAGGTCTCGATGACCATCCTCGATTCCTCTCAAGTTCATGACGCTGCGGCGCCGCTCACCGGCCACGACAAGATTCTGATCGTCGATTTCGGCTCCCAGGTGACCCAGCTGATCGCCCGGCGGGTGCGCGAGGAGAGGGTCTATTGCGAGATCGTGCCGTTCCAGAAGGCGGAGGAGGCGTTCGACGCGATGCAGCCGAAGGGCGTGATCCTCTCCGGCGGGCCGGCCTCGGTGCTCGAACCGGATGCGCCGCTCGCGCCGCCCGCCGATCTACGAGGCCGGCGTGCCGGTGCTCGGCATCTGCTACGGCGAGCAGGCCATGGCGCATCAGCTCGGCGGCGAGGTCGAGGGCGGGCACCACCGCGAGTTCGGCCGCGCCGAGTTGCTGGTGACGGAGGACTCGCCGCTGTTCGAGGGCGTCTGGCGGAAGGGCAGAACGCTACCCGGTCTGGATGAGCCATGGCGACCGCGTCACCCGGCTGCCGCGACGGCTTTCGCGTGGTCGGCACCTCGCGCCAATGCGCCGATCGCCGCGATCGCGCGACGAGCAGCGCAAGTTCTACGCCACCCAGTTCCACCTCGAGGTGATGCACACGCCGCACGGCGCCGCGCTGCTTCGCAATTTCGTGCGCAAGATCGCCGGCTGCCGCGGCGACTGGACCATGCGCGCCTTCAAGCAGGAGGCGATCGAGAAGATCCGCGCCCAGGTCGGCAAGGGCCGGGTGATCTGCGGCCTGTCGGGCGGCGTCGATTCCGCGGTGGCCGCGGTGCTGATCCACGAGGCGATCGGCGAGCAGCTCACCTGCGTCTTCGTCGACCACGGCCTGCTGCGTCTCGGCGAAGCCGAGCAGGTCGTGACGCTGTTTCGCGACAGCTACAACATCCCGCTGGTGCACGTGGACGCGCGAACGACTTTTTCTCGACGCGCTCGCCGGCGTCACCGATCCCGAAGCCAAGCGCAAGACCATCGGCAGGCTGTTCATCGATGTGTTCGAAGCGGAAGCGAAGAAAGCTCGGCGGCGCCGAGTTCCTGGCGCAGGGCACGCTCTATCCGGACGTGATCGAGAGCGTGTCGTTCACCGGCGGCCCGTCGGTGACGATCAAGTCGCACCACAATGTCGGCGGCCTGCCCGAGCGCATGAACATGAAGCTGGTCGAGCCGTTGCGCGAGCTGTTCAAGGACGAGGTGCGCGCGCTCGGCCGCGAGCTCGGCCTGCCGCGAGGCCTTCGTCGGCCGGCATCCGTTCCCGGGCCCGGGGCTCGCCATCCGCTGTCCCGGCGAGGTCACGCGCGAGAAGCTCGACATCCTGCGGCGCGCGGACGACATCTATATCGAGGAAATCCGCCGCGCCGGCCTCTACGACGAGATCTGGCAGGCATTCGCGGTGCTGCTGCCGGTGCGAACGGTCGGCGTGATGGGCGACTTCCGCACCTATGACTACGTGGTGGGCCTGCGCGCGGTGACCTCGACCGACGGCATGACGGCGGACTTCTATCCCTTCGACATGAAATTCATCGGCCACGTCGCGACCCGCATCGTCAACGAGGTCAAGGGCGTCAACCGCGTGGTCTACGACGTGACCTCGAAGCCGCCGGGCACGATCGAGTGGGAGTAGGGGAAAGGGCGGCGATAGCGTAGTTTCGGCAGGCTTCGGTCCGTTCGTCAGTCCATCTCATTCAGTCTGGTTCGTGTTCCTTTGCCAAGAGCTTGATCGATCTGAAACACGCTGGGCGGCGCGCGTAAAGCGTCATCAGCGCCCAATCGTGCTGTGGCGTAGAATAGCGCGCAAATTGGCGGGTCTGCGTGGCGCCGAACGCAGCCATCAGAGGCGAACCAGCAAGCGCTTTTTGGCACGGGAGCCAAGTCTACCCAAAAATATGCTGGGTCGGCGGCAGAACCGACTCGCGATTCACATCACGTAATTCATCCATGCTTTCATCCGCAGCAGGATGCGCCGGATGACCGCGACCGCAGCCACATGGTCGCTGTAGACTGCAACCTGTGCCGTCGCGCCTGCCGGGAGCTGATACGACGACAGGTCTTCCGCAATGCTGATGTTGACGAGCGCAAGTCCGGGAGTCTTTGCCCGGTCTTCCGGGTTGAGCAGCACTTCCGTGGCCTGCAACTGGCCCTGTGAGACCGCGTCAATCAATGCGTTCACTGTGCCTGTGAAAACCTTGCCGGGTATGGCGTCAAAGGCGATCTCCGCCTCGGCTCCGGGGCGAAGGCGCTGAACAACGGTTTGCGGAAAAGCGGCAGAGAAAACCCTGTCGTGGGCATGAATGAAGACCATGGCGGGAGACGCCGCGGCCATCATGCCAGACCGCAGGAAAAGCTGAGTTACATATCCATCTGTCGGCGCCGTGACCCGTTGTCTGATGAAGGTCGTATTCCGCGTCGCGCAGATCGGCGGCAAGCCGCACCACAGTGGTGTTGACCCCGCCAACGTCCGACGTGAAGGCAAGGCGCGCGCGCTGTTCAGCAGCCTCCGCCCCGGCCAGCGTCTGTTGGCTCGCGTCGAGATTTCTCTGCGCCGTGTCCACCGTCGCCTGTGCCACGACCTTCTTTTCGAACAGTTCCGCCTGACGATCATAGGTCTGCTGCGCGAGCGCGACCTGCGCCTTTGCCTTTTCGACAGCGGCAGACGCCTGATCGAGCGATGCCTTGAGCTCCTTGACGCCCTGCTGCGCCTCCGCAAGCGCCGCCTTCTTCTGATCGACGATAAACTGATAGGGCCGTGGGTCGATGCTAAAGAGCTTGTCACCCTGCTTGAGCGGCCTGTTGGGCTTGACAGCAACCTCCGTCACCCGGCCTTTGACCTCCGGTAACAATTGGCGTGGTGTGGAAATAGAGCCGCGCA
>CAWHPT010000044.1:0-31689 GCA_963831225.1 uncultured Alphaproteobacteria bacterium
TTTGACCTGATTTTCCACCTCCCTTCTAAGGACAGGCCGCCAGCTTATTGGGATTCGGGCTCGCGCGTGACTATCGGGTATGGCGGTCCGTTGCGGGCGGAGTAGACATGATCAACCGAGTTTCTCGACGGCCGGTCTCGGACCCGGGCGCATTTCCCACAGGCATACTCGGGCGCGTGATCGCTTATCTTGATAACGGGCAGGGCGCCGACAAGGGAGCTGGCGCGGCGCTGAGGTTGTGATGAGCGGTCATGTCTCCCTCTTGGAACAGGCGGGAGCACTACCGAACTCTCAGCCATGGGCGCCTGGCGTAGCCGCCGCCGATTATGGAGCCGAGTTACGCCCGGTCAGGATGCTTTGCGAGTCCGGATTTTCGAACGCACGCTGCCACTGCGGCGCACGCTTGTTTCCGATCGTCTCATCTGATCGGCAAGAACGAGCCAAGCTCGGGCGGCGGTGAGAAGCCGCTCTCGATGGTCCGGTTCGCGGTCGGCCCGCGCGATCTTCTCTTCGGCGTGTGCTCGGCACTCGGTACTCGAGAACATGTGCTGCATTCCCCCGATGCGAGGTCCTAGCCTGCCCCGCGTTTGTGACGGGGATGCGGCCGCTGCTTACCCGCAAGGTGACCCGCCGCCGGCGCGGCGACCCTCGTGCTGCGTGGGGCTGCGCTGGCGCGGGGGTTGCCGGGGCGCAGCCCGCCGGATAGAAGTCGAGGCTCGCGGCCCGCCATCCCCGGTTTTCCTTTGTTTGGAGCGACCTTATTCGGGTGGCAGCTCAAGTTAGCGCGAAAAACAGGGCGTTTGCGCACGGGTGAGGGTGGCGGGGCCCGCAATGGCAGGTTAGGGGACGCCGCGGGCCAGCGGCACGACGCCAGCAGCCAGGTGACCATGACATTTGCAAGCACGCCCGCACCGCGGAATTCGATCGCGCCGGAGGAGCTCGTCACCGCCGCGCTTCTCGTGATCGGGGACGAGATACTGTCGGGACGCACCAAGGACAAGAACATCGGTTACATTGCCGAGTACCTGACCGCCGTTGGGATCGACCTGATGGAGGTTCGTGTGGTCGGCGACGAGGAGGCGGCGATCGTCGATGCGCTCAACGTGCTTCGCCGGCGCTACACCTATGTCTTTACTACCGGCGGCATCGGGCCCACGCATGACGACATCACCGCCGACTGCGTGGCCAAAGCGTTCGGGGTCTCGATCGACGTCGATCCGCGAGCGCTGGCCATCATGCAGGACCGGCTGCTCGCAACCGGCACCGAGATGAACGAGGCGCGCATGCGCATGACGCGCATTCCCAAAGGTGCCGATCTCGTGATCAACAAGGTTTCGGGCGCACCGGGAATATGGATGGACAATGTCATCGTCATGGCCGGCGTGCCTTCGATCATGCAGGCCATGCTCGACGAGGTGGCACCGAAGCTCAAGACCGGCATTCGCATGCTCTCCGAGACCGTGCGCGCCAATGCGCGCGAAGGCGACATCGGCACCCAGCTCGGGCAAATCGCCAAGGCCAATCCGGGGGTTGCGATCGGCAGCTACCCGTTCTTCGACCCGCAGCACGGGCCCAACACCAATGTGGTGCTGCGCGCGCGCGACGCCGGCAGGCTTGCGAAGGCCACGCGTGCGGTGGAAGAGATGCTGACGCGGGTGAGCGGGGCGCAATCGAGCAAGGCATGATCTTGCCGCAGGAGGAAAAATATGGATGCCCATCAATCGCGCCGCCAGATTTTGGGCGCTCTCGCCGCCGGCGGGGTCGGCTTCGCTGCGAGCGCTCCCGAGTTCGCGTTCGCGCAAGGCCTTCCGGTGACGCCGCAATGCCACGACGGCGACGAGCCCACCGTCCGGCAGACCGAAGGACCCTATTTCAAGGCTCGTTCGCCGGAACGGGCTGACCTGGTCCAGCCGAATAGTCGGGCTCGCGTCGTCGAGCTCAGCGGACTGGTGCTCACGCGCTCCTGCCGGCCGGTCGCACGCGCGCTGGTCGATCTCTGGCATGCCGACGATCGGGGCGACTACGACAATTCCGGATTCCGCTATCGCGGCCACCTCTTCACCGATGCCGAAGGCCGCTATCGCTTCCGCACCATTGTCGCCGGCGTCTATCCCGGCCGCGCACGTCACTATCACGTCAAAGTGCAGGCGCCGGAGCGCCCGGTCCTGACCACGCAGCTTTATTTTCCCGATGATGCGAGCAACGGCCGCGATGGCTTGTTCCGGCGCGAGCTGGTGATGCGCATGAGCGAAGCGGGCGATGGCCGATCCGCGCGGTTCGACTTCGTGCTGGATCTGCGCTGAGGCAAATCCGCGAGGACCGGAATTGCGAGGGCGTGTTATGAGCACAATCACGTCGTGTGAGGTGAGCTCGGTGCGCGGTCGCTCGTTTGCGACGAGGCCCTCAATCGCGGATCAGCCTGAGGTTAAATACTCGTTACTTTCCTGGTGGATGTGACGATCTTCGTTGCGTTCACGTTAATACGAATGATCGGATTGCCGACTTATTGTTGACCATTTTCTACGGCGTTTGCCCCTTCGCCTCGCCGAAAACGCTATAGAAGGGCTGGCCGTCGGCTGGGGGAGTTCCATGGCGCAACCGGTGCAGCAACCGCTGGTGCAGCAGCCGCAACCGCTGAAAGCTTTTCCCGTTTCATGGGATGAATTCCATCGCGATGCGCGCGCGCTCGCCTGGCGGCTTGCAGGCGCCGGCCCGTTCGAGGCGATCGTCTGCGTGACGCGCGGCGGGCTGGTGCCGGCCGCCATCGTTGCGCGCGAGCTCGGCATCCGGCTGATCGAGACGGTTTGCGTCGCCAGCTACAGCTACGTCACCCAGGGCGAGCTCAAGGTGCTCAAGGACGTTGCCGCCAGCATCGTCGCGCTCGGGGGCGGGGAAGGAAAGGGCGTGCTGATCGTCGATGACCTCGTCGATACCGGCAAGACCGCAAAGGTGGTGCGCGGCCTCATTCCGAGAGCGCATTTTGCCACCGTCTTTGCCAAGCCCATGGGCCGGCCCATGGTCGACACCTACATCACCGAGGTGTCGCAGGACACCTGGATCTATTTTCCGTGGGACACCGGCCTGGCTTTCCAGCCGCCGATCCGCGACGGCGAAGTTTGAAGAATCTATCACGAGGGGTGGAGGATCTGAATGCTGGATCAAATGCAGTTCGACACGGAAGAAGGCGCGCATGCCGAGAGCTCGGAATACGACCGGCTTCGCGACATGCTGGAAAATCAAGTGTCCGGCTTTGCAGATGAGCACCAGGTATCTTTCGACACGCTGTCGCTGCTGCTGATCGATTGCGGCGTGACCAATGCATTGACCCGTTATCTCTTGTCGGTGGACAAACCGTCGGCTTACGGGCTCAAGCGCGAGCTCGATCGGCTTCGGCGCAAGATCGAAAATTTCATCAGCTTGCACAAGGGCGACGCCGACGACTTCATGCGCGAGTCCAAGGAATGGATCGAGGAGTGGCGAGCCGAGGCGGCGACGGCACTCGGAGCCAGGAAGGATAGGAGGCCGGTCTGCTCGCTGCCTCTTGCAGCTGACGTCTTTTGAGGTGATGTGCAGGCGAAACGCGGTAGAGCAGGCATTCGGGGCGGAGTTGGCGCGGTGCGCGCCCAATGCGGTTTCACAAAATGCCAGAACGGAGTGCCGGCCGCGGCCACATCGGCTATGATGGGAAACGAGTTGCCGAGAGGAAGGAAGCGCCATGGACGCAATCACCCGGACCAAGGACCAGGCCGGCACGCATTCCCACGTCGTGCGCCCGGCCAACATGGAATGGCAGAAGACCCGGTTTCCCGGCTGTGAGGTCAAGACGCTGCTGTTCGATGCCGAAAGCGGGCTCGTCACCGCGCTTGATGCGGTTTGCGCCGGGCGCCGTGCTGCCCGATCATGAGCATGTCAAGATCGAGCAGACCTATGTGCTCGAGGGCAAGCTGGTGGACAAGGAGGGGCCGGCCGAAGGGCTCGAGGTCGATCCCGGCGAGTTCGTCTGGCGCGAGGCCGGCAGCCGCCACGTGGCCTGCACGCCCGAGGGCGGGCTGATGCTGGCGATGTTCCAGATCCCGAACAAGTTCCACGAGCGCGACGGCCGCACCACCGATCTCGGCGGCCAGGACTGGGAAAGCATCTGGGGCCACGCGCTCAAGGATTGACCGGTTCGAGTTGCGTCCGACTTCCGCCGCTTGCACGCTCGATGCTAGAAGCAGGCCGCGCGGACGTGGCGAAATGGTAGACGCAAGGGACTTAAAATCCCTTGGGGGAAACCCCGTGCGGGTTCAAGTCCCGCCGTCCGCACCATTGCGGGCCTTGCTTGGGTTTCATTGAACATCACAACGGCATACGATGCGGTGCACGCATCCGTATGAAAGGGCAGCTAGCAGTGAGCAAGAAGCGTACATTCGCGGTCCGTGCTTCGAGCCTGAAGAGGAGGGCGGATTTACCGTGCGTGTCCCTTCGCTTCCGGAAATCGTCACCTATGGCAAAGACGAAGGGGAGGCGCTCGCCATGGCTGAAGACGCGATCCGCTTGGTGCTCGAAGATTGTGCCGCGCGCGGCGGAATCAGTTCCGGGCAGAGAGGCTCCTCGGATTCGCGAGGTCACTGTCACTCTGGCTGCATGAATCAACGGTTACCTTCGATTACGGCGCGCAAGGCGATTAGCGCGCTTCGAGCGAGCCGGATTCATTGTGTCACGAACATCGGGAAGCCACTGTCGCCTCGTCCATTCCGGCAACCCCGCCCGCAAGGTCACTGTTCCGATGCTCTGGCGATCTTCGCCGCGGTACGCTGCGCGGCATCATCGCACAGGCGGGCCTTACGGTTGCCGAGTTCATTGCGCTTCTCTAAGGCGCATTTTTTTCATCGGACACCGCAACTGGAGTTCCTGACGGTTACACCTCGCTTTGAGCAACACCGGAACGCTGGCGATGCGCGACTGTCGCGGTCGAGGATTTCATCTATCATCGCCTACCGAGGCTGTTCGAAGCCTCGCGCTCGCTTGCGGCGACGGACACTACGCTCGCCTGCTCAAGGCGCTTTCGCGGGTCGAGCTCGCTCGCAGTCCCGACAGTCCCAGGTATCGGGCTGAAGTCCATTCTCCGCGCTCTCTGATCAGTTTTCGGTAGAAAACTCTACTCTGTCGGTAGCTTTGGAGTTGTCCGGTTTTTGTAGCACATCATTTGTCCGCTTCGGGGTTGCTGTCGACCTGGCCGGTTTGGAAGCGGTGGACGCCCTGGCCAGGTGTCGGCTCATGCCGCTGCCGCGCTTGTCACTCTCGTTCTGGTCAGTTTCTTTGTTCGACCTGAGGACCGTTTCTTCGTCCCGATCTGCCTTGCCCCAGTGACGCCGTGTGCAGGCGCGGTCAAGGCTGGCCGTCGTTCCGTCGCTTCCGCAAGCTCTGCCCTCGCCAGGCCACGCCTTGACGGCGGCAAGCACGGTGTCACGCTGGCAAGGGGCGGGACCTCGGCGATCTCTCCTGCGGCGAGTAGGTAGGCGGGAATGTGCTCGATGTGAAGCTCCGCCAACGCCCGCCCCACTACGAGAGGTCGCTTGCTTTCGTAGATTTTTCGGAAAAGAACCATGACTGGATCACCCGTGAACGCCACCTCGATTACGGTTGACGGGCATTAGAACGGTTTCACCCATGGGACAAGGGCGATACCGGCTCCAACGCTTCCTGCTCCAGGTGCATGATGTTCTCGCCATTCGCGAGCCAGGCCGCCAGGGCCGCAAGCGCGCTGTTGGACTTCGCCAGTGAAGCGAGAGTTCGGATCGCGGGCAGCCGGGCGTCCATTGGCTTGCGCAATGCCCTGATCCATCAAATGGGGAATGGGAGCGCGCGGAAGAGTTCTCTTCCAGGAAGCGGAAGATGCGGAGTCCGCCCGGATCGATGTCTCCCCAGTGAAAGAATGGCACCGAGGGGCTGACCAGCGCGAGAATAGACTTCAAAAGATCAACCACGCCGGTCGAGGCAAAACCGCCTGTGTAGACCACGGAACTTCCCGTCGTTGATCTCGCGGACATATCTGTTGAAGCTGGCATAGTTCTCGATGGCCAGAACGGCAGTCGGAGTTCTGCACAGTTTGATGAATGGCCGCAGTTCCGGATGGAAGGATGCGAACGGTGTGGTTCGTCCATGAACAAGGATTCCTTTGTCGTCTTCAGCAACGATGCATCCCCGAATGTGAACCGGGTGGCTAAACCGCTCAAGGCCGATCCTATCCCACACGTCGCCCGCTGAAATCTCCGGCTCGCCGAGGCGGGCGGCCAGCACGCTTGCGAGCCGGGCGGCATGCCGGTCGAAGGCTTTGGTGTCCCCGGTGGCTTTCAGTGAAAACGTCCGCCCATCCAGTCCACGAGCCTGATCGTTCGAGATCGCAGCGAGCAAGGTGATGAACTCCTTGGCTCCATCCATGTCGGATGACGGCACGCGAAAAGCCGCTTCGCTTCGCGCCCAGCGGGCCGTCATGTCATCGAGAACGGTCTTCACCCATGCCTCGGCGGTCGCGGCGATCGGAAGCAATGCCTCCTTGGCCTTCTGCGCAATTTCCGAAGATGGAGCCCGGCCCAAATGCTGCGCAAGCAACACCTGGTCCTTCACCGTCACCCGATCAATCAGATGCCCGCGTTCGCGTTTTCCGCGGCGCAATGCGACCGCGCCCGCGCGCTCGGCGGCGGCCATGCGATCATGGAAAATGGTCACGGCCTGTGCGGTGCCCAGAACGCCATAGTCCGGCGCCGCCGAAGCCGGCCGAGTCCTGTCGGGACTGCGTTCGCTCAAGATCAGCAGCCGCTCGAGAAACAAAGTCGCTGCATCATGAAGCGAAGGCTTCATTCCGCCGCCTGCTGCTGCCGTTCAGCTTCGTCGCTGATGGCCATCAGTTCCGCCTTGAACTTTTCGAATCCCTTACGGTAGGGGTCTGCCTCGCTCAGCTCTTTGCGCGTCTTGTCGCTTAAGTATTCAACATCCACCAGCACGTCGTTTCGGGAGCGGGTTACGTTGACGACGGTGTCAACCACCTCCATGAAGACGTGTCGCTTCTCATCGGGCGCCGCCAGGACCACCTGAAGACCCAAGTCCTTGAGAAAATCCGAACATGCGCAGATGGCGGTAGTGTCCAGGCGATTGAACGCTTCATCGAAGATCGCGAGCGCAAGCCCCATCTCCTTTGTGCGCTTGTTCTGGTATGTCGCCGCAAGCGACGCGCCGATGGCGATATAGAACGGCAACTGACCTTCGCCGCCGGAACCCGTCCCGGCCCGGCTCGACAGGGAAGACCGGACCTTTCCGTCCTTGTCGTGGATGAACAATTCAAAGTTGAAGTATTGCCTCGGGTCTTCGATCTCTTCGGTTTTCGCTTCGCGATTCGACAGAATCGTCTCGATCCTGCGCTTCGCTCGCATGACCGCATTGTCTGCCGCGTCCCCGTCATCCTTGCCGAAGAGCGAAAACTGAAAATCGGGCCGCCGCGACTGGCGAACCAGTTCGATCAGATCGGCGTGAGTCCCGGTTTCCGCTGCTTTGAACCTGTAATAGTCGCGCCCGTGAAATTCTCTCCCGCTCAAGTGCCGATTGAGCTCATTCAGGGTTCCCTTGATGCCTTCGAACGCGTCATGGAGCTGGTGAAGCAGGTCATCGCGGAACGCCACCGTCATTTCGCCTTCGGCCGTGCGGCTTTGTTCTTCGTACTTGATCAGTTCGTGCGTATCCAGCCGCTGCTTTTCGCCTGCCGCCCATGGTCCAACGATTTGCGCATCCGCCTGATCGTAGGTGAAGGGCAGCGTTGCGCGGAAATCCTCCCGGTACTTCGAAAGCGCGCCGGTCAATTCCCGTTGCAGCTCGGGACGCCGCTTGTCCACGCGATGCTGCACATCCGCCTTGCGCGATGCGATCTCGCCCGGCAGTCCCTCTGTCTTGTGCGCCCGGGCGAGTGCATGGAAGGCTTGGACTGGCTGGCGCATGGCCGGGTCGGCCGGAAGCATGCGCGCCGCGAGGCAGCGCACCGAGCGTACCTCCGGCAAGTCGTTTTGCTGCCGTTTCAGCCATCCGCCGGCCTCATTCTGTGCGACCTGAGCCGCATCAAGCTCGCCATTGGCTTTCGATTTCGCGTTTTTGGCCAGGGTCTGGTCCGCTTTCAGGCTGGTTTGTTCGCGGACGAGCTTCGGATCGCGCTTGCGCTTCGCATCTTCGATCGCCTTGCTCAGCTCGACGATCTTCCTGTCGCATTCCGATATTGCACCCGCCGTCAAGGCGCATGTGACGCCAGAGGCCCGAAGCGCTTCCAAGGCGCGCGCCACATCGTCGACGAGGATCTTGTCCTCGTTCAGCCGGTTGGCGGTGTGAACCTTGTCGCCCAACTCCTTGACGCATTGGGATCGATCATCCTCAAGCAGCTTGCGCGCCTGATCCGCGGCCGACCGGCCCAGCTTCAGGTAGACGGGGCGAGCGAGCCGTTTCACGCTGCGCCCCGATTGCATCATCCGGTCGGGCGTGATGGCGCTTTCAACCGCCAACAGCTTTTCGACCGTCTCCACCATGGCGAGCCTGCCGAGCCTGAAATCAATGAACGCGCGGGCGTGAGCATTCTGGGTCGAGACGACCATGGCCAGCGAACCCTTGTCCGCCGGGCGGGTCTGGCCCGTCTTGGTGGTGTTCACGACTTCCGCAAACGCAAAGGTGTCGTCGCCGCGGCGATAAATCTCAAGAGCGCGCGCCGAAAGCGACGGATCGACGATCAGGGCTTCGCGCGAACGGCCAAGCGCCGCTTCTGCCGCCATGCGCCATTTCTCGTCCGTCACCTCGACCAGGTCGCAGATCGGCTCGGCCGCGATTCCGGCCGCCTTTAGCGCAGCCATCAAATTCCGGGTGCCATCATCAATCGGACTGCGGCCTTCCGACAACCGCTTAAGGTTCGCGTCGATTTCCTCGATCCGCGACTGAAGTTTCTGAATCTCGATCTTGATCGCGATATAGGCGTCCGAGATTGCTTTCTGCACGGCCTGTAGCCGCTCGCTCTCGATGACGCTCAGCGCGGAGTCAATTTCCGTTGCCGGTCTCTCCCAATCGTCCGGCAAAGCATTCGTCCATTGCCGGACCTGGGCGGAAGCAAACGCGTCAGACGCCAATTCAAGTCCTGCCTGGAGCGCTTCGTCGCGCGCCCCGAGCACACCGCGCTGGATGGCTGTCGCGATTTTCGCGCCAAGGTCAGCCAGGGTTCCAAACGGAGCCGTGGCATTCGTGCGTTGCGTGATGACGGTATTGCGTTCAGCCTCATATCGCATGGCCAGCTGAACGGGTTCACTGCTGTTAAGCGCAAGATCGACTTCCGAAAGCCTCAGCTCAATCCGGCTCAGGGCCGCATCGGCGGCAACGACCGCTCGCCGCTTTGCGTCCGTCTTCGAAGCCAGGGTTTTCAACCGGCCTTGAACGTCCCGCACTTCGCGCCGGAACTTTTCCCATTGAAGCCGGGCAACCTGCCACTCCCCGAGTGCGATGTGACGTTCATTGTCGTTGGTGCGGTTGACGATCCGGACCACCTGCCCGAGAGCGGCGGATTGCAGTTTCAGCTGCTTGATCCGGTCCGTCAGCTCCCGGTAAAGCTCGATGCTGCGCCGCAGCCGGTCCACCTGGATCGGCCTGACATCCAGCACATAATTGCGGACGAACTCGGTCGCGTTATCGACCGGCTTTAGCATCAACGCGTTGCGAAACGCCTTGATGAACCGGCGCGCATCAAGAGGGTAGTGCGCAGGCGAAAGCGCATGCAGCACCTCATCCACGTATTCGCTGGCCGACGCGTATCCGTCCTCGACCTCAAATTCCTTGGTCCGCAGGAGACTGCGAACCGCATGCCACTGCCGGGTTTCGACCTCTCCCTTTCCGACAGGTTCGAGCAGGTCGCTCTGTTCGATAAGTCCGCCGCGAACGATGAAACGACCCTCACATCGTTCATCGCTCTTCGTCGCACTTGCTGAAAACGCAACGCCGATGTTGAGGGCGTTGCCTGTCTCGGCATCGACGAAGCCCAGAACTGCATAGGTGTAGGCGGCTTGCCGGGTCGGTTCGGAATGCTCGCCCTTTTCGTCCAGCGATACGACGCCCAGGCAGTAATCGCGGATGGACCGTTTGCTTCGCGTCGCGCTTTGCGCGCTCGCATTAAAGCGGATACTCGCCATGCTGCCGCCGGCGAGCGCGGTTTGAGTCGCATCGATGATGGCTGACTTCCCGGCCCCGTTTGGGCCGATGATCGCCGTCATTCCCCGAACGTCGATTTGTTCGACCCGGAACAGGTACCAATCGACCAGAATGATGCGCCCTAGCTCGATCATTGCGGAGCCTCCGGCTGCGCTTCCTCCGGCACCGCGCCTCGTTTCGGACTCGCGGCCACAAGCGTTTCGAGCGCGGCAAGGGTGTCCTCCGCCACCACCACGGGCAAGGCCGGCCGCAGGAAGAGCATGAAGCTTCGCCTGTCGCCCTGGTCTTCCACCCGCACAAGGCCACGCTGCCGGAACGCGGTCAGGATTTCGCGGACCCGGCTGATAAGGGGCCGCTCGCGCCGGGTGCGTTCCTCATAGAGCTCCAGAATCGTCTCGCTTTCGACTTCGACTTCGCCGGCTTCGTTGATCTCGAATTTCTTCAAGGCTTCTTCGTAATGAAGCCGCATGACGAGCAGCAGCAGCGTCTCATCCAGCTTCATCGACTGGCGGGGCGGCAGTTCATTGGCGATCAAACCGACATATCGGTCAATCGGCCTGCCTACGAGGCGGTAGCCAAGCGCATCGAACAGTTTCTCAAAATAGGCGCCGTGTTTGCGGATGAGGTCGTAAGCTTCTTTGACGCCCCAATCCATCTCATAAAGAAACTGCGCGCGCCAAAGATGCTGAGCCGCAGAACGAAGAGCGCGCTCAAGCTCTTCGCCGGAGCCATCCGCCGCGTCCGCTTCGTCTATGATCTTTTCCAGATCCCGCAGCATCACGGCCTCCGATCACCGGTTTCGATCCGCTCAATGCGAAAAGCCGGCAGCTCGATCCACTCATTTGCCGTGCGGCCTTCTTCGGGGATCACGCGGTAGGGACCAACGACGCGCTCGGCCCCGAATACGCCCATCGGCAACGCACGGAATGCGAACAGGTCTTGGACCGAGTTGATTGCTATCTCCGAAGAAAGGATGCGGTCGCGCTCGCCGATCTTTTCGGCGATGAACGCCTTCAGCCTTGCGGGAGTGACCCGCACCATCGACTTCGAATTCCGAAGTCGCGGCGATGTAGGATTTCAGATACGGGTCCCGCTCGGTGAGCTTGATCCGGGTCTTCTCAGGCGCCTGCCGCGGTGCAGGCGCAATGTACAAGGCCAGTTCCGTGATTGGAAAGCCGACATCCGGTGAGCGGAGAGGCACCTCGATCTCGTCACGCCCGCTCGCGGCCAGCTTCTCGATGACGCGGGCAAGGCGTTCGGCGGAGCTTTCGCCAACCATGTCCATGTAGTGGACGGTGACGCGCACGCGCCGTTCGAGCCGGTCGCGGAAGCTTTCAATGCGGTCCATGAAGGAGTCCACGTCTTCAAAGACCTGGCGAATCTTCTCAAGTTCGTTGACCACACGTTCCTCGGCCGTCAGCACGGACGTCCCCGGCGGGACCACCCCTTGCTCGATGTATGTCCGGGCGATTGCCGCGCGCCAGTCCATGTTGTGGAACAGGTCGCTCGCCAATGCGCTGATCTGCCGGCGATAGCGGTACGGATTGTTCGAGGTCTTGAACTGCTTGTAGTCGGCGATCAGCAGGCCGTTGACGAAGTCCTCGAAGAATGTCCGCAAAATCGCTGCCGCGTTCGGGTTGCCGAGAATTTGGTCTTCAATCGCATGCATGCCCACCAAAATCCTGCGCATGCTGCGCGCGAAGCGCACGGCCGTCTCAAACGCGTTGCTCAATCCCTGGGCGAGGCTCGCCGGATCATTGGCGGCAGCTTCAAGATTACTTTTGACTTCGACGACCGCCCCGGCGACGCGCAGCCGGCTGTTGTGGAAGTCCGCAATCGTTCCCAGCAGCATGAATGCATCGGGATGCATCTCGACAAGCACGCGCCATTTTCCCGTTCTTCGATCAGCCAGCCGGTGTCCCTAAGGCGGCGATAGGCCAGCGAATGCGCCTGGTCGTTTTCCGGACCGGCGTCACCCTCTTCAAAAAGCTGATCGGCGGAATCGACGCCCGCTTCCGAGAGCGCGAGCGTGATGTGGCCGAGCACATCTTCCTTCGTTGGCGTTTCAAGGATGCGCGCTGCAAATACGCGGTTGTGTAGATGAAGCAGCAGCCGGGCATAGACGTGCCTCTTCGGACCGGCGAGCGGCTGGAAGAGGGTGTCGGGGAGATGGCCAAACAGTTTCATACGCAACGCCCCGCGTCCGATGACGCGAAGCAACCGCGCCTATCGACGTTCAACTCTTGCTGGTGCGGGCAAGCCTAACGGGGATCGTTCGATAGAACAATATGAGAACAAAAGCTCGGCCGCATCGCCCTTCGCTTTTGGCCGGTTTTCCACCAATAGAGCTCGGTGAGTTTACGAAGTGTCTCATTTGCTCAATATTATTGAGCAAATCGATCATCTTTCAAACTGGCGCCGGTTTACGAATCTGCTAGTTTACTCAATATGGTTGAGCAAAAGGCCAGACGACTAAACCAGCTTGAACGGGAGCTGCCGGAAGGGCTTCTGGTTGATGCCGCTTGGCTTGCCCGCCACGGCTACCCCACGAACCTGCGCAGCCACTACGTCGCAAGGGGACGGCTCGAACAACCTGCGAGACAGGTGTACCGCCGACCGCGCGGATCGTTGAGCTGGCAGCAGGCCATCATCTCTCTTCAGACCGTTCTTGAATACCCGCTCGTTGTCGGCGGACGGACCGCGCTCGAACTGCAAGGCTACGCTCATTACCTGCGCCAGAGCGGGAAGGAAGTGCATTTGTCGGGTCCAAAGCCGCCTCCAAGTTGGCTGCAGAAGTTGCCGCTGGACGTTGGCTTTGTCTGGCGCAACGATCGCAAGCTTTTCACAGACGATCAAACGGTCCGCAAGCTGCCTGGGCTTAGCTGGACGCCCGGCGAATCCAGCGACGTGCCGAACGCAGGTCTTACGATTCAATCCTGGGGCCAGTGGAACTGGCCGCTGGCGCTTTCTGCGCCGGAGCGCGCCGTTCTTGAATTGCTGGACGAATTGCCAGCCCGCGAGAGCTTCCATCAGGCCGACAAGCTCATGGAGGGGCTGGCCAACCTCAGCCCTCGACGGATGCAAGAGCTTCTTGCTGCCTGCAAGAGCGTGAAAGTCAAGCGCTTGTTCTTCTTCTTTGCTGACCGGCGCCAGCACGCTTGGCTGAAGCGTCTCGACAAGAGCGCCATCGACCTGGGCAAGGGCAAGCGCATGTTGGTGAAGGGCGGCAGGCTCGATCGCGCCTACCAGATCACGGTGCCGGAGGATCTGGATGGCGTTCGCTGAAATCTATCGCCGCCAGGCGGCGCTGCTGATCCGGACCCTGCCGCTGGTCGCGGAAGAGACATGCTTCGCGCTCAAGGGCGGCACCGCGATCAACCTCTTTATCCGCAACATGCCGCGGCTGTCGGTCGATATTGATCTCACCTATCTCCCGGTGCAGCCGCGCGCGGAATCGCTCACCGCCATTGATGCGGCTATGACGCGCATTGCGGGCCGCACCCACAAGGGAATTGCCGGCGCGAGGCTGACCGAAGGCAAGATCGAGGGCGCGTTGACCCGGCTGCTTGTGCGGGCCGAAGGCGCACAGATCAAGATCGAAGTCACGCCCGTGCTGCGGGGCTGCGTCTACGATCCCGAACTGCGCGGTGTGTCGGAGGCGGTGGAAGACGCCTTCGGCTTTGCCGAAATCCAGGTGGTTTCATTCCCGGATTTGTATGCAGGCAAGATCGTGGCCGCGCTCGACCGGCAGCATCCGCGCGACCTGTTCGACGTTCGCGATTTGCTCGCCGAGGAGGGCATCGACGACAATCTGCGCCGGGCCTTTATCGTCTACATGCTCAGCCACGATCGGCCCATGTCCGAGGTGCTTGCGCCGACGCGCGCGATTCGCCGGGGGATATTTCCGAGGAATTCCTGCGCGGCTTCGAAGGCATGACCGACCAGCCTGTCACCCGCGAAGAACTCATGAATGCGCGAGAAGCGCTCATCGCCGACATCGTCGGCAACATGCCGAACGCACACCGCCGGTTTTTGGTTTCGTTCGAGCGCGGCGAACCGGATTGGGACCTTCTGCAAGTGCCTGGGGCGGAGAAACTGCCGGCTGTCCTCTGGCGGCAGCAAAATCTGGACAAGCTTTCGCGCGACCGGCGGGATGCTCTCGTTTCCCGGCTTCAGGAAGTCTTATCTGTTTCCGAAAAGTGAACCTGCAAACGAGAAGTCTCTAAACTTGTCAGCTCAAGACCGCGCCGTGAAGCGGTCGTCCACGTCTTCCTCCGGCTCCGCGTCGAGGCGCGTGTAGCCGTAATGGTTTGGCTTGAACTATGCAGCTCAAGCTCGAAGAGGCTACGCGGTTGGGAACGACACCGTGCGTGCGTACTGGTCGTCCGGTTCATGATCCATGCTCCTTCGCAGAGCATGAAACCGGACAACTGTGTGTACAACTTACCTAACCCGGACAACTCGTGTGCTCCCGACACTTGCTCCGGGTGTCCCACAAGGCCTCGAAGTCGGGCGTGCTCAGGGACAGCAAAATCATGCGGGACCAACAGCTTGATGGCGATCGTCCCGCTTTTTCGGTGCCGGGGGTGGGGACGGCGGGACAGCGCCACGAAGTCTGCCAGCACGGCTTGTGAAAGATGGCGGATTACGCAAACGCCAATCCGCCTCTACGTCCGATCGGCATTTTGGCGAAACAGTCGCTGGCGATTATGGATTTCCGCAAGGAAGGGCTCAATCGCTTGGCGCGCCTGCGCGCCGCAATCAGACCGTGAGGCTGTTGTAATCCGCTTCGTCGAGCAGCGCCGCCAGCTGCGAGGCGTCGTCGAGCTTGATCTTGAACAGCCAGCCGTCGCCGGTCGGCTCGGCATTGACCAGCCCCGGTTCGCTTACGACCTTGTCGTTCACGGCAATGATCTCGCCACTGACTGGGGCGTAGACGTCGGAGGCCGCTTTCACCAACTCCACCGTGGCCGCAGGTGCTCCCTGATCGAGCCGGACACCCACGCCCGGCAAATCGACGAACACGAGATCGCCGAGCTTCTCCTGCGCGTAGGGGGTAATGCCGACGGTGGCCACCTCGCCATCCATGCGAAGCCATTCGTGATCCTTGGTGAACTTCAACATGGCACTGGGTCTCCGCAAGTCAGGGTTGGTGGTGCTTGTAGCGCGTCGGCACGAACGGCAGCTCCGCAACCACGACAGGGAGCCGCCGGCCGCGAACCTCGGCGAACATTCTGGTGCCGGGGCCGGCCGCGGCTGCCGGCACATATCCCATCGCCACCGGAGCGCCGAGGCTCACGCCGAACCCGCCGGATGTCACGGTGCCCGCTGTCGCGCCGGCGTTCTCTTGCGGGAACAGCGCAGCGCCACCGCGGACCGGCGCTCGTCCTTCCGGCCGCAATCCAACGCGTCGGCGGGCGGCCCCCTTGGAAAGTTGCGGCAGGATCACCTCGGCGCCGGGAAAGCCACCGGCGCGCGCTCCACCGGCTCGGCGCGCTTTGGCAACCGTCCACTCCAGCGCAGCCTCCACCGGCGTGGTCGTCTCGTCCAGGTCCGAGCCATGCAGGCAGAGACCCACTTCGAGCCGCAGGCTGTCGCGGGCACCGAGCCCGGCCAGCGCGACCTCCGCGTTGCCCAGCAATGCATCGCAGAACGCCTCGGCCTCGCTGGCGCCGATGCTGATCTCGAAACCATCCTCTCCGGTATAGCCGGAGCGCGATATGAAGCAACGATGGTCCAGCAGTGTCACGCTGCGAACGTCCATGAACCGCATCGCCTCGATCTCGGGCGCGAGGGCCGCGAGCACGGCCTCGGCCTTCGGTCCCTGCAGCGCGAGGAGGGCGCGATCGGCGAGCGGATCCACGAGGCAGGCATCAGCGATATGAGCGCGCAGATGCGCTTCGTCGGCCGCCTTGTTGCCCGCGTTGACCACGAGCAGCAGGCGGTCGCCCTGGTTCGCGACCATGAGATCATCGAGCACGCCGCCGGCGGCGTTGGTGAGCACCGTGTAGCGCTGCCGGCCCGCGACCAGCCCGAGCATGTCGCCGGGGACGAGTGTCTCCAACGCCCGCAAGGCGTCGGCGCAGCGGCCGGAGCGCGGGCGCACCGCAATCTGTCCCATGTGCGACACGTCGAACAGGCCGGCGGCGGCGCGGGTATGCAAGTGCTCCTTGATGATGCCGGAAGGGTACTGCACCGGCATGTCGTAGCCGGCGAACGCAACCATGCGGGCGCCGAGGCGCAAATGCAGGCCGTGCAGCGGCGTGCGTCTGAGCGCAGGTGCTTCTCGTTCGGGGTGAGGCACGTGGTTCATCGATCAGCACTTTCGCAACGAGCTGTCGGCTGCGGAGCTCGGCGGCGGAACGGAGTCGATCGATGAAGGAGGTCGCATCGTGCGCCGGTCATCAGCCCACCTTACGCGGGCGGTGCGGCGGAAGCCAATGTTCACGGCAGCACCCTCGGGTGAGATCAACCCGGCGGGCCACGCTCTGTGCGCAGTCCCGGGAGACCTCGAATGGACTACGCGATCGACATCGAGCGCGAGGAGACCAAGGAAAACACGACCACGAATACGGCGCATTCCGCCGCCATGGCAGGGTCTTTCGGTATCGGAGTCGTGCCCGCACATGCAGGAAAGGATTACTGAGCAGCGCATGCGCATGGGTGCGCTCGCCATGTTGGTGGCTGCAACGGCGGCCGGTTGTTCGTCCCCGGGCGACAATCCGCTCACGATCTTTGCCGACCCCGGCAAGCACCAATACACCACGTGCGAGCAGCTGGCGGGCCAGCGCAGGCATTGGACAGCCCGCGAGCAGGAGCTGCAATTGCTGATGGACAAGGCCGAGCAGAGCGCCGGCGGCGCGCTCGTCAACATGCTCGCCTACAAGGCCGACCACGTTGCCGCGCAAGAGGAGCTCAAGATCATCGAGATCACCGCGCGCGCGAAGAATTGCGAAAGGGGCCGAAGCCCGGCAGGGTGATGCCCCATCAGGCGGGCTTCCAGCCATAGAGCCAGTCGTAGCGCGCGATCAAACGCCGGTCCCCCATCGCGCCGAGCGCGAGCCGTCGCACAAGAGCCATGAGACCGCCCATGTGATAGACCCTTCCATTGCGTCGCGAAGTCCGTTGCGCGCGCGCGGTGCGTGATCGCCGCTGTCGTTCGTAGCCGCGCATGGCACGGCCGGGATCACCGGGCGCTTCGGCGATGCGTGCCGCAAGCACCGCTGCATCTTCGATCGCCATGGCCGCGCCCTGGGCGAGATAGGGCAACATTGGATGGGCGGCATCGCCGAGCAGCGTCACCGGTCCTTTGCCCCATTGGGCAAGCGGCGAGCGGTCGAACAGCGCCCATTTGTGCCAATGCCGCGGTGCCGAGAGCACTGCGCGCACTGGCGGTGCCCACGTGCCGGCAGGATAGCGGGAAAGAATTTCCGCGCCGTCGCCGGGCACGCTCCAGCCCGGCTCGCGCCAGTCGTCGCGGATGATGGCCACGACATTCACGAGGCTTCCGCCGCGGACGGGGTAGTGGACCAGGTGAGCATGGCGGCCGAGCCAGAGGTTGATCGCCGGATCTCGCACGTCTTCCGGCATCGCGTCTGCGGATTCCAGCGCACGCCAAGCGGTGTGGCGCGCAAACCGCGGCTCGTCGTGAGTGCCCATGCGCCGGCGCAGAGTCGACCACAATCCGTCGGCGCCGATGAGCGCGATCCCGCTTTGCTCGAATTGCCGGCGGGAGGAGCGCGCGGAGACCGTAACGCCTCCTGCATGCACCACGAAGTCGTCGGCTTTGGCGTCGAGATGCAGGGTAATGTCGGGGTTGGCGTCCGCGGCTTCGACGAGCACGGCTTGCAGGTCGCCGCGATGGATCACCCAGTAGGGTGCGCCGTAGCGCTGCTCGACGGCGGTCCCGAGCGGAGCGCGCGCAAGGACGCAGGCTGTCTGCCCGTCCATGACCCTGAGCTCCTCAGGGGTGACGACATGGCGCAGAAGGGGGGCAGCGAGGCCGAGCGCAATCAGGATGCGTGACGCATTCGGTGAGAGCTGAATGCCGGCCCCGGCCTCTTCCAGCCGATGTGCCTGATCGAGAACGACGACATTTAGTCCGCGCTGCGCAATCGCCAAAGCCGCGGTGAGCCCGCCGATGCCCGCGCCGGCAATAATGACGGTGCGCGAGCTCGGCACGGGTCCTGCCTCCATCGATGGTGGGTTCAGCGTGCGAATTCGTCGGCCAGCGCACATTCCGCGGGCCGTGCCGCATGGGCATCGAGGCCGGGGTCGTGACGAAACAGCGTCGAGCAGTACGGACAGATGGCCTCCATCGCGTCGCCCATGTCCAGGAACACGTGCGGATGATCGAAAGGAGGCAACTCACCGACGCACATGAATTCCCTTGCGCCGATCTCGATCACCGGCACGCCGGGGGTGTTGTGAAAATGAGGAACGATCGTCTCGGCCATTGTCATTGGTCCGTGCTGTGCGCCGGAAAACGAGCGCCGATCGGCCGCGCCGCACCATAGCGAGCGCGCCGAGCGTCGCGCTAAACCCCAATAGGAGTTCCCCCGGCTCTGCCGGGGCGGCACAAAAAGTTTGACATATCCGGCGGTCGACACCGCCGATCCATCGACGAAACTCCGAATCGTGAGCGGCCAAGCACACGAAGAGGAGTTCCATCGATGGGTGACTATGAAAGCTTAAGTCACAGCAAATGGGAGTGCAAATACCACGTTGTTTTTATTCCGAAGTGCCGCAGGAAGACCTTGTATGTAGAGCTGCGTCGGCATCTGGGAGATGTATTCCGGAAATTGGCCGAGCAAAAGGAAAGCAAGATCGAGGAAGGTCATCTTCTGCCGGATCACGTGCACATGTTGATCTCGATCCCCCCCAAGCACGCAGTGTCGCAGGTGATCGGATTTATCAAGGGAAAGAGCGCGATCCACTTGGCTCGTGTATACGGGGAGAAGAAGCGAAACTTCGTAGGCCAACACTTCTGGGCGAGGGGATATTTCGTATCCACAGTAGGACGGGACACAGAGGTAATACGCGAGTACATCAAGAAGCAGGAAGCGGAGGACAAGCGTCTGGAGCAGATGAATCTGTGGCGCTGAGGAGCCACCTTCAGGTGGCCCTAACGATCGGGGCCGCGTCAGCGGCCCCAACAGCCGCTTCGAGCGGCTCACTTCTACAGGGCCGCGTCAGCGACCCAACAGCCGCTTTGAGCGGCTCCTAAAATAAAGCCCCCGGCTCTGCCGGGGGATACTTACTTTGCGGGGATTGCAGAAGCTTCGCAACTTGCGACGTGCGTGGCAATTCCCCACATTAACAACAATGATGTCGGCATCTTGCCGAGGCAAGCGTGCTCGGCCAAGATTGGCGGGGAACTTAGGAGACGAATTTCATGGCCGGAGCGCGGATTGCCGTGCCACTCGGTCTGAGCATTGCCTTCGCGCTTGCCGCCCTCACAATTGCGCCGCGCGGTTTCGAGGCAGAATCGCTGCTCGCCGCGCGGGACAATCCGGTGGCGCTCGCCGATCGCGCGGTCGCGCGCGCGTTCGATGCCACGGTCGCCGAGCGTGAAATCAACGCAGCGCTTGCCGCCCAGGATGCAGACCTCGCACAAAGCTTTCTCGAATTGGCCCGCGAGCAGAAGCTGGCGGTTGATCCCGACCTCGCGGCGAAGGTGGAGCGGGCGAATTCCGGTGCCGCGACGGCAGGGCGCTCGCTCGAGAGCTTCGGACGCGGCCTCGTCACCGGCGAGCCGGACGATCTCTCCGGATTGGCCGGCACGGCGGTCGGAGATCTCTTTGTGTTCGGGGATATCCGCGATGCCGTGCGCGAGGGGACGCGGCTCGTCGCGGGACGAGAAGCCGATGAATTGATTCTCGGGCTGGCCTGCGTGGGCTTGGCAGTGACCGCAGGAACCTATGCGACGGTCGGAGTAGCGGCGCCGGCAAGGATTGGCCTGACGGTGGTCAAGGCCGCACGCAAGACCGGCCGGATCGGCGGTGGCATGGCAGACTGGATCAGCCGCTCGCTGCGCGAAACCGTCGACGTGACCGCACTTCGGCGCGCCGTCGGAGGTGCAGCGCTGATGAACCCGGCGGCCGCGGTGCGTGCCGCCCGCCAGGCCGTCAAGGTCGAGAAGGCGCAAGGTCTCATGCGCCTGGCAGGGGATGTCGGGCGCGTGCAGTCCAAGGCCGGAACGCGGGCTGCGCTCGACGGATTGAAGCTCGCCGAAGGGCCGCGCGACGTGTCGCGTATTGCCACCCTGGCCGCTGCCAAGGGCGGCAAGACCCGTGCGATCCTCAAGCTTGCCGGACGCGGCGCCATCCTGCTCACGGTGGGCACCTTCAACCTTGCCAGTTGGGTGTTCTGGGCGATCTTGACCGTTTTGGGGTTCGTGTCTTCGCTCAAGAAGGCGACCGAGCGTGCCACCGAGCGCTATTGCGCGCGCCGCAAGCGGCGCCGTGCGCGCGCAGGCGAGCGGTTGCGACGGGACGAACGGCGGCGCGAGCAACGCCCAGCGGCGGCCACGGCTGCGGATCAAGGGACGGCGGTGGTGATCTCGTCCGCGGCGCCGAGCCCTGCACCGCAACTCCCGGGGCGAACTCGTCGAGAGCGGCCCCGGAGAAGATTTTTACCAGCCACTTTATGGAATGATCCTCGCAAACCCGCACCCTGCGAAATTGCGCAAGCTGCTTCGTAGGGCGAGGTGTTCTTCCCTCTAGATCGCTGAACGCATGCGCAAAGAGCGGCAGATTGCGCTGCCCGCAATCCGCCCTACGCGTCCGGGCGTGTTCTCGAAGTCGGAACCGAGATGCATCGCTTCCAGCACGACGATATCGAGATTGCATTTATCGATGAAGGCGAGGGCGAGCCGATCGTGCTGGTGCACGGCTTCGCCTCGAACGCACAGGTGAACTGGGTCTCGCCGGGCTGGGTGGCGACCCTGACCAAGGCCGGGCGGCGCGTGATTGCGCTCGACGATCGCGGACATGGGGCTTCCAGCAAGCTCTATGATCCTGCCGCATATCACAGCGCGATCATGGCGGATGACGTGCGCGCACTGCTCGATCATCTCGCGCTCGCGCGGGCGGACGTGATGGGCTACTCCATGGGCGCGCGCATCGCTGCCTTTTTCGCCCTGGCTCATCCTGCGCGCCTGCGCCGTGCCGTTCTCGGCGGCCTCGGCAGCCGCCTGGTGGAGGGCGTCGGCCTGCCGGAGAGCATCGCCGAGGCGTTGGAGGCGGCCTCGCTCGCCGACGTGGAGGACCCGGTGGGCCGCATGTTCCGCAGTTTTGCGGAACAGACCCAATCGGATCTCGATGCGCTCGCCGCCTGCATCCGCGGTTCGCGTCAGATCTTGACGCGCGAGCAAGTGCAACAGATCCGGGCGCCGGTGCTGGTCGCCGTCGGCAGCAAAGATGTGATCGCCGGCTCGCCGCACGAGCTCGCGGCCATGCTGCCGGCCGGACGAGCGCTCGACGTCCCCGGCCGCGACCACATGCTCGCCGTCGGTGACAAGGTATTCAAGCAAGCGGTGCTGGCTTTTCTCGCCGAGCAGCCTTGAGCACCACATCTGGCCCGCCCCGGTCTCGGGATGCGCTGTCTCGCGTTTGGACAGGATCCGCCTATATGGTCTATTGCAGCGCCAGTTGTGCTAAGCTGCGATCAAGTGAATGTGCGGGAGACAATCATGGCCCAGCAGAACGTGCGAGCCCCCGGCGCGCTCGACAAGGTGGACCCGGTCTGGGCGCGGATCCGCCTCGAGGCGGAGGAAGTAGCGAGACGCGAGCCCGAGCTTGCAACATTCATCTATTCGACCATCCTGCATCACGATACATTGGAGGCAGCGATCGTTCATCGGGTGGCCGAGCGCCTCGATAGCGCCGAGGTGTCCGCTGAGCTGATCCGACAAGCCTATGCCGATGCGCTCGAAAGCCAGCCGTCGATCGGCACCGATTTTCGCGCCGACGCGGTGGCAACGGTCGATCGCGATCCCGCTGCCCACCGGTTCCTCGAGCCGGTGCTCTATTTCAAGGGATTCCACGCGGTCCAGACTCATCGGCTGGCGCACTGGCTCTGGGGCAGGAGACGGCAGGATTTCGCATACTACCTGCAGAGCCGGTCGTCCTCGGAATTCCAGTGCGACATTCATCCGGCCGCGCGGATCGGGCGCGGCATCTTCCTCGACCACGCCACCGGTCTCGTCGTCGGCGAAACGGCGGTGATCGAGGACGACGTCTCGATCCTGCACGGCGTCACCCTCGGCGGAACCGGCAAGGAAGCCGGAGACCGCCATCCCAAGATACGCCGTGGCGTATTGATCGGAGCCGGCGCCAAGATCCTCGGCAATATCGAGATCGGCCATTGCGCCCGCATTGCTTCGGGCTCGGTGGTGCTCAAATCGGTGCCGAACAACAAGACTGTTGCCGGCGTTCCCGCCAAGGTCATCGGCGAGGCGGGTTGTCCCGAACCGTCGCGTTCGATGAACCAATTCTTTCACGACGCCTGAGGCGCGGGAGCTCAACCGGTGGATGTCCAGGAAATCAAGAAGCTCGACGCCTATTTCAAGCGCTTGTTCGGCAATGCGCGCATTCGCGTGGTGCCCAAGCGCGGCAATTCCGCCGATGTTTTCGTCGGGGAGGAGCATATCGGTGCGCTCGTTCTCGACGATGACGACGAGGACGACGAGCGCTCCTACAATTTCGAGATGAAGATCACATTGGGTGATGCCGCTACCGCCGATGCCGGACATCAAGCAGCTCGACGCCTATCTCAAGCGCAAGTTCGACAACGAGCGCGTTCGCGTGGTGCCGCGGGCGAAGAAAAATGATTCGGCGGAAGTCTATGTTGGCGAGGAATATATCGGCGTGGTGTTCTTCGACGAGAAGGACGCGCGGTCTTCCTATTTCGAGCTGCCGATCCTGGCGCTCGACCTCGACGAGCCGGGGCTGCTCGAGAGGAGCTAGCGCGATCGGCTCAGATGCACCGTCAACTATGCTGGCGATCAGGCGAGTCGATGCCGCCCGCGACCGCGCGCCAGTCATCAAGCCAGTCGCGCGGAAATCGCAGCACGAGGTCGGCCGCGCCGATCCGGCGCTCGTGCAGGCAGGTGCCGGGCGTGGGACCGGGACCGTTGCGGGTGCAGCGCACAAGAAAGCCCCGTGCCGCCGCGTCAAAGATCAGGTCCTCGCCCTGATAGGGCGTGCCCTCGCGGAACGGGAGAACAGTAAGTCCGTCCGGGCCGGGCAACGTCTCGGGCATCGTGTAGCGTGGATAGACCGTCGAGACGCGTTGCTCGGGGGGGATCGATTCTGCGGCGGCGGCAATAGTGACGAATATCCGCTCCAGAGGCTGTGCAGTTGCCGAGAGTGCGTCGGGTTCCGGCAAACGCTGCTGAGTCTTGCTTGCCTCCGGCGGGGTGAGCGAGGGCCATAGGAAAACGAGGTCTACGCGCTCATGCGCCCCCGGTCGACGATGTAGAGGAAAGCGAATGGCTGCAGGCGGCACGTTGAAGGCAACTCCTGCAACCGTGATCGGGATGGCCGGCGCATCCAGGCGAGGGGGCGGACCCGGCCAGCGCGGCCACAGCACGTAGCCGATGTAGACGAAGGCCAGCAATCCGGCACCGGCGAAGACGGCCAGCGGCAGCAGCAGCGGATTGGTGGGGCGTGGCGAACGCCCCCGCAACCGTCGGTCGCGCGCTCCGGTGGCGTGGGCCGTTGTCATGGGACGGCAAGCAAGCTCCGCGAATCATCTGCGAGTATGCGCGATCGGTTGCCGGAAGTCAGGAATTCGAAAAGTCAGGACGTGGGTCTTGCGGGGCTGCCGTGGCTGGCGCAGATAAGGCACCCCGACCCGGGTAAATCGTATAACGGCAGGGCATCGGCTGAGTGTGTGCAAGCTCTCTCTTGCAGAACGGTCGGCAGAGCGGCCATGGCAATCTTCAAGCTGGACGGACAAGCGCCGGAGCTGCCCGAAGCCGAGCGGTATTGGATCGCAGACAGTGCGGCCGTGATCGGACGCGTGCGTCTGAAGCTCGACGCCAGCATCTGGTTCGGTTCGGTTTTGCGCGGCGACAATGAATGGATCGAGCTGGGCAAGCGCTCGCAAATCCAGGACAATGCGACCCTTCACACCGATCCCGGTTTTCCGCTGATCGTCGGCGACGACTGCGTCGTCGGCCACGGCGTCATCCTGCACGGTTGCACCATTGCCTCGAACAGCCTGATCGGCATGGGCGCAGTCGTGCTCAACGGTGCAAGAATTGGAAGCAATTGTCTGGTTGGTGCCCGTGCACTGGTGACCGAGGGCAAGGAATTCCCGGAGAATTCGCTGATCTTGGGGGCTCCCGCACGCGTGGTCCGCAGGCTCGACGACGAGGCCGTGCGCGCAATTGCGCGCGCGGCCGCTAGCTACGTGCGCCGCGCGCGCCAATACGCGAGCGCGCTCGAGCGGATCGGCTGACTGGGATCAACGCGGCATGGTCTTGGCCTGCTTGCGTATCGCGGTGGCAAGCTGCTCCAGAATATCAGCGGTCGCCGCATACGAGTGCACCACGCCGCTGCCGTCTTTTTCACTGCTCAGCTGCAGCACACAGAGGTGCGGTTGCCCTTCCGGAACTCGGAGCCGAAACGCCCGGAGCGGATGCGCTGCGACTTGCTCGATTTCATCCTTGGCCATCTCGGTCTCCTGCTTGCTTACCGCAGTGTAGCAATTGTGACCGATGCCTCAAGACGAACCGCGTGCGGACGGCCGAGCAGTCGCTCGCGGGCGATCGACCAGCGTTGATCAGCGGGTTTTCTCGATCTCGAAAAAGTGCGGCCGGCTCTGGGGGGAGAGCCGGCCGCGCGCGAACCCGGTCTGGGGACGGGGAGGGGGGGACGAGACCGGGGTCGCGTAGCTCCTTGATCGGGCCGGTCAGCGCGATGTTGCGGTGGCGGTTGCCGGACGCGGCTCGCCCAGCGTGATCCAGGTGTTCGGATCTGCCTGCGACTGCCGCTTGACGAACCGGTATCCGGTTTGCGACCAGAGCAGGATCTCGGGGTTCTGGTTGTCGAGAACGAACTCGCCCTTGTCGGTCTTGACGGTGAGCACGGCATGACCATCGCCGCGCTTGTCGCGCACGACGGTGATCAGCAGCGCCTGGCGCGGCCATCCCGCCTGCATCAGCATCCTGCGCTTGAGCAACACATAGTCTTCGCAGTCGCCGTAGCCGTCATCGGGATAATTCCAGCGCTCGACCGTGCCCCAATGCTCCAGATCGGTGATCGGTCTGACCGTGTCGTTCACCGATGTGTTGATGCGC
This sequence comes from uncultured Alphaproteobacteria bacterium, assembly GCA_963831225.1. Taxonomy (GTDB): domain Bacteria; phylum Pseudomonadota; class Alphaproteobacteria; order Rhizobiales; family Xanthobacteraceae; genus VAZQ01. The sequence goes on from CAWHPT010000044.1 coordinate 25,511, forward strand.
ACCAGGTCCTTCCAGGCCTTGCTCGAGAGCACGATGTCACGCGGCTCGAGCGGGCTCGTCTCGCATTCGCCGGCGTAGCTCGAGCAGAAGTCGATCCAGCCAATCGGGGCGCGGGTCGCGGCGCCGAGAGACACGAACAGCGGGCGCTCACCCGCTGCATTGGCTGGCGGCATCGCGGGCGCTGCAGCCAGCGCCAACGCAATGCATCCCGCTCCCAATATCTCCGTGACACTCCAGCTCATTTTGTGGCCCCCCTGTTCTTGGGGCCACATTTCTCACAAACGATTTAAATCGCCGCTAAGCTCGCAGTGTCATTTTGAAGACAATTGTAACGATCGGCGTCGGGAATCCGTTATCGTTCGCGACGACCTCGATGCAAAGCCAGGCAATGCAAATCGAAAATGAATCCCTGCATTAACCAACGGACGTAGCGCCAATTCGGCATTGTGCGCGCTATCGCGCGGTGGCCGTTAATGCCCAGCGTCGAAATGCTTCCCGCGAGCGCACAACGGAGCAACGGCAACGAAGCGGGAAAATATTCGGTGCACGGGCAGTGCGGAGATTGCGACTGGTCGTGTAACAGGCTGCTTGCGTGAATGCGCGTGACAGCCTATGTCGGCGCCACGGTCGATCATGCTCGAGCAGCCACGCCGCGAACGAATGCTCAACGTGCCCGCGATCGTGGTCCTGCTGGTTGCAGCACTCGGTCTCATTCACGCATTGCTCATGCTTGCGCTCACCGCCGAGCAGATCACCGAAGTGCTGCTGCTGTTTGCCTTCATTCCCGCCCGCTATGACGTTGGCGTGCTGCCTGACGTCGTGTGGCCAGGGGGGTGGCCTGCCGATATCTGGACCTTCGTCAGCTACGCTTTCATCCACGGGGATATCAGCCACCTTGTTTTCAACGTGATATGGCTGTTGGCCTTCGGCTCACCCGTGGCGCGGCGATTCGGAGCCTCGCGGTTCATGGCCTTCATGGCCGCCTCGGCTGCTGCCGGCGCCGCCGTCCACCTCATGACTCATTTTGGGGAATTGCTGCCGATGGTGGGTGCCTCGGCGGCAATCTCCGGCGCCATGGCAGCGGCCATGCGGTTTGCGTTTCAGCGTGGCAGTTCCCTCGGGTTGTGGCGAGACCGCGAGCAGGCCGACAGGGTGCCGGCCGCACCGCTGACGACGAGCCTGCGCGACCCGCGCGTGCTCGCATTTCTGGCCGTGTGGTTCGGCGTCAATCTTCTGTTTGGGCTCGGGCTCGCCAGCATGCCCGGAATCCAGAATGGCATCGCGTGGCAGGCGCATATCGGCGGCTTCCTGGCTGGGCTTCTGGCATTCAACGCTTTCGACCCGGTGCGGGTGTCGGGTGGCGGCCATGGGGAGGGGCCCGATCCGACTCGCACAGGGCAGTAAATGGCCGTCTGTCCGCCGCGTCCGCCGACATCGCCGCGTCGCTGCGTCCGCCGCCTTGCGCCTGCCAAGAATCAGGCCGATAATCTTCAAAGGCACATTCATAGCGAGCGGCGGCGACCGGTGCAGATCAAGATCGACCGCCAAGTCGGTTGCCTTGCGCCACCTCCGTTGTGGTGGCTGCATGGCTGGCATGACGTGATGAGAGCACGGTGCCGAAATCGACTGTTACAATGCTGAGGTCCGCTCCGGCAGGGTCGGAGCAGCTTACGGTCAAGGGAGGCGACCATGATCGTGAAGGCAATTCTTTCGGCCAAGGGCAGCGACGTCATCTCGATCGAGCCCACGGCCACTCTCGAAACTGCTGTGCGAATCCTGACCGAGCACAAGATCGGCGCGCTACTGGTGCTGGGTCCCGATCGCCGCGTCATCGGCATCCTGTCGGAGCGAGATATCGTGCGCGTGCTGGCGGAGCGAGGGGCAGGCGTGCTCGCACAACCGCTGTCGCAGGTGATGACCCGGCGCGTCGTCACATGCAGCCAGTCTGATACCGTCGACGTGCTGATGGAGCGCATGACCACCGGCAAGTTTCGCCATCTCCCGGTCGTCGAGCAGGATAAGGTGATCGGCGTCGTATCGATCGGCGACGTGGTCAAGCACCGGCTGCTGGAGATGGAGCAGGAATTTGCTGCGCTTCGCGACTATATTCAAACTGCATAACGAAGATCAGAAGCGTCAGGCGTCGAGAGTCCGGGATCCGAGTCTCAGCCGTTCACAAACCGGGTCACGATCTGCCCGATCGGCGGCCGCACCCGATCCTCGACCTGCTGCGCCGGCCGGCCGATATGCACAAATCCGGCAATGCGCTCGTTTTGCCCGAGACCGAGCGCATCCAGCACGCCGCGGTCATAAGCGTACCATTCGGTGATCCAATTGGCGCCATAGCCGAGCGCGTGAGCGGCGAGCACCAGGCTCATGGCGGAGGCGCCGGCGGACAGCACCTGCTCCCATTCCGGAATTTTCACGTGCGGCGCCGCGCGGCTGACCACCGCGATGACCAGCGGAGCGCGCGCAAGCCGGTTTCGCTCGGCAGCGACATGCTCGGGCTTGGCGTCGGGATACCTGGTCCGGAATGCGGCGACGATGGCCTCACCGGCCGAGAGCCTGGCGTCGCCCTCGAAGACGATGAAGCGCCAAGGCACGAGCTTGCCATGGTCGGGGACCCGCGAGGCGACCGTGAGCAGCGTCTCGATCTCAGCGGCCGAAGGGCCGGGCCCGGTAAGCTCGGCCGGCTTGATCGAGCGGCGGGTCTTGAGCAGTTCGAGCGCATCGGGCATCGGATCTGGTCCAGGTCGAAAGGCCGTATTTGCTCCCCGCAGCCTGCATAGACTTGGCCGCTCTCCCTCGCAGCCTGCGTAAGACTTCGGCTGCGTTGCGCTAGCACAGCGCGGCAACTGTGACAAACAACGCTATGTGGCTTGAATTTGCCGTGATTTCGGTAAAAAACTTCGGTCCATGAGGATGCGGGGGACGAGGACGGGCCGGGCGGCCCAATTTACCGCGGCCGTCGGCCTGTGGCTTGCGGCGTCTTCTGCCGCCGGTAACGCACAATTCTTTACCGGCACCCCCGCGCTTCGCCCGCCCGCTGACGTTCCATCGGTTCCGCCGGGGCCGGCGCAGAGCATTGCTCCACCCCCGGGCAACGTGGCTCCGCCGCCGGCGGCGCCCAAGGGACCGACGCTCCAGTCGTTGCCGCCGGCCGGAAATCCAGGTGTGCAGGGTAACGTCACGTCCGCCGTGCCGTCCGGTCAGGCCGCGCTCGCCGTGAGCGCGCGCTTCGGCCGCGATCTTCCATCGATCAACTCCGGACTCCATTGGCGCGTGTATCGGACCGAGCAGAGCGGTGCCCCGCGGCTCGTCAAGGAGGACAAAGGGCCGGCACCTACCCTTGTGCTTCCCGCCGGGAGCTATGTGATCAGCGTCGGGTTCGGGCTCACCAGCGTGGCCAAGGCAGTGCAATTGAAAGGCGAGCCGGTCAAGGAAGTATTCGAGATTCCGGCCGGCGGCTTGCGCATCGAAGGAAGGGTTGGCGACGCCCGGATCCCGCCGGGACAGATATCGTTCGATCTCTACAAGGGCAGCCAGTTCGAGCCCGGGGACAAGCGCGCGATCGCCAGCGCGATCTTGACCGGCGACGTGGTTCTGATTCCGGAAGGCAGCTACCACATCGTCTCGAACTACGGCGATGCCAATGCCACGGTGCGCTCCGACATCCGCGTGCAGGTCGGCAAGCTCACCGATGTCACCGTCAATCATCGTGCGGCGATCATTACCCTCAAGCTGGTGAACGAGCGGGGCGGCGAGGCGCGCGCCAATACCCAATGGTCGGTGCTCACGCCCGGCGGCGACGTCATCAAGGAATTGATCGGCGCGTTCCCGCGGGTGATCCTGGCGGAGGGCGAGTATCGCGCGATCGCGCGCAACGAGAACAACAGCTACGAGGGCGAGTTCAAGGTGGTCAACGGCGTCGACCGCGAAGTGGAGGTCATCGCGCGCTGATCGGCATGCCTTCGCATGGCAGAAAGCCGCCTGCTCGGGCGCGTCGTCCGAGCCGATTCCGGCCGGGCTAGGCTGCCAGCCGCAACCGCCGCATGTCGGGTGCCACGGCCTCCTCGACGAGCGCCGCGAGCGCGGCTTCGAGCGGCAGCACGGTCTGACCTTCCTTGCCCAGCCGGCGAATCGAAATGCTGCGTTCGGCTGCTTCCTTGCGTCCAATGACCAGCAGAGCCGGCACCTTGGCAAGCGAATGCTCGCGTACCTTGTAGTTGATCTTCTCGTTGCGCAGGTCGCCTTCGACCCGCAGGCCGGCGCCTTGCGCCGCCGCAATCACCTCGCGCGCGTAGTCGTCGGCAGCGTCGGTTATGGTGGCGACCACTGCCTGCAGCGGTGACAGCCACAGCGGCAGATGCCCGGCATAGTGCTCGAGCAATATGCCGGTGAAACGTTCGAGCGATCCGAACATCGCCCGGTGCAACATCACCGGCGTCACCTTGCTCGAATGCTCGTCGATATAGAACGCTCCGAGCCTGCCGGGCAGGTTGAGGTCGACCTGCACCGTGCCGCACTGCCAGTCGCGGCCGATTGCATCGCGCAGAACGTATTCGAGCTTCGGGCCATAGAAGGCGCCTTCGCCTTTGTTGAGCGTCCACGGCCGGCCGGACGCCTCGAGCGCCTGCATCAGCGCAGCCTCGGATTTGTCCCAAACCGCGTCGTCGCCGATGCGCTGCTCCGGCCGGTCGGAGAACTTGATGGTGACATCCGGAAACCCGAAATCCCGGTAAATCGAGAGGATGAGGTCGTTGATCTCGAGGCTCTCCTGCGCGATCTGCTGCTCGGTGATGAACACATGTGCATCGTCCTGGGTGAACGCGCGCACGCGCATCAGCCCATGCAGCGCACCGGACGGTTCGAACCGGTGGACCTTGCCGAATTCTGCAAGCTTCAGCGGAAGATCGCGGTAGGACTTCAGGCCGTTCTTGAAGATTTGCACGTGCCCCGGGCAATTCATCGGCTTGATCGCATAGATCCGCTCGTCATCATGCCGATGCTCGGTCAGGAACATCATCTCGCGATACTTTTCCATGTGGCCGGAGGCGACCCACAGCGAGGAGTCCATCAACTGAGGGGAGTTGACCTCGACATATCCGGCATCGGTCTGTCGACGGCGGATGTAGCTCTCCAGCATCTGGAACAAGGTCCAGCCTCTCGGATGCCAGAACACCGAGCCCGGCGCCTCCTCCTGGAAGTGGAACAAATCCATTTCCCGGCCGAGCTTCCTATGATCGCGCTTCTCCGCTTCCGCGATCTGCTCGAGATGAGCCTCGAGCTCCTCCTGCCGGGCGAACGCGGTGCCGTAGATGCGGGAGAGCATCTCGCGGCTGGAATCGCCGCGCCAATAGGCGCCCGCGACTTTCATGAGCTTGAAGGCGCCCCCGATCTTGCCGGTTGAGGTCATATGCGGACCGCGGCAAAGGTCGAACCATTGGCCCTGGCTGTAGATCTTGATCTGCTGGTCCTCGGGTATTGTGTCGATAAGCTCGACCTTGAACAGTTCGCCCTTGTCCCGGAAGACGCGTTTGGCTTCTCCGCGCGACAACACTTGCTTCGTGAAGGGCTCGTCGCGCGCGATGATCTCGCGCATTCGCTTCTCGATCACGTCGAAATCTTCCGGGGTGAACGGCTGATTGCGGAAGAAGTCGTAATAGAATCCATTCTCGATCACCGGACCGATGGTAACCTGGGTGCCCGGCCACAAGCTCTGCACCGCTTCCGCCAAGACATGCGCGGCGTCGTGCCGGATAAGCTCCAGCGCGCGTGGGTCCTCGCGCATGAGAAACTCGATGGTCGCATCCCGATCGATCGGATCGGCCAGATCAGCCACCGCTCCATCGAGCGCCATCGCCACCGTGCGCCTGGCGAGCGACGGCGAGATGCGCTTGGCAATTTCAAGACCGCTGATGCCGTCGGAATAATCGCGACGCGCGCCGTCGGGAAAGGTCAACGCGACCATGATGCACTCCTGTTGCTCACTCGCTGCCTACGAATGCAGGTAAGCGTGGCCGGAGGCGCGAAAGAGCGCGGCTCCTGAAACGAACGCACTGCCCGAATATGGCGGGGTCACGATTTATATAATGTGCTCGGCATGCGCAACATCGGAAGCGTCTGATTGCCCGATCGGTCGACAGCCAATTAGGTTAATGAGTTCAATGCGTTGCTTG
>CAWHPT010000045.1:0-7579 GCA_963831225.1 uncultured Alphaproteobacteria bacterium
GGCGATTTGCAGGTCGTGCCCGCACTTGTGACATTTACCGACAGATGTGGATACCGCCGACGCTGCTGGAGCGCGCGATGCTTCCGCCGCACAATGAACAAACTAGCATCACGGCAGCGACGAATTCCCTTCCAAAACTTTAACCGTCCGCGCAGGGGGCGCAGCGCTCTCAACGTTTGCGAATAAATCGCGGATCGTAAGCGTCAGCAACCTAGTCGGGTCTGCTACGCGAGGTGTTGCGTAGCGTACCCGCCGCAAACGGGAGTGAGTATGTGGGGAGGTCTGCGGCGGCCCATGATAGGGCCATTTCAGGTGTTGCGTATTGGCCGTGGCGGTGCTTGCCGCAGCCTTTTCCAACTCATCCGGTTTCATGCAGCGCGGGCGCGAGCGGCGATCGTTTCCCCGTCAAGCTCAAGGCCGGCGGGATCGGCCTGTCGATCAAGTCCACTATCGTTGTCTCCGGCCATCGCCATTGCGACGCAGCCACTCGATCGGCTTGCTTCGGCATCTCCATCGTCCGGGTAGGACATCGAGGGCAGCGATCAGCCGTGCTGCATCAACCGACGGGTCGAAGAGGGGAGAGGCGTTGATGAGTACTCCAATCCGAAACGAAGACGGGGTCGATGATCCGTCGATCTATACGCCGCGCTGGGCGCGCAGCTCGCAGCCGGACAGGCCGGCATTGGCCAGCTACGCCAATGCGCCGCCGACATCGCCCGAGACTAAACCCGGGACGACCAATGCATTGCGGGCGGCGGCGATCAGCCAGGCTGCGGCGTCGATCACACAGACGGCGTTTGCAAAGGCGGGCAAGCAACGCTGGATTGCTGACGCCCCCTCCATGGTGATAACCGAGCTGCCGCCGATGGCGCCGGGAGTCGGGGGGCCCAATATCGAACTGCCGCCCCCGAGGTTGCGTGCGTTCGAGGGAGACATCGCGATCCAGGAATTATGGCGTCGTCTCGCGCTCAATCCGAACATCCTGCCTCAGCCGCCGGTGCGAAGAACACGCGAACCGATGCTACCGTGGATTGGAAGGTTTGCGTTTCTGCTGCTTATGGTGGCAACCGTCGCATTTGGAGTCATGCTGGCGAATTCGCCGGAGCCTGTGAGGCAAATGCGTGTGGTCGCCGATGCGGCGCTGCTGGGCGATCCAGTGATCCCGGCAACTGCGCCGCAACCGGCGAAGATGATCGTCGAGAGCCGGCGCGCATTCGCCAATGAGCCGCTGCCATTGGGCGTTTGGATCAATGACGCCTCCGGCGGCGAACTATTGACGATGGTCGGCCTCGCGACGGGAACCAAGCTCTCTGCGGGCGCCCCGCTGGGTGCGACCGGTTGGCAGGTATCGGCACGAGATCTCGGCGAGGCGTTCGCGTACGCGCCCAAGGACTTTGTCGGAGTCATGGACGCGGCCATCGATCTGCGCTTGCGCGATCGACTCGTCGACAGTCAAGTCGTCAGGTTGGAATGGGTCCCTAAGATGGAGCCGCGCTTGGCCCCGCCGCCGGATCCCAAGCCGCCTGCCGATGCCATCGTGCTCGATGCGCAGGAAGTCGCAGCCCTCATCAAGCGCGCGGAGGACTTCGTAAGGGGTGGCGACATCGCCTCCGCGAGAATTGCATTGCGGCGGGCAGCCAGCGCGGGCGATGCACGCGGCTCGCTTGCTCTTGCGAAGACATTCGATCCGGGTTTTCTGAGCGAACACGGGGTGCTCGGATTCGGTGCGGATGTTACGCAGGCCCGGCACTGGTACGAGAAAGCGGTGCAGCTCGGCTCGACCGAGGCGTCGCGTCGCCTCGAACGGCTTGCTGCCGCGCAGTGATATGACTCGTTGCGCACGCGTTCACTGGAAGCGATCGGTCGCGTCGGTGTCTCCCGCGTTGGTCGTGCACCACAAGCCATACCGCCAAGGCAGGTACCAGCACGCATCCACGGGCAACGCGGCGGGCACCAAGTCGAGTCCGGATGTCCCAAGGGGATGGCAGCGGCACAGCCGAGCCAAGGTCATCCAGCCGCCCGCCCACAGGCCGAAACGTCCAATCGCCTCGTCTGCGAACTTCGAGCATGTCGGCAAATGGCGGCAATGAAAGCCGACCAAAGCGGAGAACGTGTAAGTGTAGGCTGCGATCAGCGCTCGCGCAGCCTGCTCTGGAGCACGGCCTATCGTGGCTACAACATGGCGAAGAAAACTGCGCGGGCGCATCGAGGGCATCACGCTGGAATCGACCTGCTGCGCTTCCCCGGTGGACAGAGAGTGGCGCACTCGTTTGGCGGGTGCATTTAAGATGCCTGGAAGTCGATTGTGACCGTCATTCTGCGTGAAAATTAGGCGGGGGTCGCCGCTCTTTCATACTGGACCCAACTCTCCGTCGCCTCTAAAACAGACCCGTAACTGGGACACACGACACTATCGACCGGCGTCACTCAGAAGCGTCGGCGATGCGTCATGGATGAGGGTCAGAATGCTCCACTTCATTTGGGGCGCGTTTGCGCTCGCATGTGCCGTAGCGCAAGCAGTTGCCGCTCCACCCGCACCTGCAGACGACAGCAGCGCACCGATGCGCTTCGAATGGCGGCGAGAGGGACCCGTCGCGCAATGTGGATCCAACTGCCGCACCTGGATTTCCGCCGTCGGCTATATAACCGTCGACACGCCGCGCGAATTCGAGGCTTTCGCCAAGGACCCGACGGTTCGCGGAGCGATTCTCGTGCTCGATTCCGACGGCGGCTCGGTCCTGGGCACGCTCGCGCTCGGCCGCGCCATTCGAAGCCTGGACATGGTGACCACCGTCGGCAGGACGGCTGCGCTGCCGTCGGGCGGCGACGGCATCCGCCGTGCGAGTCTTTCGGCCAAAGGTAATTGCGAATCCATGTGCGCCTTCCTGCTGCTCGCTGGTTCGCGCCGCTATGTGCCGCCCCAGGCACATGTCCTGGTCCACCAGATATGGCTCGGCAAGAAGCGCAAACAGGCACTGGAATCGAACTATTCCGCCGAGGAGCTCAATGTGGTCCAGCGCGACATCGGACGTCTGGCTCAGTACACGATCGAGATGGGCGGGGGGGTCGAGTTGCTCGAAACCGCGTTGCGCGTCCCACCCTGGGAGCCGTTGTATCGGCTCTCAGCTGATGAGCTCAAAAGGATGCGGCTGAGCACCATTGATGGACTGTTCGACCGCGACCTCCCGAAGACCGCCCCGATGGGCCCGACGAGCTCGGTCGCGACCGTCGGTCATCCGGGGGCTGCGAAGCGCGATTGATGCTCTGCCTGCGTTGCGTGCTGCTCCGCTTCCGGATCGGCTGCGGGTAATGGCCGCTGGCGGACACGGTCATTCAGCCGCCATCGCTGCCCTGCGCTTGGCTTCGATCTGATCGATTGCGGCCGTCACGGCGTCGAATGTCAGCATCGTCGAGGCATGGCGGGCCTTGTAGTCGCGCACCGGCTCCAGGACCGCGATGTCGGCCCATTTGCCACTCGGCGGCTCCCCGTTTTCCTTGAGCATGCGTCGAACCGCGTCACGCAGGCCGCGGAGCTCGTCCGCCTTTGCCCCGACCACGTTGCGCGCCATGATCGAGGAGGACGCCTGTCCCAGGGCGCAGGCCTTCACGTCATGGCAAAAGTCGGTAACCGTGTCGCCGTCCATCTTGAGGTCGACAGTGACGGTGGATCCGCAAAGCTTGGAATGGGCGGTTGCAGTAGCGTCCGGGTCCGGCAATCGGCCCAATCTGGGAATATTGCCCGCCAATTCCAGAATTCGACTGTTGTAGACGTCGTTCAACATGGCTTTCGATCACTGTTGCCCCGGGCGCGAGACGATTGCGCCATCTATTCCAACGAATATATAGGGACTGGCCAGCCGGCGCGAGTATCCCCGGGAGTCGCAGGCTTTTGAGTGGATCGAGCAGCAACGCTCAAGAGAGCGGGCGGTTCAGGATTGCGGGTGCGGCAACGCCGGCGCTCGGAGTGATGTAGAATGGGAATGCGGCGTCCGGTTCTTGCGCATGGGTCGAATCCTCCCGAGCGCGCATGACCCATGCGGCCGCCCCGGTGACACCCCCGGCCGCACGGCCGGTCGAACGGAGAGACCGCCATGGACGCCGTGGTCAAGCCTTGGCCAAAGCCGACCCTATCCGATCATGTTCGCTCTGCTCCCGAGCCGGTGGTGCCGAAGCCCTCGCGCGAGGAAGCACTGGTGGCTGTGCGCACGCTCATCGCCTATGCCGGCGACAACCCCGATCGGGAGGGTCTGCGAGACACTCCGAGGCGCGTGATCGACTCCTACGAGGAGCTTTACCGCGGCTACCGCGAATGCCCGATCGATGTGCTCGAACGCACCTTCGGCGAGATCGGCAAGTACGACGATTTCGTCCTGGTGCGAGAGATCGCCTTCAATTCGCACTGCGAGCATCACATGATGCCCTTCATGGGCAAGGCGCACATCGCCTACAAGCCGGTCGACCGCGTGGTGGGGCTTTCCAAGCTCGCACGTCTGGTCGACGTCTATGCGCACCGGCTGCAGACACAGGAGCACATGACCTCGCAGATCGCGACCGCGATCGAGGAAATCTTGAGTCCCGCGCGGCGTCGCAGTCATGCTCGAGGCTGAGCACATGTGCATGTCCGTGCGCGGGGTCGAGAAGCCCGGCTCCTCGACCATCACCACGCAGTTCACCGGCAGCTTTCGAGACAATCCCGACGATCAGGTGCGTTTCATCACGATGGTGCGGGCGGCCGACCGCTGAGTGCTGGCGCGCCGAAGTTTCCGACAACGGAAATCTGGGCGAATCGTGACACGCGCATCACGCCGTAGAATGATGGACATGCTAGCATAGCATGGGCGATCACGACCGAGGCCAGGTTGACCAGCAATCACCATCTGTACGCAGCTCGGCCGATGAGATCGAAGAGGGCCGTGCCTTCGCTCCGAAATTCGATGCCGATGGGCTCGTCACCTGCGTCGCCACCGATGCCGGGTCGGGCGACGTGCTGATGGTCGCCCACATGAACGCCGAGGCGCTGCAGAAGTCGATCGCCACCGGGCGAGGCCTGGTATTACAGCCGCTCGCGCGGCGCGCTGTGGCGCAAGGGGGAAGTCTCCGGCCACGTGCAGCGCATCGTCGAAATGCGCGTCGATTGCGACCAGGACGCATTGTGGATCAGGGTCGAGCAGCAAGGGCCCGGCGCCTGTCACACCGGCCGGCGCTCGTGCTTCTACCGCGCGTGCCGCTCGGCGCGGCCGGCGCGGTGACGCTCGAGTTTCGCGACGCGGACAGGACATTCGACCCGGCGGCGATTTACGGCGAACCGGACAGTCCGCGCCGCTGACCGTTGTTTAGCGCGTCGCCGGACTGGAAGTCTGCGGTGATGTCGACCACGGGGGACTGTGCACCTCGCCTCCATGTCGGTAATCGACAAGCGCTCAGCATGGCTTTGTCCGCGCCAGCAATTGCTTGGCGCGCTCGAGATGCGGGCGGTCGTACATCATGCCACCGATGCCGATGGCGCCGGCGCCGGGATGCTGCGGCAAAGGCCGCGACCACGCCTCGCGCCTTGGCGATCGCCTCGGCGGTGGGCGTGAACACCTCGTTGATGATCGCGACCTGCGCGGGATGGATCGCCATCTTGCCGGTGAAGCCGTCGCGGCGGGCCTCCTCGCATTCGCGCCGCAGCCCGGCTTCGTTGCGGAAGTCGACATAGACGGTGTCGATCGCCTGCACCTGCGCGGCCGCCGCGCCGGCCAGGCAGAGGCTGCGCGCCAGCCGATAAGGATCGAGGAAACCGCCCATGCGCGTCGCGGTTGGCCTCGGCGCCGAGCTCGGCGGACAGGTCTTCCGCGCCCCAGGTCAGGCCGCAAGCCGCGGGCTCGCATCGCGATAGGTGCCGGCGAGAAACAGCGCGGTTGCGGTCTCGGTCGCGATCGCGACGATCTTGATGCTGGCCGTCGGGCAGGCCGCAGATCGCCTCGCGCGCCGCGAGCTTGGCGTCGGCATGGACGACGCTGGCGCCGCCTTCCGCCTTCGGCAGCATGATGGCGTCGGGCCGCGCTGGAACGATGGCGTCGAGATCGGCGTCGGTGAGGCCGGTTGCAATGCCGTTGACGCGCACCAGCAGGCGCGGGCGGCTCGCCGCCTCGACCGCGTCCTTGACGAAATCTGCCGCGCTCGACGCGCGCCGCGCCTTGCCGCTGCGCCGAGATCGAATCTTCGAGATCGACGATCACCGCATCGGCGCCGCTCGCCATCGCCTTGTCGAGCTTCTTGCCGCTGTCGGCCGGAACGAAAAGAGGGAGCGCATGGATCGACCGTGGTTCTGTCGAGAACGCCGAGCTGCGATCCGAGGCGTTCCGTGCGCGCATCGACTACGCGGCCGCATGCGCATGAAGACCTGGCGGCGGCATTCCGCGACCAGCTTGTCATCCTGGTTGTAGGCGCGGTGATGAAATTCGACGATGCCGGCGCCCGGTCGCGACTTCGATTCGCGCTTGTCGATGACCTCGGTCGTGCAATGGACGGTGTCGCCCTCGAACAGCGGGTGCGGGAACTTCACCTCGGTCATGCCGAGATTGGCGATGGTGGTGCCGACGGTGAGATCGTTGACCATGATGCCGATCATCAGGCCGAGCGTGAACAGCGAGTTCATCAGCGGCTGGCCCCATTCGGTCTCCTGCTCGCAGAAGTGCCGGTCGATATGCAGCGGCTGCGGATTGAGCGTCATGTTGGAGAACAACATGTTGTCCATCTGCGTCACCGTGCGCGTGAGCGGGTGCTCGTGCAGGCGGCCGATGACGAAATCGTCGAAATAGATACCGCCGCGCTTGTGGCGGACCACGGTGCTTTCAGCCATCGACGCCTCCGCTGGGGACATCGCGTACGCCCCGTTTTACCACGATCGCCGCTGGCTGTCGGCGGGCGAAATCTCGCTTGTGCGGCTCTTGCGTTGGCCAGGGTCCGCGCTTCAGTAGCCGAACTGCTCACGCAGAATGCGTTCATCCAGACTGTGACCCGGATCGAACAGCATCTGCATCGAGATCCCCTGATCCATCTTGATGTCGACCGAGCCGACCGCCCGCACCTCGTCATGGTCGGCGACCGCGGCGACCGGACGCTTCTCAGGTTCCAGCACCTCGATGCGCACGCGCGCCCGGTCCGGAAGCAGTGCGCCGTGCCAGCGGCGTGGCCGGAATGGGCTGATTGGCGTGAGGGCCATCAGCGGCGCATCTATTGGAATGATCGGCCCTTGCGCCGAGAGATTATAGGCGGTCGATCCGGCCGGCGTCGCCAGCAGCACGCCATCGGCGACCAATTCGGGAAGCCGCTCCTTGCCGTCCACCAGGATGCGCAACCGAGCCGCCTGATAGGTTTGCCGAAACAGCGAGACCTCATTGAAAGCGTGAAACTCGGCGCCGTCGCCAACCTCATTATGGGCGCACATCAGCAGCGGGTGTATGACGGTTACGCGGGCCGCGGCGAGGCGCTCGGGTAGCTCCTCGGGATGGAACTCGTTCATGAGAAACCCGACGGTGCCGCGGTGCATGCCATAGATCGGCTTGCCCGTCTTCATGAACCGGTGCAGGGTTTG
>CAWHPT010000046.1:0-111810 GCA_963831225.1 uncultured Alphaproteobacteria bacterium
AGGAAACCTCTTTCATCGCGTGCTTGATCGCATTGAGCTTGGTGCGCAGCGAGCTGTCGACCATGCGCGAGCCGAGCTTGACCACGAGGCCGCCGATGATCGAGGGGTCGACCTTGACCTCCATCTGCACCTCCTTCCTGGTTGCCGCCTCGAGCGCTTCCTTGATCGCGGCGAGATGCGCTTCGCGCGGCTCCTGCGCGAGCGTCACCTGCGCCGTCACCTCGCCCTTGTGGCGGGCGACGAGCTGCCGGTAGTCCTCGATCATGTCGCGCACGGCGAACAGCCGCCGGTTCGAGGCCACCACGAGGAGGAACTGCGCCGACAGCCCGCCGATGCCGGCGGCATCGAGCACGGCGGTGAGCGCCTTGGCCTGCTCATCGGCGCCGAACACCGGGCTGCGCACGAGACGGGCAAGGTCGGCGCTCCCCTCGAGCATCGAAGCGAAGCGATCGAGATCGGCGCTGACTGCATCAATGGCATTCTCGGCCACCGCAAGCTCGAACAGGGCGGTGGCGTAGCGGCCCGCCACACCGGAAACAATTGCACCCTCGCCTGCCACGTCGATCTTCTTTCGGCCAAGTCCGCAGGCTCGGCACCGTCGCGAACAGTGATGCCAAGTCCTTGGATTCGATGGGACTTTGCATTTTCGTGGACAGCGCCGGCGCGCTTTGCAACGACCACGGAAATCGCGCGGTTTGCTAACATACCGTATCCTGCGGTGCAACCTGACGTAATCTCCAGGTTATCTCCCGGCGGGACAGCTGTTCTGCGCGTCCGGATGCTTCGCCGCCCGGCAAGGTAGTGCTACACAGGCGCCGCCTCCCCGGCCGCGAAAGCTTCCGGAATCCTGCGTGCCCAATCCTTCGCCGCCCGCCTCTGCCGATGCCACAGCCCGCCTCATGCTGGTCGCACTCAGCCTGGCCTGGGGATTGTCCTGGGTAACGCTGAAGATCGCACTCGATGAGATCCCCCCCTTCAGCCTGCGAGTCGGCACCTGCGTAATCGGCGCCACGACCTTGTTCGCGCTCGGCCTGTTGCAACATCGCGATCTGCGGATTCGACCGCCGCTTGCTCGCCTGCATCTCGTGGTGTCGGGCTGCCTTAACGTGGCGTGCTTCACGCTGCTGTCCGCCTTTGCGCAGCTTGCGACCGCCACCTCGCGCGTCGCAGTGCTCACTTACACCATGCCGATCTGGGCGAGCCTGCTGGCGCACCCGGTTCTGGGCGAGCGGCTCAACCTGCAGCGCGGCATCGCGCTCGCGCTCTGTGTCGCCGGACTCTCGGTGCTGGTCTATCCGCTCGCAGGGACGAGCGATCTCAGCGGCATTTTGCTCGCGCTCTCGACCGCGATGAGTTGGGCGGCCGGCACGGTCTATTTGAAATGGGCGCAGGTCCATGCCGATCCGATGGCCATCTCGGCCTGGCAAGTGGTTGTCGGCCTCTTCGTGAGCATTGCGGGGATGGTGCTATTCGAGGCGCCGCTGCATGCATGGCCGATCACGCCGCTGGCGTTCGGGTCGGTGGTCTTTTCCGGCGTCGTCGGTTCCGGCTTCGCCTATCTGCTCTGGTTCGAGATCGTGCGGCGGCTCCCTGCCATGACCGCGTCCTTGGGCGTCCTCAGCGCCCCTGTTGTGGGCGTCATCGCCTCGGTGCTGGCGCTGGGCGAGCGTCCGTCGGTGGCCGACAGCATCGGCTTCGCGCTCATGCTGGCGGCCTCAGCGTGTGTTCTGCTCGCGCCGAATGCGCAAGTCTCGCAAGACGCCCGCCGCGACCCGACACTCGAATAGCCCGGCGCGCCCCGCTCGCCGGAGCGCCATCAAGGGAGCTCTTTCATGGCATGGATTTATCTGGTGATCGCCGCGCTGTTCGAGATCGGCTGGGCGATCGGGCTCAAATATTCCGACGGCTTCACGCGGCTTTGGCCGTCGCTGTGGACCGCCGTCAGCATGGCCCTCAGCGTCGTGCTGCTGGGCGTGGCGCTCAGGACGCTGCCGGTAGGAACCGGTTACGCGGTATGGACCGGCATCGGCGCGATCGGCACCGCCATTCTCGGCATCTACCTGTTCGAGGAGCCTGCGACGGTGCTGCGGCTCGCCAGCATCGGACTGATCCTCACCGGCATCGTCGGCCTCAAGCTTGTCACTTAGACTAGACACATCGAGCAATGTTAGAGTGAGGCCGGCACTGGAGCGAAGCACGGGATCATGGCGGGCATTGGTGCGCAGAAGCAAATCCGCCATATCGCATCAAGGACCAGCTCCGTTTGGAAAGGGATCGATTGATGCTGCGCATCGAGCCAGGAAAGAATGAAATGAAGAGCAAGGGCTGGTCGGAGTCGATAGATGGCATGCGGATCGATTGGGACGCTCCCATCGAGATGGATGATGGAGCGGTTCTTCGCTGCGACGTGTTCCGGCCGGATGGAGCTGGAAAATATCCGGTGATCCTGGCAGCCGGGCCGTACGGGAAATGGCTGTCGTTTCAGGACGAAGTTTGGGGCGGCCAATGGAAAATGCTTTGCAGGCACGAACCGGAAATTCTCCGACTGTCCAGCAACAAGTATCAGAATTACGAGTTCTCCGACCCGGAGCGGTTTGTGCCGGACGGCTATGCTCTCGTGCGCGTCGACGTTCGCGGAACCGGACGATCACCGGGATTGATGGACCTTCTGTCGGTGAGAGAGACTCGAAGATCTCTACCAATGCATCGAATGGGCGGCGATGCAGCCATGGTCGTCAGGAAAGGTTGGGCTCAACGGCGTCTCCTATCTAGCAATGAATCAATGGCAGGTTGCGGCGCTGCAGCCGCCTCACCTGACTGCGATGTGCATCTGGGAGGGGTGCTCGGATTTTTACCGCGAGTTCACCCGACACGGCGGGATCTACTCCCGCTTCGGTGATCTGTGGTTCGAAAAGTATGTCCTTCCCGTGCAGCACGGTCTGGGCGAACGCGGCTGGCGCAGCAACATCAACGGAGACTGGGTTTCCGGGCCGCGCACGCTTTCGGATGAGGAGCTTGCAGCCAATCGCCGAAACTGGCTGGTCGATTCTCGCGCCAACCGATTCGCTACCGACGACTTTTGGACATCCCGACTGCCCGACTTCTCGAAAATCATCACTCCGTTGCTTTCGGCGGCGAATTGGGGCGGGCAAGGTCTGCACCTCAGAGGCAATGTCGAAGGTTTCCAGCGGGCAAGCTCGAAGCAGAAATGGCTGGATTTTCACTGCCTGGAGCATTGGACTGAATTCTACACTCAGAATGGAATCGCACTGCAAAAACGCTTCTTCGGACATTTTCTCAAGGGCGAGGACAACGGCTGGAACCTGGAGCCGCGCGTGCAGATGCAAGTGCGCCACCCGACCCTGCCGTTCCGTCGGCGCCGGGAAGCAGAATGGCCACTGCCCGGCACGCAATGGACAAGATTCTACCTCGATCCAGCGACATCGAGCCTTGCCCGGGAGCAACCCGAACACGTGAGCCCCGTCGGCTACAAAGGCCTGTCGAGAGGTCTCACATTCATTTCACCGCCGCTGCCAAATGACATCCAGATCATCGGTCCGTCTGCCGCCAATCTGTTCGTCTCCTCCTCGACCAGTGATGCCGACATCTTCGTCATCCTGCGATTGTTCGAGCCCGACTTCAAAGAGATAACCTTTTCCGGGTCGAATGATCCGCACACCCCGTTGGCGCATGGCTGGCTGCGGGCATCGTCTCGCAAGCTCGATGCGCAGCGCACGCTGCCGCATCAGCCGTATCATCTGCACGACGAGGTTCAGAAGCTCGTTCCTGGTCAGGCATACGAACTGTGCATCGAGCTCTGGCCAACTTGCATTCATGCGCCCGCGGGTTACCGGTTGGGATTGTCCATACGCGGCAATGACTACGAGTATCCGGGCGATCTTCTCCCGGGAGCCGGCGCCATCGGGCAGCCCGCCAGGGGAGTTGGACCGTTTCGCCATGACGACGCGACGGACCGGCCGCCCGCCACATTCGATGGCGAAATCGCGCTGCACTTCGAAGGGGACAAACGACCATACGTCCTGCTTCCGATTGTTGCTTTTTCAGAATGATGGGAGCGACCGATCGCCCGCCTGCCACACGGCAAGTTACCAATTGACATCACGCTGAATCCGATTTGAACCACGACGTCGTCGAGGAGGGGAGAATGGCTGGGCAAGAAGAGAAGTCAGCTGAGCTGGTGACACGGCTGGACCGATTGCCGTTTTCTCGCTGGCACCGAAACTTCTTCGCGTTGTCATTCTTCGGCATCATGTTCGATGCTATGGACTTCGCGCTGTTCGGCGCTGCCTTGCCGCCGATCGCGCGCGAGTTCGGCCTCGGGCCGGCGCAGTCAGGGTTGCTTGCGACCGTCGGCCTGGTAGGCGCCTTTTTCGGCGCTCTATTCTGGGGAACGCTTTCCGATTACATCGGACGACGGACATCATTCCAGGCCACGGTTGGCATTTTTGCCGTGTTCACCGGGCTTGTCGCAATCTCCTGGAACGTGCTGTCGCTCGCCGTATTTCGCTTTCTGTCAAATTTCGGCCTGGGCGGCGAGGTGCCGGTGACGGCGACGCTCGCCTCCGAGTTCAGTCCGAGCCGCATCCGAGGGCGCATGGCCGGAAATATCCTGGCGGCGTTCCCCGTCGGGCTCGTAGTGGCTGCGCTGCTCAGCCTTGCAATTATTCCCACTTTTGGCTGGCGCGGCCTGTTCGTGGTGGGCGTTGTCCCGGCGGTGCTGCTCTTCTTCGTGCGCCGCTACATGCCCGAATTTGTGCGCTATCTCCTCAGCAAGGGCAGGATCGCAGAGGCCGAGCAAACCGTCGCGCATATCGAGCAGCAGGCGCTCGGTCGTGCCTTGTCCGCTGACGAGATCAAGGCACTCCCGATCAAGCCGGAAGTTGCAGTTTCGACCGGGGTGACGGTCTTCGAGCTTCTTTCGGCCGAACGCGCGAAGCGCACAATACTGCTGTGGATCGTGTCGTTTTGTTTTCTATGGTCCTCCAACGGCATTCTTTTCATGTTGCCGACGATCCTGCACGAGCGCGGCATTCCGTTGACCCAGGCGATCACCTTCCTGCTCGTGCAGGCAATTGGAGGCGTGTTCGGCTATTCGGCATGTAGTTTTTTGATCGATCGGTTCGGCCGGCGACCCGTCCTGTTCCTCTATTATTTCATCGGCGCCTTCTTTCACCTGTGGTTTGCGATGGCCAGCGGCGTCTGGGTCTATGTCGCAGCATTTCTCGTCGGATGGGTGAACCCGGGCGTCTTCGGTTCGACCGGCGTTTACGTCAGCGAGCTCCATCCCACTCACATCCGGGCCACTGCCGTCGGCTGGTTCTTTGGCATTGGACGGATAGGTTCGTTCCTGGCTCCCGCAGTGGTTGGATTCATGCTGGCTTACGGAGCAGGCGCCTACGTGCTGCATACGTTTGCCCTGACCTACCTGATTGCCGCGATTGCGCTCTATCTTGTCGGCGTCGAGACGAAAGGGCGGGTGCTCGAGGAGATCACACAGGAGAAGCCTGCCTGAGCGGCAGGCCCTTCCAGCGTGCGGGCGTTCACCCATGCAGATCGCAGAGATCGTCGGGCTGAAATCTTCGACGGAACAAACGCGCTGAATTTCGGACCTGACCAACAGCCGTTTGTGATGCTCCCAGTCATTCCGTGAATTACACAAGCCCATGGCCGACGACCTCGCCGTCAGGTGGCACCATACGCGCGCTGGTAAGCAGTGGCGGCGCGTTCGAAGCAGCCGATGTGCGCTCGCACCAGACCGGCGCCGATCTGACCGCCATTGCGACCCGCGATCCCGATGTCCATGATCGGAGCTCGGCCGGCTGTCCACCACCTTCAGAACATCGATGCCCGTTGGCGTTCCGCGATAGTTGAGAAAGGGAATGCGAAAATCGCTGTGCTCGCCGACCACGATATCGTACATCGCCAGGTTGTTGGCGACCATCGCTTCTGCGGATCCGCCTTGATAGGCCTGCAGCGGGAAAGCGGCGGCCTGCGCGAAGCCTCCGAGACCAGTCGTTTCGATGATGACGCTCTCGCCGCCCATCCATGAGATTTCCTCGGGCGTGTGCCCGGGGAACAATTTCGCCTCCACGACAGGATGTGGCCCGATGAACCATTCGTCGCCCAATCCACTCACGCGAATTGCGAATTCACGACAATTGAACCCCATCGCGCTTACCACGCTGGAATGCTCGATGCCGTGCGCGGCGTCGGCGGCGGACTTGGCGGCCGCCATGGATAGCCGCAAGAAGAAATAGTGATCGGCGGTGAGCGCCTGGACGGCCGCTTCCACGCGCTCTCTGCCTCTTGCCGCCACCTCAGCAGAGACGGAAAGAGCTCGCGTGCGAACAGCAACGACGCTGCCGTGTTGCGGCTGTGCAACTCGTCGCCCATGTGCAGCGCGCGTTGCATGATGGGCTTGAGCGCTATCCCACCCGCGGCAGCAACCGCTTCGCGTATGACCGGCGCTACGACGTCCTGGACGTGCAGGAGACGCTCCTTCACGCCTTCGTCGTAGACGCCGTAATTCAGGCGTCGCGGATTGGTCCCTTCATAGAAGTTGCAGTATGCGAGGTTGCCCCGTTCTGCGTTCCTGACCACCAGAACGGGCATGGAGGCGGTATAGATGCCCGCGAGCGATCCCACGCAATCGAATTCGCTGCACGGCGCGACCTGGATCTCGCCACCAGCGAGCTTTTCCTCGGCTTCTTGTGCGGAGCGGGCAAGGCCTTCGAACAGTGCGCCGCCTATCACCGCGTTGCGCTGACCGCCTTCGTAACATTCCCAGGGCATCGGCGGGCCCGAGGTCAGGATGGTGGTCGGGTGCCAATCCGGGAAGCGCTTCGAGCGCCGGCAGGATGTCGATCAGCATCGGATCCGCGGCGCAGAGCCGGCGGTGAGCTTCCGCATTCGCCCGCTCGCGGCGCGTGCTCATTTCAAGTGCTCCTGGCTCGTCCATCGTTTAATTGACTAATTAATTAGCTTGACGCAAGCTCATTTGGAATGGCGTCGGCACCCGAACCCGGCACCGCGATTCACTCGTGTGAGGACTTGATGCAGGAGCAATGGAACGCTGGCTCGCAGGCGATCCGGGAGACAACCTCCGGGTTGAACCGCTCGATTCCCGCGGAGGACGAGATCGCCGCGCTCAAGCGCGAGCTTGGAGAACAATGGTGTCCAGTACTGCCTGCCGGCTTACGTCGACATCCATGGCATTCCAAAGAGCAAGAGCGTGCCGATCTCGCATTTCGAGCGCGCCATGCGCGGGTCGGAGCTGTTCACCGGGGCCGCATTGGACGGTCTGGGTCAGGATACCCACGACGATGAGCTGGCGCTTCATCCGGACCCGCGAGCGGTCACGCAACTGCCGTGGCGGCCCAAGGTGGCGTGGATGCCGGGCAACCTTCGTCTGCATGGTGAGCCGTGGCCGATGTGCTCGCGCACCGTTCTCCAGCGCCAACTCGACCGCGCGGCGAGCCTCGGACTGCGATTCAATCTCGGCATCGAATGCGAATTCTTCCTCGTCCGGGTGGACGGCAACCGGGTTACGCCGGCCAATCCGAAAATGATCATGCACAAGGCCGCTTACGACGTTCTCGGCCTGCTCGAGAGCATGGATTGGCTCGATGAGGTGATCGGCTGCATGAACCAGCTCGGCTGGAACGTCCATTGCTTCGATCACGAGGATGCCAACAGCCAGTTCGAGATCGATTTCGAGTATGCGGACGCCCTCACGACAGCCGATCGTTACGTCCTTTTCCGGTTGATGACGAAGGAAATGGCCCGACGGCACGGCGTCGAAGTGACGTTCATGCCCAAGCCGTTCATGGACCGCACCGGGAGCGCGGCCCACTTCAACATGTCGCTGGCATCCACCAAGACCGGCGAGAACCTGTTCGCCGATGCCTCCGACAGCCGGCGCATGGGGCTCTCGAAGCTGGCATACCAGTTCATCGCCGGCGTTCTCCAGCACGGCGAGGCGGTGGTGGCGACTGCCTGCTCCACCGTGAACTCGTACAAGCGCTTGATCAAGACTGGTTCCCGGACCGGCGCGACCTGGGCGCCGGTGTACATTTCTTATGGCGACAACAATCGGACCCACATGATCCGCGTGCCCAAGGTCAATCCCAAGGTTGAAGATACCGACAAGGACGACAAAGAGCGCCGGCACCCGTTTCTTTCCGGCAAGCGCATCGAATGCCGCGCGGTCGATCCGACCATGAATCCTTATCTTGCCGCAGCCATGATGCTGGCCGCGGGGCTCGACGGGATCGAGCAGGATCTCGATCCCGGCGATCCGATCAACCTGAACATGTACCATCTGAGCGAAGCCGAGTTGAACCAGAAGCAGGTGCGGACGCTTCCCCGGACGCTCGAGGAGGCCATAACGGCCTTCGCTGCAGACGATCTCTCGCGCGCGGTCATGGGCGAGGACCTCTACCAGTCTTTCGTATCGCTCAAGCAGCAGGAATGGTGGGATTTTCATACCCACGTGTCCGAATGGGAAATCCAGCGATATCTGACCAAGTTTTGACGAGACCTACCCGCGATCCGGCCGCCATCCCTGGCCCGACTGCCACGCGAGCACGAGCACAAATGACCAGCATCACTCCTGTGCAAAAATCACTTCGTCCGGCACACCGCATCGCCCGGCGGTCTGCATCGCCGGATCGGCCGTTCCATCTGCACATCGAAAATACCGGCAGCCTCGGCGACGTCTTCGAGGTCACCAGGAAGCGTCTGCGCGAGGCGCTGGCGCGGCATCCGAGCTGGCCGATCAGGTGAAGGTCACGATCGGCTACGACGGAGACGTTTATGAGCGGGCACTGCGCACCGCCGACGCGCTTTTTGGATGGAGTTTCGACCGACGTGACCTTGCGCAACGCGCGCCACGGCTGCGGTGGGTTCATGCCCATGGCGCAGGCGTGAACCATCTGTTCCCGCTCGATTGGCTGCCGGAAGGGGCTGTATTGACGAACAGCCGAGGCGTGCATGGCGACAAGGCGAGCGAATACGCCATCATGGCCGTGCTCGCGCTCAATAACCGCGCTCCCCGAAATCGTCACCAATCAAAAGCAGGCGCGCTGGAAGCAGCTTTACAGTACCAGCATTGCCGGCAAGACGCTCCTCATCGTCGGCGTCGGCTCGGTGGGCGGGAACACGGCGAAATTCGCCAAGCAGTTCGGACTGCGTGTGCTCGGCGTGCGGCGAACCGGGAAAGTCACATCGTCACGTCGATGAGATGTTCCGTCCGAAGGACCTTGCGCGTGTGCTGCCAAAGGCGGACTTCGTTCTCATCACTGCGCCACATACACCAGAGACGCATCACATGATCGACGCGCGAATGCTCGACCGGATGAAGCCGGGTGCCGGCCTCGTCAATTACAGCCGAGCGCATCTCGTCGATTACCAGGCCTTGTGCAGAAAGCTGGAGCGCGGCGAATTGACAGCGGTGCTCGACGTGTTCGATCCTGAGCCGCTGCCGCCGGATTCGCCGCTCTGGCACATGCCCAATCTCCTGATCACGCCGCATTCCTCCTCCGACGACGCGACGCGATACACGCCTGACACCCTCGATCTCGTGTTCCGTAACCTGGCCCGCCTGCTCGAAGGAAAGCCGCTGCTCAACCGCGTGCGGCCGGAGCTCGGCTATTGAAGCGCGGAGCAGCTTGGGACGACGAGATGCCAATTCAATTGACGAGTTAGAGTCGTTGAAAGGATGCAAAACGGCGCAGAGCGTCTTGAGCAAGTGACCGGCCGAAACGAAGAAGGATGGCGCAATGATGTCGACGGTTCTCGAACCGAGCCTCTATGCCAAAGCCAGACTTCCGCTCGAGCAGGCGGAGTCGCTTCCGCGATGGTGCTACACGGCGCAGGAATTCTACGACGAGGAAGTCAGCCGCATCTTCCGCAAGACATGGAATTTCGTCGGCCGCGAAGACGAGATCCCGTCAGCCGGGGACTTCCTCACGGTCGATCTGTTCGGCAAGTCGATCATCATTGTCCGCGACCGGGCCGGAAAGGTGCACGCGTTCGCCAATACCTGCCGGCATCGCGGGACTCGGCTCCTCTCGGGCAGCGGCCGCTGCCCCGCTATCAGGTGCCCCTATCACAGCTGGACATATGCGTTGAGCGGCGAGCTCATCGGCAC
This sequence comes from uncultured Alphaproteobacteria bacterium, assembly GCA_963831225.1. Classification (GTDB taxonomy): domain Bacteria; phylum Pseudomonadota; class Alphaproteobacteria; order Rhizobiales; family Xanthobacteraceae; genus VAZQ01. The sequence goes on from CAWHPT010000046.1 coordinate 10,172, forward strand.
GCCGGGCATGGAGGGCGTCGTCGGCTTCAACAAGGCCGACTACGGCCTCATTCCTGTCCGAATGGAGAGCTGGGGCGGATTCATGTTCGTGACGCTGGATCCGGACTGCGTACCCGCTGGCCCAACATCTCGGCAACGCAATCGAGACTTTCTCACCCTATCGGTTCGAGAACATGATATGCACGCGCCGCAAGGAGTACGATCTCGCGTGCAACTGGAAGCTCTATGTCGAGAACGCGATGGAGGATTATCACACTGCGACTGTCCATCACGTATCGATCGGAAAGCAGATCTGCACGCGTGAGCCGGCAACCAGCAACTGGGATGCGATCCACATGCCGGCCGAGAAGACCATGCGCGATCCTGCCCGGAAGAAACCACCGCTTTTCCGCATATTGCGACACTGAGCGGAAAAAGCGCCGCCGGCACTTATTTCAGCGTCATCTATCCGAACACGTTCTTCGCGGCGACGCAGGATTGCATGTGGTGGCTGCATGTCGCGCCCAAGGGGCCTGCGCGCTCGCTCGTGACGCATGGCGCCTGTTTTCCGCGCGAAACGGTGGAACGCGCCGACTTCAAGGAAGAGGTGCGCAAGTATTACCAACGATGGGACAAGTCGCTACCCGAGGACAATGAAATATCGGAGATGCAGCAGGCCGGGCTGGAGTGCTCGTTGAGCCAGCCAGGTCGCCTGTCGCTGCAAGAGCCCGTCGTTCACGCCATCGATCAATGGGTGCTGGACAAGCTGCTCAATGGAAATCCGGCGCAGAAGTCGAATGGCGGAGGAACAAAGTAACAGGCTCGCTGACCGACGGCAAAGTTGCAACACGCTGCTGGTGCCGAGCGGATGGGACCCTCGCGGGGAGACAGGATGGGCTACGCCTGGGATTTCAGCGTCGTCTGGGAGTACAGGATTGTTTTCGTCTGGGGGGCATTGGTTACCGCCAAGCTTACGGCGCTCGCTTTCGTGATAGCCCTGGTCATCGGCTTTGCGCTGGCGTTGCTGCGGATTTCCGAGAGCCGCTGGCTGCGCGCGCCGGCCGCGTTCTACGTCGAAGTCTTCCGCAGCACGCCGGCATTGGTGCAGCTGGTCTGGATCTACTACGCGCTGCCGATCGTGACGGGATTGCAACTCGACAGCTTCACATCCGTCGGCGTCGGGCTGGGCTTGCATACTTCCGCCTACTATTGCGAGGTGATCAGAGCCGGCATCCTCGCCGTGGATCGCGGACAAACCGACGCCGCCAAAGCGGTGGGCATGCGACGGAGCCAAGCCATGCGCCGAATCGTGCTGCCGCAAGCGGTGCGCTTCATGGTGCCGCCGTTCATGAACGAGACCGCGAATCTCATGAAGCTCACGACCCTCGGTTCCGTGCTGGCGGTTCACGAGCTGCTGCACGCCGGCAACAATCTCATCACCAACACCTATCGGCCGCTCGAGGTCTATACCGCCATTGCGGTCGTCTTCGCGGCGATCATCTATCCGGTGATCTGGGCCTCGCGGCGGCTCGAGAGGTACTGGATCAAGCGGTCGTAGACCAACATACGCAAGTAACAAGGCAAGCCCAGAGTGGAACCCGCTCATCAAGGTGCGAAACGTCGGAAAGCATTTCGGCCCGCTGCAGGTCCTGAAAGGCATTTCGCTCGACGTGCATCCGGGCGAAGTGCTCTGCATCATCGGTCCGAGCGGTTCCGGCAAGACCACGCTTCTGCGCTGCATGAATTTCCTCGAAGAGTACGACGAAGGCGAGATCCTGTTCGATGGCGTGCTCGTCGGCTACCGCATGAGAGCAACGGGGCGCGGCTGATGGATCGAAGCGCGTCATGTCGCCCGGATCCGCGCACAATTGGGAATGGTATTTCAGCGTTTCCACTTGTGGCCGCACATGACGACGCTCGAGAACGTAATTGAAGGCCCCATCGTCGTGCGCGGCATCGAGCGGCAGGAGGCGATCCGATTGGCCAATGAGCTGCTGCTCAAGGTCGGCCTGCAAGACAAGGCCGACGTGTATCCAAGCAAATTGTCAGGAGGACAGATGCAGCGGGCTGCGATCGCACGCGCCCTCGCGATGCAGCCGAAGGCGCTGCTTTTCGACGAGCCGACATCGGCCCTCGATCCCGAGCTGGTCGGCGAGGTGCTCGAAGTCATGAAATCGCTGGCGCGGGAAGGCAAGACCATGGTCGTCGTCACCCACGAGATTGCTTTTGCGCGCGAGGTCGCCGACCGCGTCGTGATGATGGATTGCGGCGAGATCATCGAGGTCGGGCCACCTTCGGCACTGCTTCGGTCCCCGAGCCACGAACGTACGCGTAATTTCATCAGCAAGGTTTTGAGCTAGATTTCCCTGAGGATGTCATTCCGGCCGAGGGACGCCGGACCCCAGTCCGGCGGACCGAGAGCCGGAAACCAGTAACCACGGAGCCGGTTGGTGCGTCAGACCCCTGGCTTTTCCTTCAGATGATATCGGCCGTCCTCGTCGCGCTCGAGGCGGTTCAGCGCACGCACCTCGCCCCAGGCCCGCAAGAAGTCGGGCCATGGCACGTCGCGGTGGGCATCGACGGTCTCGGCAAACTGTTGCGGACGATCGCGAATTTCTCGCATGATGCGATCTGCCAAGGGAGTCATCGAAAATCCTCGAGCTTCACGCGGTCGTCGCCGTAGTAGCGCAGGCGCTTGTAGAACTTCTTGGGTATCCCTTCCGGTATCGTCGCATCGATTCCCAGCTTGGCCGTGGTCGGCAATCCGCCCTTTCCGAGCTTCCCAGGCCCGGATGCTGGGATCGACGTGCTTGCCGCGCGCGCCATCCACGATGATGACGTCCCGGTCGGCCTGGACGCGGAAAGTCAATGCCCAATCGAGGTCGTCAGGATCGTGGATGTTGACATCCTCGTCGGTAACGATCGCCAGCTTGACTTCGGCGACCGACAACAGCGCGAGCACGGCATTCTTGCCTTCGCCCGGCCGCTTACGGATGGACGCGATCAGGGTCCAATAGCCGCAGCTTCCCACCGGGGCGCGGATGGCGACCGGCTTCACGGAGGCGGCACGCAAGCGCGAGGAGGCCGGCGGCTTCGGTCACCGGCGCGCACAGCCAATCGTTCTCCCAGGGCATCTGCAGGAGATAAAAGATCGGGTCCTTGCGATGAGTGATGCACTTGACCCGAAATATCGGGTTCCATTTGACATCGCCGGAGATCTGACTGAATTCGCCGAACGGGCCTTCATCGGCGGTCCAGCCAATCGGGAGGATCTCTCCTTCGAGCACGATCTCGGCATCGGCGGGGACCTCGAGATCCACCGTCTTGCACTTGACCAGAGGGATCGGTTCGCCATGCAGTCCACCGGCAATGGCGTATTCGTCCGAATCGATCGGCGCCTTGAACGAAGCCGCCAGCATCTCGTACGGATGCACGCCGATCGCGATCGCAATTTCGAGCGGCTGTCCCTTGTCGAGCGCGCGTTGATAATAGAAGCGCATGTCCGAGGGTGAAACGAGATCGATACCCGGTCTCCGTCGGCGTGCGATACATCAGGCGATAGGAGCCGACATTGCGCCCGAATTCGGGGTCTTTCGACGTCACCATCGTTGCCGAGATGTAAGGACCGCCGTCGAGCACATGCATGATGGGATAAGGGATGGCCGCGAGATCCACGTCGCGTGCCGAGACGGACCACCTCCTGGCAAGGTGCGTCAGAGACCATGACCGGATCGATCGCTCGGCCGAGACCCTTCCTCGAACCGCATGGCGACCTCGTTCTCCGAGCTGCCCATCGCGAGCGCAAGGCGCTTGCGAGTCGAGAGCAACCCGCCGCACAGTCGCCAGCCCGGATAGTCCTTCAGCGAATTGAACATCAATGCGCGCTTGGACTGGGAGATCAGAGCCGAGACATCGCGAACATCGACCGCATCCTCGATCATGCGGAGCTCGCCGGCTCGGTCGAGATCGCCGAGGAAGTCACGTAAGCTCTTTTTCATCGTGCATCCTCGCGCGAAGCAGCGAGCGCGATTGCCGCCGGGTCAGACCAACTGCTGCCCGTCAATTGCGGGCTCGCCCGATGTGCTCTGTTTAATTGACTAACCAATTAAGTTCAAGCATGCTCGGCTCGAGGGCCGCTGTCCGCCGCGATGCGATGCCTGATGCGCAACAGAGGAGCAGCCTATGACTCGTCGATCGATCTTGAAACTGGGCGTCGGAGCCATCCTTTCGCTCGTCGTGGCGATGTCCGCGGAGCCCTCGATGGCGCGGACGCTGCAGGAGATTCTCAGCTCGAAGAAAATACGTCTCGGAACGATCCCCTATCCTCCCATGACGCAACTCGATTCGAGGACCGGCAAGTATTCAGGCCTGTGGATCGACGGGCCTAAATTCATGTTCGAGCAACTGGGAGTGGAGGCCGAGTTCGTGGAAACGAAATGGGCGACCTTCCCGAGCGCTCTGCAATCGAACCAGTTCGATGTTTTCGTCGGTGGCTCATTCGCAACGCCGACGGCGAGCGGCAGCGGTCGACTTCTCGCGGCCGGTCATGTTCATGGGCCACAGCGTGACGGTCCGCAAGGAGAACGCCGGAAAATTCAAGACCATGGCCGATCTCGACAAGCCGGGGGTGACCATCGCTACCGTGCTCGGGACTTCCGGCCACGAATACATGAAGCAAAACTTCAAGAATGCAACCGTCAGGGCGCTCGACACCGGAGATCTGACGCAAGACAGCCTCGAGGTGCTCGCCGGCCGTGCCGATGCTGCCCTTCAGGACGCCTTCAAGATCGCGCAGGTCGTTGCGCGACACCCCGACCGGCTGGTCGATCTGTTCAGCGATAAGCCATTCTACGTGCTGCCGATCGCTTACGCGCTCGCGAGCGGCAACCGGGAGCTCTTGCAGCTTGTCAACACGTCGCTCGAATGGATGGAGTCGAGCGGAAAATGGCAGGAACTGGCGAAGCCATATCGCGAGCAGCTCGGCGGCGTATTCTACGTGGAGCGCTCCTATAAGCCGTTCGGCGGGCCAGCCGCGAAAGCCGAGTGAGCGTACGCTACGCTGATCGACCGATGTGAGCCTGCTTGCGCCACGGCCGGCCAGGGCTGATCCCTGCTCCCGCGTCGGTCGTGTGCGGAAGGGTCCTCTTGTGATGGCCAGATTGCGCAAACACAAGGCCAGGCCTTCGGCGATGCGTGCCCCGAAACCGGAAGGGAACGACCGCCGGCGAGAGATCACCGAAGGTGCGCTCGCGTTGTTCGCCGAGCGCAGCTTTGCATCCGTGACCATCAAGGATATCGCGGGCAAACTGCGGATCAATCCCGCGCTCATCTACTATTACTTCGAAAGCAAGCAGGATCTGTTCCGCGCTTCGATCGAAGCCGCGATCTTCGACGCCGTGGCGCACTACGACGGCATCCGCAGCTCGCACGATCATCCAGTCGGCCTGATCAATGCCTGGCTGGAGAGCAACGTCAAGCTTTCTCACACGATCTCGAACTTGGTCAAAGTCATGCTCGATCATTCCGGTCTGCCGCGCCATCTCCCGTCGGTGGACCGCCTTGTCAAGCGATTCTACGAGGAGGAGTTCCGCATTCTCTCCGGCGCAATCGGCCGCGGCATCGAGCTCGGCGTGTTCCAACCGGTCGATCAGAGGCGGCTGGCGCTTGTTCGCATCCAGCCATCTGGACGGCGTGATGGTTGCTGCCAAGATCCGTCCGGACTTCGACTTGGCGCAGGCGATCGAGGACCTTCGGGACATCCTGTTCAGCAATCTCGGCTACGACCCCGGTCGGTCGCACCGCCGTCCGGCCGCGAGAGCGCACGCATCCGCGGACACCGACGCACCCGCTTGATCCCTGAAGCGCAAGATGGAAATAGCGCTCCTGGGCACGTTGGCGCGACGCGCCATTGACGTGCCCAGCTGGAGCCATGGCCTTGCGCTCACCGCACCGCGATCGGCGCCACGGTCGATCCGGAGCCGCCTTGAATCTTCAGCGGCTGCATGATGAAGGCGAACTCGGAGACACCTTTCGCCGCCAGCTCATCGAGCTTGAGATTCTCCAGGAGATGAACGCCGTTCACGACCAGCGCGATCTGGTGCACCGGCAACGAGAGCTGCTTGTCGGGATTGGGCGCGACCTCGACCGGCCAGTTGTCGGAGCCGAGCAGCATCGGGTCCTTGGCCACCAGCCATTCGGCGGCCTTCACGCCGATCCCCGGGCACGACTTGACGTAGCGCGCATTGTCCTTGGCCCAGAGCTTGCCCCAGCCGGTATTGATGAGAACGGCGTCTCCCGCCTGCAGGGTCAGGTTCTGCTTCTTGAGCGCGCCCTCGATATCCTCGACCGTGATCTCGTAATTGTCGCCCAGCATCTCGACGCCCTTGAAGCCGGCGACGTCGATCAGAACGCCGCGCGTCATCAGCGCGCCGACATTGTGGACGCCGAGCTTGCCGAACCCGCCGCGCGCGGAGTTCTCGTCGACCTTGAAGCAGTTGTACCAGCTGTTCTCGTGAGTCTGATGGGCGAAGCCGTCGAACTGGGTGCCGACCTGGCCGATCTCGGAGATGACGATCTCCTCGTTGCTGCCACGCCGATTGGAGAATTCGTTCATGAACGTGCGCTTGGTGTGCACGTCGAAGCGCCGCGTGCCGAAGAACGGCATGCCCGCGCCCAGCACGTGCCCGAGCTCGATCACCTCGCCGGTCTTGATCAGCTTGACGGCATTGAGCACGCTCTGCGGCTTCATGTGATTGGCCGAGCCGCGCTCGTCGCCCGCTCCCCATTTCGACGGGCAGCGTGTGTTTTCCGGCGGCGGCGCCCAGCTCGGAGCTTGTGCGAGGGCGGCGGTTGCGCCCAGCAGCATTGACCCAAAAACGGCGCCGAATGCGATGCGTTGCATGGCTTCCTCCCGAGATATCCTGTTGATCCGGATGTTCTGCGACCCGCTCAGGATGCGCCGCAGCGCCTCCATCTTCAAGCCGGTGTGCGTCAGCCGGTTCCAAGAAGACGCCGGTCAAAGAAAGCTCTGCGGATCGACGTCGACCTCGAGCTTGACGTTCCCCTTGCGCTTGGGCGCGGCGGCGAGCCAGCCGCGCAGATAGGCCGAGAGGTCGAAAGCGCGCGGCGATTTCACCAGCAGGCGAAAGCGGTGGCGGCCACGCACGACGGCGAGCGGCGCTTCCGCCGGTCCCGAGCACGCGCACTTCTGCGGCGGCGGCGGCGGCAGCGGCGAGGCGGCGCGCATAGCCTTCCGCCGACGGCCGCTCGCGCGCCGAAACAGCAGGCTGGCAAGCCGCCCGAACGGCGGATGCCGGGTCTTCTCCCTGCAGCTCGATCTCGCTCGCATAGAACGCGTCGCGATCGGCCGCGATCAGCGCGCGCATCACCGGATGGTCGGGCTGGTGGGTCTGCAGATAGCCGATGCCGCGGCCCTCCTCGCGCCCGGCGCGGCCGATGACCTGATGCAGCAATTGGAACGTGCGCTCGGCTGCGCGCGGATCGCCGTTGGCCAAGCCGAGATCGGCATCGATCACGCCGACCAGGTTGAGCTTGGGAAAATGATGGCCTTTGGCGACGAGTTGCGTGCCGATGATGATGTCGAAGCGGCCTTCGGCGACGTCGGCCAGCTCCTCGCGCAGGCGCTCGACCGATTCGACGAGGTCGCTCGAGAGCACGAGGATGCGGCTGCCCGGAAACAGCTCCCCCGCCTCCTGCTCCAGCCGCTCCACGCCGGGACCGACCGCAACGAAGGAGTCGGCCGCCTGGCAATTCGGGCACTGCGCCGGCGGCGGCATCGAGAAGCCGCAATGGTGGCAGACCAGCCGGCGCTTGAAGCGGTGATCGACCAGCCAGGCGTCGCAATTCGGGCAGGCCAAGTCGAAATCCGCATTGCCGGCAGAGCGTGAGCGGCGCATAGCCGCGGCGGTTGAGGAACAAGCAGCGCCTGCTCGCCGCGCTCGAGCGATGACTTCACCGCCTCGGCGAGCCGCGGCGCGATGAACCGCCCGCGCGGCGGGCCTTCGGCGCGCAGATCGATCGGCTCGATCGCCGGCAGATGCGCCCCGCCGAAGCGCTCCGGCAGATGCAGCCGCGCATAGCGGCCGCGCCGGGCATTCACCTCGGTCTCGACCGAGGGCGTCGCCGACACCAGCACGATCGGGATGCCGGCGCCGCGTGCGCGCACCACCGCCATGTCGCGGGCGTGATAGCGCACGCCGTCCTCCTGCTTGTAGGCGGGGTCATGCTCCTCATCGACCACGATCAGCCCGAGAGCCGGCATAGGGGAGAAACAGCGCCGAGCGCGCGCCGACGATCACGCTCACCTCGCCGGCCGCAACTGCGCTCCAGGTGCGCGCACGCAGCCGCGGCGACAATTGCGAGTGCCACTCGGCCGGGCGGGTGCCGAAACGCTCGGTGAAGCGGTCGAGGAATTGCGTGGTCAGGGCGATTTCCGGCACCAGCACCAGCGCCTGCCGCCCGCGGCGGATGGCTTCGCCGACCGCCTCGAAATAGACTTCGCGTCTTGCCGGAGCCGGTGACGCCGTCGAGCAGAGTGACCGCGTAGCCGCCTTTGGCGACGGTGGCCCGCAGCATGTCCGCTGCCCTGCGCTGCGGCCGGCGTCAAATCCGGCAGACAAAATTCCGGGTCCGGCGCACGCGCCACCGGTTGCGGCGGCAGCGGCTGGCTTTCCAGCGTGCCCTCGTCGACCAGGCCATCGATGACCCCGGGCGAAACGCCCGCTTCCTGCGCGACCTCGCTCTTGGCCCGGGCAAGCCCGTCGGCGAGGAGCGCGAGCACGCGGTTGCGCGCCGCCGTCGTCCGCTTGGGCGCCGGCCCCGCAAGCCGCACGCCGATGCGCTCGCGCGCGGGGCCGAGATGCTCGCCCATGCGCAAGGCCATCCGCAGCACCATGCCGCGCGGGCCGAGCGTATATGCGGAGACCCAATCGACGAACTTGCGCAATTCCGGCTTGAGCGGCGGGATGTCGAGCTTGCCCTCGACCTCCTTCATGCGATTGTCGAGCCGGGGATTGGGGCTTGCGTTCTCCGCCCACACCACCCCGGTCGCTGCGCGCGGACCGAGCGGTACGGTCACGAGATCGCCGGGCGCGAGCGCGAGCCCTTGCGGCACCCGATAGGAATAGGCCTGGTCGAGGGCGACCGGAACGAGGACATCGACGACGCGCTTGGCCATGGGCTTCGGCCGCCTCTTCCGACCTTAAGAAACGGTAAGGAACCGGGTGTGATTATGCACGAGGTGTCGACAGCAGGTCGCGATTGCAGATTCTCAGGATCAGCCGTCGCCAATTCGATTGGACTTTGCCTTTCATGTCGAAAAGCCGAACGAGCTGCAACTGCCCTTCGCCGGCCGCGAGGTCGCAAGCGAGCTGGTGCGCTGGCTCAGCTATCTCTCGGCCGAGCGGCGAATGTCGCCGAAGACCGTCGAAGCCTATCGGCGCGACGTGATGCAGTTCCTCGCGTTTCTGTGCGAGCATTTCGGCGGCCGGGTGACGCTTTCCGCGCTGTCGCGGCTTGCCCCGCTCGACATCCGCGCGTTCATGGCGGCGCGGCGCGCCGAGGGCATCAGCAGCCGCTCGCTGATGCGCATGCTCGCAGGCACGCGCTCGTTTGCGCGCTTTCTCGAACGCAACGGCAAAGGCACGGTCGGCGCGCTTGCCGCCGTGCGCGCGCCGAAGCTGCAAAAAACGCTGCCCAAGCCGCTGCCGATCCCGCTCGCCAAGCGCATGACCGATGCCGAGCTTGCGCGCCGGCGAGGAGCGCGAGCCGTGGATTCTCGCCCGCGACGCCGCCGTGCTCGCTCTGCTTTACGGTTCGGGCCTGCGCATTTCCGAGGCGCTCGGCCTCAAGCGCAAGGACTTTCCAGCTCCCGGCGCGCAGCGACGTGCTGACCGTCAATGGCAAAGGCAACAAGACGCGCATGGTGCCGGTTCTCGCCCAGGTCGCGCAGCTCGCCGCCGACTATGTCGCGATCTGTCCGTACGAGCTTGCCGCCCGACGGCCCCTTGTTCGTCGGCGCCAGGGGCGGCAGCGCTGTCGCCGCGCATCATTCAGCTCGCCATGGCGCGGCTGCGCGGCGCGCTCGGCCTGCCGGAGACAGCGACGCCGCACGCGCTGCGGCATTCTTTCGCGACCCATTTGCTGGCGCGCGGCGGCGATCTGCGCGCGATCCAGGAGCTGCTCGGCCACGCCTCGCTGTCGACCACCCAGATCTATACCGCCGTCGACAGCGAACGGCTGCTCGAGGTCTACCGCAGCGCTCATCCCCGCCCCTGACCAGGCGCACGCGCTCCGGTCTTGCCGACACCTTGCGGGGATTCCGCCGGTGGCGCGGGTCGGCCGCCCCCGTTGGCGAGGTCGGCGCATCGAGCACGATCAGAAGAGCCGAGATTCTTCGCGGCAGGATCATGCGGACTGTAAGATGCCTGGAGCGGGATCGCGATTCGACGTGAAGCGATCGTCGCGCTCTCGAGCAAATCGCGGAGGGTAAGACATGAGCCATGGCGTGCACGCCGTTCAGCACGAGGTCGAGCACCGGATCGAGCACGAGAAGCATGGACATGGAGGAACCCGCGACAAGGGACTGATCGAAGGGACCAACAAGAAGATCGCGCTCTTGATCGCGGTGATCGCGCTGTTCCTCGCTTTCTCCGAGACGCTCGGCAAGAGCGCACAGACGGCGGGCATCGGCTACAATGTCGAGGCCTCGAACCTGTGGGCGTTCTTCCAAGCCAAGACCATCCGGCGGACCCTGGTGGAAACGGCCGCTCAGGAGATGACGGTCGCGGTCGACGGGAGAGACCAACGAGCAAGCCAAGGCGGCAAGGGCCAAGCAAATCGACTTCTGGCAGAAAACCGCGCAACGCTACCGTTCGGAGCCGGACACGCGTGAGGGCAGCGTCGAGCTGATGGCGCGCGCCAAGGAAGCCGAAGAAAAGCGCGACGCCGCGCTCGCCAGATACCACCAGTACGAGGTGGCATCGGCCGCCTACCAGATCGGCATCGTGCTGGCCTCGGCGGCCGTGATCACGGGGATGATCGTGCTCGCCTATCTCGCCGGCGTGCTCGGATTGGTCGGTCTCGCGTTCACCGGCATCGGGTTTTTCGCACCGCATGCGGTGCATCTGTTCTGACCTGCATCAGCCCGATCGTCTGGACCAAGCTCAAAGCTTGCGAAACCGTGCGCGAACGGATCCGGAGAAATTGCAGGATTGCCGGCGTCCGAACCGACCAAAAGAAGAAACCATCGCCACCGGACCGTGGGGCCGAGGGCGATGGGGTCGATGCGTCCGGTCAGACGCTGACGGCGTTGCGGCTATGCTTACCAGCCGCCCCCCCAGCCGCCTCCATAGCCGTAGCCTCCTCCGTAGCCGCCGTAGCCATAGCAGACGGGCACCCATTGCCAGCCGTTCCAGCGCCAGCATGGATCGGAGTAGGCATAGCTGCTTGCGGCCGCAATGCCGAGTCCGACCGCGACCGGGAAGCCCCAGCCCCATCCACCGCGCCGCCAACCGCCGGCCCAGCGGTTACCCGCCAACCACCGCCGGCCCAACGGTTACCACCCCAACCGGCGCCGGCCCAACGACCGCCACCCCAACCGCCGCCAGCCCAACGGCCGGGACCACCAACGAATCCGCCACGGAAACCACCGCCGCGTATGCCAATCCCTCCGCCGCGGAAACCGCCGCCGCCTATGGCCATCCGCCCGCCGCCGAAACCGCCACCGCGGAAGGCGCCGCCGCCGCCGAAACCGCCGCCGCCGCGGAAGCCGCCGCCCCTCTGGGCGAAGGCGTCATCGGGGGCCAGCGCCGCGAACGCCAGCGCCGAAGCGCCTAAAATCAAGAGCTTTCTCATGTGTACCTCCTGTGATGCGCACTCTGAATTCTTTGGAGCGCCGGGTGAATAACGCTCATGGCTGCAAAACGCTCCCTCAACGAGGGGACGATTGAAACAGAAATCACCATTGGCGGAAAGGGTTCCTCAGTGGCCCGAATTTCTAGCTGCGAATAGGCTTAACGCCTGTTCGGGGTCACTTACCCCGACACCGCCAAACGCCCGATCGGGGGCGTTTACCCCGACACCGCCCGGGTCGATTGCATGCGCCGGCGGACACGCGCGAGCAGCCGCAGCGCACGTCCCGCGCGCTGCGGCGCCAGCATGCGAAGGAAGCCGCTGGATGCGGCGCTTGATCGGATCGATCAGCTCGTGCGCCCATCCGAGCCACGCCATCACCCGGCCGTAGAGCCGACTGAACCAGGCAAGCTGAAGCAGCTTGGGCCGCGTCAGGTCGAAGATGAAGGCGGTGACGCCGAGGCTCACCACCTTGGCGAGCGCGAGCACGCCGAGGGCGCCGAGCCAGTGGCCACGGGTGAGCATCCAAAGCCCGAGGAACTTGATTGGCAGCAGCAGCAGCACCGGCACGACGAACACGACCAGAGTGGCGATCGGCGGCAGGCGCTCGATCGCCGCCGCTAGTCGCAGCTTTAGCGCGTGCAGCGGAATGCGCGCGACAATCCAGGCGACCCCTGGCGCAAGCCGTTCCCAGAGCCAGGCCTCGAACAGGAAAACGAGGGCGAGCAGGATCAAGACCGGGCGAAACAGACGTCGCATGCTCGGTATCTTACGCCATGAATTGCGCGCGCCAGAACGATTTCCGCGACGTGAGGACCTGTTCGTGACGGCAAACGCGGCAGCCGAAAAGCAGGTGATCTGGCCTGGCCGCTCGCGCCCCACTGATAGCCGACAGCTATTAGCGATATCTCGAGGCCATGCTTCCCATGGGTCGCGAAGCTGGGTAATGTCCGAGGAGGGAGCAGCAGCGGGCGGGGCGCATCTGAGCCGGGTGCCATGCCCCTTTTCAAGTATTTCGTGACCGTCGGGACGATCCTCACCATCGGACTGTTTGCTTTGAGCGCCTACCTGGAGCCGGTCGCCTCCGACTCGGCGGCACGCGTCTCGGTCACCCCGACGACGGCGTCGCTTCTGATGGATGCGCCGAAGCACAAATCGAAATGACGCCCGCTCGCGCCAGTAAGCTGATCGCTGTCGATACCGCCACGATGCAGCGGGCGATTCTGCCCACCCTGAAACCGCTCAAATGTGTATGGCCCGCTTGGCGACTGCCAGCGCCGCCTCCCTCACCGCCTCGGTCAGCGTCGGGTGAGCATGACAGGTGCGTGCGATGTCTTCGGCGGCGGCGCCGAGCTCCATCGCAATCGCAGCTTCCGCAATCATATTGCCGGCATCGGCGCCCAGGATGTGCACGCCGAGCACGCGATCGGTTTTGGAGTCCGCGAGAATCTTCACGAAGCCTTCCGTCTGCAGGTTGACCTTGGCGCGTGCGTTGGCGGTGAAGGGAAACTTGCCGACGTTGTAGGCAATACCGTCCTGCTTCAGCTCTTCCTCGCTTTTTCCGACGCAAGCGATCTCCGGATAGGTATAGACCACGTTCGGAATCACGTCGTAGTTCACATGGCCGGCCTGGCCGGCGAGGATCTCCGCCACCGCCATTCCTTCGTCCTCCGCCTTGTGCGCCAGCATCGGTCCCGCGATCACATCGCCGATCGCGTAGATGCCGGGCACGTTGGTGGCGAAGTGGTCGTCGACGGTGACGCGCCCCTTGCCGTCCATGGCAACTCCGACATCCTCGAGACCGAGCCCTTCGGTGTAAGGGATGCGCCCGATCGAGATCAGGACCTTATCGGCCTCGATTGACTTCCGGCGTGCCGCCGGTTGCTGGCGCGACACCGACCGCAAGACGGTTGCCTGATGCCGTCACCGCGGTGACCTTCGACGAAAGCTTGAACTTGATCCCCTGCTTCTCGAGCATGCGCTGGAATTGCCGGCATACCTCCTGGTCCATTCCGGGCAGAATGCGGTCGAGGAACTCGATCACGATCACCTCCGAGCCCAGCCGTCGCCAGACCGAGCCGAGCTCGAGCCCGATGACGCCGGCGCCGACGACGAGAAGCCGCGCCGGCACCTTGTCGAGCAGCAGTGCGCCGGTCGAGGAGAGGATGCGCGTCTCATCGATGTCGATGCCGGGCAGGCGGGCGAAGTCGGAGCCGGTGGCGATGACGATCGCCTTGCCTTCGATGGTCTCGGTCTTTCCGTCGGATGATCTCACCGCGATCTTCCCGGGCGCGGCAGATGCGGCCGGTGCCCTGGAACGTATCGATCTTGTTTTTCTTGAACAGGAAAGCGACGCCCTTGACGTTGCCGTCGACGCCTTCATCCTTGAACTTCATCATCGCCGGAAGATCGAGCTTCGGGACGCCGACCCCGATGCCCATTTTTGCGAACAGGCGGCCGGCTTCGTCGAAAAGCTCGGAAGCGTGCAGCAGCGCCTTCGAAGGGATGCAGCCGACATTGAGGCAGGTGCCGCCGAAGGTCTTGTCCTTCTCGACCACCGCCACCTTCATGCCGAGCTGCGCCGCGCGGATGGCGCAGACATAGCCGCCGGGACCGGAACCGATGACGATGAGATCGTAGGGCATCGTCGTCACAAATCGAGCACCAATCGCGCGGGATCCTCCAGCATCTCCTTCACCCGCACCAGGAACGTCACCGCTTCGCGGCCGTCGACGACGCGGTGGTCGTAGGAGAGGGCGAGATACATCATGGGACGGATCTCGATCTTGCCGGCGAGCACCACCGGCCGCTCCTGGATCTTGTGCATGCCGAGGATGCCGGACTGCGGCGAATTGAGGATCGGCGTCGACATCAGCGAGCCGTAGATGCCGCCATTGGAGATCGTGAACGTGCCGCCCTGCATTTCGTCGATCTTGAGCGCGCCCTCGCGAGCGCGGCGCCCGAGATCGGCGATGTCCTTCTCGATCTGCGCGAGCGATTTCTGATCGCAGTCGCGCACCACCGGCACCACCAGGCCCTTGTCGGTCCCGACCGCTACGCCGATGTGATAGTAATTCTTGTAGATGATGTCGGTGCCGTCGATCTCGGCATTGACCGCGGGGAGCTCCTCGAGCGCCTGCACGCAGGCGCGCACGAAAAATCCCATGAAGCCGAGCTTCACCCCGTGCTTGCTCTCGAACAGGCCCTTGTACTCGTTGCGCAGCCGAATCACCGCGCCCAGGTCGGCCTCGTTGAAGGTCGTGAGCATGGCGGCGGTGTTCTGCGCCTCCTTGAGACGGCGCGCGATGGTCTGGCGCAGCCGCGTCATCTTCACGCGCTCCTCGCGCGCGGCATCATCGGCCGGCGAGGGTGCGCGCAGCTGGAGCGCGGCGGCCGGCGCGGCAACCGGCGTGGGCGCGGCGGCGGCGCGCTCGATCGCGGCCAGCATGTCTCCCTTGGTGACGCGGCCGTCCTTGCCGGAGCCGGGAATCGTCGAGGCATCGATCCCGGTCTCGGCCGCGAGCTTGCGCACCGAAGGCGCCAGCGGCGCGTCCGCGGCCGGTGCGGCCTCCGGCTTCGGCTGCGGACGCGGTTTCGGTTCTTCCTCGGCGGCATTTATGGGTGTCGTCGTGCCGGTCTTCTGGTCCGGCCGACCGAGCGGAGCGGCTTCGGACTTGCTCGGCCCCGAGCCGCCTTCCCTGATGTTTCCGAGCAGCGCCCCGACCGCGACGGTCTCCCCGTCCTTGGCCGCGATGTCCGCGAGCACTCCCGCGGCCGGAGCCGGCACCTCGAGCGTCACTTTGTCGGTCTCGAGCTCGACCAGCGGCTCGTCGACCGCGACCGGGTCGCCGGGCTGCTTGAACCACTTGCCGATGGTTGCCTCGGTCACGGACTCCCCGAGTGCGGGCACGCGGATGTCGGCCATGGATCCTTCGTCCCCTCAACCCAGTGCGTGGTCGAGCAGCGCCTCGAGCTGCTTGAGATGCTTCGACATCTGACCGGTGGCGGTTGCTGCCGCCGCCGGCCGCCCGGCATAGGTCGGCTGCCTGCTGCTGGCGCCGATCTGCGCGAGCACCCATGCGAGATAGGGCTCTATGAAGGTATAGGCACCCATATTGCGTGGTTCTTCCTGGCACCACATGAATTCGGCCCTTGTGAACCGCGCGAGCTCCTGCACCAGCGCCTTCAGCGGCACCGGATAAAGCTGCTCCAGGCGCAGGAGATAGACGTCGTCGACGCCGCGCTTCTCGCGCTCCTCGTAGAGGTCGTAGTACACCTTGCCCGCGCACATCACCACGCGCCGGATCTTGTCGTCATCGGCGAGAGTGATCTTCTCACCGGGCAACATTTGCGCATCGTCCCAGAGCAGGCGGTGGAACGTGGTCTCCGGCCCCATCTCGTCGAGGCGTGACACCGCGCGCTTGTGGCGCAGCAGCGACTTCGGCGTCATCAGGATGAGCGGCTTCCTGATGTCGCGCTTGAGTTGCCGGCGCAGGATGTGAAAGTAGTTGGCCGGTGTGGTGCAGTTCGCCACCTGCATGTTGTCCTCAGCGCTCATCTGCAGAAAACGCTCGAGCCGTGCGGAGGAATGCTCGGGTCCCTGCCCTTCGTAACCGTGCGGGAGCAGGCAGACCAGACCGGACATGCGAAGCCATTTGCGTTCGCCCGAAGAGACGAACTGGTCGAAGACGACCTGCGCGCCGTTCGCGAAATCGCCGAACTGCGCCTCCCAGAGCGTAAGGGCATCGGGCTCGGCCAGCGAATAGCCGTACTCGAAACCGACGACGGCCTCTTCCGACAGCATGGAGTTGATGACCTCGAAGCGGGCCTGGCGCTCGCCCAGGGAATTGAACGGGATATAGCGGTCCTCGTTCACTTGATCGATGAGCACCGAATGGCGCTGGGAGAAGGTGCCGCGCTCGGTGTCCTGGCCGGACAGCCGTACCGGATGCCCTTCGAGCAGCAGCGAGCAGAAGGCGAGCGCTTCCGCGGTCGACCAGTCGATGCCGGCGCCGGCCTCGATCGCCTTGCGGCGGCTCTCCAGAAAGCGGGTGATGGTGCGGTGGGCGTGGAACCCGGGCGGTATCGCCGTGATCTTCTGCCCGATCTCCTCGAGCATCTCGATCGGTGCGCCGGTCTTTCCGCGGCGCGGCTCGTCCGCTTCGCGCGCCGCCTTGATGTCGGCCCAGCGGCCGTCGAGCCAATCGGCGCTGTTCGGCTTATAGCTCTGGCTTGCTTCAAGCTCGACATCGAGCCTGGCACGCCAGTCGGCGCGCAGCTTCTCGACTTCGCCCGTGCTGACGATGTTCTCGTCGATCAGCTTCCTGGCGTAGATCTCGCCCGTGGCGGGGTGATGCCGGATGGCCTTGTACATCAGCGGCTGGGTGAAGGAGGGCTCGTCGCCTTCGTTATGCCCGAACCGCCGATAGCAGAACATGTCGATCACGACCGGGTGCTGGAATTTCTGCCGGAATTCGGTCGCCACCTTGGCGGCATAGACCACCGCCTCTGGATCGTCGCCGTTCACATGAAAGATCGGCGCCTCCACCATCTTGGCGACATCGGAGGGATAGGGCGAGGAGCGCGCGTAGCGCGGATAGGTCGTGAAGCCGATCTGATTGTTGACGATGAAGTGCACGGACCCGCCGGTGCGGTGGCCGCGCAACTCCGACAGGCCGAAGCATTCCGCGATGACGCCCTGGCCGGCGAACGCTGCGTCGCCGGAAATCAGGAGCGGCATTACCATGGTGCGGTCTTCGCGGGTGGCGCCGAACTGATCCTGCTTGGCGCGCACCTTGCCGAGCACGACCGGATTGACGATTTCGAGATGCGATGGATTGGCGGTCAGCGAGAGATGCACGCGATTGCCGTCGAACTCCCGGTCGGAAGAGGCGCCGAGGTGATACTTGACGTCTCCGGATCCCTCGACCTCGTTCGGGGTGGAGGAGCCGCCTTTGAACTCGTGAAAGATGGCGCGGTGCGGCTTGCCCATCACCTGCGCCAGCACATTGAGCCGTCCGCGATGGGCCATGCCGATGCAGATGTCCTTCACGCCCAGCGCGCCGCCGCGCTTGATGATCTGCTCGAGCGCGGGGATCATCAACTCGCCACCATCGAGCCCGAAGCGTTTGGTGCCGGTGAACTTGAGGTCGCAGAACTTTTCGAACCCCTCGGCCTCGATCAGCTTGTTGAGGATCGCGCGCTTGCCTTCCGGGGTGAAGGTGATCTCCTTGTCCGGCCCTTCGATCCGCTCCTGCATCCAGCTTTTCTGCGCGGGATTGGAGATGTGCATGAACTCGACGCCGAGCGTCTGGCAATAGGTGCGGCGTACGATGGCGAGGATCTCGCGCAGGGTTGCGAATTGGAGGCCGAGCACCCGGTCGAGGAAAATCGGGCGGTCCATGTCGGCATCGGTGAAACCGTAGGAGCGCGGGTCGAGCTCCGCTTCGTCCTTGCGTGGCTCGAGGCCGAGCGGGTCGAGATTGGCGTGGAAATGTCCGCGTGCCCGGTAGGCTCGGATCAGCATCAAGGCCTGGATCGAGTCGCGGCTCGCCTGCCGGACCTCGGCAGTCGAAAGGTCGACGCCGCTGGGTTGCGCGCGCGCGCTGACCTTGTCGCCGACCGCTTTTTCCGACTTCGCGCCAATCGCCGTCGAGCGCTCCGATGACATGCGCGGTCAGGGGCCAGTGCGGCTGCTGCCACGACGGGCCACGGGATTTTTTCACGACCTCGGCGCGGTCATCTTTCAGGCTTTGGAAGAACGATTGCCAGTCCGCATCGACCGCCTGCGGGTCGGCCTCGTAACGGGCATGCAGGTCCTCGATATAATCGGCGTTGCCGCCGTAGAGGAAAGAGGTGCGGGCGAAGGCGGCATTGGCGTCTTGGCGCGACATCCCGGGACGTCCTGTTGGCGGCAGTTGCGGGCCGCATCGACGACGAAACGGCGCCGCCTGGCAGGAACCCGGCGGCGCCTTGAGCCTTACACTATTTATGCTGCGATTGCGTCGCTACAATCGAAATAATGAATTAAGATTTATGCGACGCGGGAGGCTGCAAGGCGAAACCGCCCCAACTGAACTCAAGAAAAAAGGCCCCGGCATCGCTGCCGGGGCCCGTATCCAGACACGCGATCAGTATCGCCCTGCACCCCAGTTGAAGCGCCAGACGAGCTCGCTGCGGACGGTGTGGACGTACTTGTGCAAATCGACCGCCGCGCCCAACGGCACCCCGGTCGATGTGGTCACGAACGGAACGCGCTCGCTGCCATAGTCGGCAAAGCGATATTCGGTCTTCCAGAACATGCCCGGCAGCCAGCCGATGCTGTATTCGTAGCCGGTACCCAGAAACCAGCCGTTGTAGGTCTGCTCGACAAGGTGGACGTCGGCCGAACCGAACGGGGGAATGAAATTGAAAAGGTCGACCTGACCGAAGCGCGCCTGCGTATAGCCGGCCGAAACGTAGGTCAGCAGTTGCGGCAACGGCAACCAGCCGATCCGGCCACCCACCGCCCACGACCGCCTCAGCCTCTCCTCACCGACCAAAACCGTCAGAAAGTTCGAATCACCCTTGATGTTGCTGAAGTCGTAATCGGCGAATGCCCCGATCACGATGCTCGGCGTCACCTGGTAGTCGCAACCTACCTGCACGGTCCCGAACCAGCCGCGGCCGCCGTTGGTCTGCTCTGAAGTAACTGCAACGCCGCCCGGATCAGTCACGTGGACGATGTCTTGGTTCCACATGCCGTAGCCGCCGCCGGCGCCGAGATAGCAGCCGGTCCAGTTGAAGACGGGCGGAGGTGGAGGCGGAGCCTTCATGGGCACCCGCATGTCGGCCGCACCGGCCGGAGCCGACATTGCGGCCGCAATCACTGCGCTTGCCCCCAGCAAGAACTTCTTCATTTGAACCCCCGACCCGATGGTGGAAACCACGGCCCCGGCCCCGCTTCCCCCACGAAGACCGGCTCCCGTACCCCGGGCGATGGAATTCGCGCCCGCGTATCGTCACCACATCCTAGGGGAAAGACTGGCGATTAGCTGTATCCGCCGGGCCACACCCCGGACGAAAGCGACATCGGTCATCGACGTTTGCGCCCTGCGAGCCAATTGGGATCTCAGCCTTTCAAGACCTCCACCAAGGTCTTACCCAGACGAGCCGGAGACGGAGAAACCTTGATCCCGGCGGCCTCCATCGCCGCGATCTTGGATTGAGCATCGCCCTTGCCGCCCGCGATGATCGCACCGGCATGCCCCATGCGCCGGCCCGGCGGCGCGGTTCGCCCGGCGATGAAGCCGACCATCGGCTTCCTGCGGCCCCGCCTGGCCTCATCGGACACGAATTGTGCCGCGTCTTCCTCGCCCGCGCCCCCGATCTCGCCAATCATGACGATCGCCTCGGTAGCGTCGTCGGCCAGGAACATCTCCAGGACTTCGGTGAACTCGGTGCCCTTCACCGGGTCCCCGCCGATCCCCACGGCCGTGGTCTGGCCGAGGCCTTCCCGTGTGGTCTGGTAGACCGCCTCATAGGTGAGGGTACCGGAGCGCGACACGATCCCGACCTTGCCGGGCGTGAAAATGTTGCCCGGCATGATGCCGATCTTGCATTCTCCCGCCGTCATCACGCCGGGACAGTTGGGTCCGATCAGGCGCGACTTTGCGGCTGACAGCGCGCGCTTGACCTTCACCATGTCGAGCACCGGAATGCCCTCAGTAATGCAGATGATGAGTGCGATCTCCGCCTCGATGGCCTCGCAGATCGCGTCCGCTGCGCCTGCCGGCGGAACGTAGATCACGCTGG
The DNA here is from genome assembly GCA_963831225.1 of uncultured Alphaproteobacteria bacterium. Taxonomy (GTDB): domain Bacteria; phylum Pseudomonadota; class Alphaproteobacteria; order Rhizobiales; family Xanthobacteraceae; genus VAZQ01. The sequence continues at coordinate 30,815 of CAWHPT010000046.1, forward strand.
CATCGGCCCCGGTGCTCTCCTTCGCCTGCGCAACGGTGTCGAATACTGGAAGCCCGAGATGGGTGGCGCCTCCCTTTCCGGGGGAGGTGCCCCCGACCATCCTGGTGCCGTAGGCGATCGCCTGCTCCGAATGAAAAGTGCCGTTCTTGCCGGTGATGCCTTGGCAGATCACCTTGGTCTTCTTGTCGATGAGGATGGACATGGGTGCCCCGCTCGCAATTGGAGCTAACGACGCCGCGCGCTTGCTGCACCTCCCCCTGAAAGGGGGAGGCACAGGCGGCCTTCGGCCGCCGTTCTTGGCGCCAGGAACGCCGATGCGGAGCATCGGCTGGGGCGCCAGCGGCGGGTGGGGGTCACCTTACGGACCTGCAACTCGGAAACCTTCGCGGCAATGACTTCCAGCACGCCGGACAGATTCCCTGTGACGTCGGAATTCCAAAATCGAAGAACCGTCACCCCGCGCTGCGCAAGCCATTCATCCCGTTGACGGTCCTGACTTGCCGTTTCTGTGTGCTGTCCCCCATCGAGCTCGATCGCGAGTTGCAAGGCCGGACAATAGAAATCCAGGATGTAATTGCCTGCCGGATGCTGTCGGCGAAAGCTTGCCCCATTGATCTGCGCGTTCCGCAATTTGTGCCACAAGTGTTTTTCCACTTCCGTCGCGTCACGGCGCAGCCTGCGAGCGCGCGCGGTCTTAACGACAGTCCGATTGAACCGCGAGCCGCGTTCGACCCCCACCCCAACCCTCCCCCTTTCAGGCGGAGGGAGCGCACCGAACCTGCTTCCCTTTCCCGCACCTGCTGACATCATCAGCCCTTCCTCACCGCGTTCACGATCTTCTGCGCGGCGTCGTCGAGATCGATGGCGGATGTGACGTCGAGATTCGACTTGGCGATGATCTCCTTGCCGCGCTCGACATTGGTCCCCTCGAGCCGCACCACCAACGGCACCCGCAGCCCCACTTCCTTGACCGCGGCCACCACGCCTTCCGCGATGACGTCACACTTCATGATGCCGCCGAATATATTGACCAGTATCCCCTTCACCTTGGCATCGGACGTGATGATCTTGAATGCGGCCGCGACTTTTTCCTGGCTGGCGCCGCCGCCGACGTCGAGGAAGTTGGCCGGCGCTTCGCCGTAGAGCTTGATGATGTCCATCGTCGCCATGGCAAGCCCGGCGCCGTTGACCATGCAGCCGATCGTGCCGTCGAGCGCAACGTAATTGAGGTCGTATTTCGATGCCTCGATCTCCTTGTCGTCCTCCTCGCTGAGATCGCGAAGCGCGACGATGTCGGGATGGCGGTAGAGCGCATTGTCGTCGAAGCCCACCTTGGCATCGAGGCATACGAGCCGGCCGGATTTGGTGACGACGAGCGGATTGATTTCGAGCAAACTCATATCCTTGGCGGTGAACGCGGCATAGAGCTGCATCACCAGCTGTCCCGCCTGCTTGGCGAGCCTGTCATCGAGCCCGAGCGCCTGCGCGAGCCGGCGCCCGTGATGCGGCATGATTCCGGTCGCGGGGTCGACAGCGAAAGTGATGACTTTCTCCGGATGCGTGCGTGCGACCTCCTCGATGTCCATGCCCCCCGCCGTCGACACGATAAAGGCAATGCGCGAGGTTTGCCGATCAACCAGCGCCGACAGATAGAGCTCTCGGTCGATCGAGGTACCCTCCTCGATATAGAGGCGGCTGACCTGCTTTCCGCGTGGACCGGTTTGATGGGTGACGAGGATGGAGCCAAGCAGGCGTTCGGTCTCCTTGCGCACGTCGGCGCTCGACTTGACCACCTTGACGCCACCGGCCTTGCCACGTCCGCCGGCGTGAATCTGCGCCTTGACCACGATCACCGGCGTGGCGAGATCTATCGCCGCGTTGACCGCCTCTTCGACCGAGAAGGCGGCGTGCCCGCGCGCTACCGGCACGCCGAATTCCCGCAGCACCGCCTTGGCCTGGTATTCGTGGATGTTCATGCGGGCTTCCGTGGGCGGAAAGCGTGCGCACAACACCAGGAACAGAAACAGCCGCGCATGAAAGATTTCCCGCTGGCCGTCGATTCGCCCGCCGGCGCCGCTTGTTGGAGCAGGGTCATTTCGCGAGGTTTGGTGCGATCTTCTTGCAAGCTTCGACCAACGTGGTCACCGCCTCGGCCGATTTCTCGAACATCGTCCGTTCGGCCCCGTTGAGCTGGATTTCGACAATGCGTTCGACCCCCTTGGAGCCGATCACGACCGGGACCCCGACATAGAGGTCCTTCACCCCATATTCGCCGTTGAGACAGGCAGCGCAGGGCAGTACCCGCTTCTTGTCCTTGAGATAGCTTTCCGCCATCGCGATAGCGGAGGCCGCCGGCGCATAGAACGCGGAGCCGCTCTTGAGGAGGTTGACGATCTCGGCGCCGCCGTCGCGCGTGCGCTGCACGATCTCGTCGAGCCGCGCCTGCGTGGTCCATTTCATCTTGACCAGATCGGGCAGCGGGATCCCTGCGACCGTCGAATAGCGGATCAGCGGCACCATGCTGTCACCATGGCCGCCCAGCACAAAAGCCGTCACGTCCTCTACCGAGACGTTGAACTCGTCGGCAAGGAAGAAGCGAAAGCGCGAACTGTCGAGAACGCCGGCCATGCCGACGACCATATGCTTCGGCAGGCCGCATGCCTTTTGCAGCGCCCAGACCATGGCGTCGAGCGGATTGGTGATGCAGATCACAAAAGCGCCGGGTGCATATTTCCTGATACCGGCCCCGACCTGCTCCATTACCTTGAGATTGATGCCGAGAAGATCATCTCGGCTCATGCCCGGTTTGCGCGGTACGCCGGCGGTGACGATGCAGACACTGGCGCCGTCGATCGCATCATATGAATTGGTTCCGGTGAAATAGCCATCGAACCCGTCGACCGGCGAGGACTGCGCCAGGTCGAGCGCCTTGCCTTGCGGGATGCCTTCGGCGATGTCGAACAGCGCGACATCACCGAGCTCCTTGAGCCCGATGAGATGGGCAAGGGTGCCGCCGATCTGGCCGGCACCGATCAATGCAATTCTGGGACGCGCCATGTGAGGAGAAACCTTGGATATGCAAGCGGCGAAAGCCCCGCGGAACGCGTCATAGACCCTTTCTGGCCTGTCGTTCAAGCGGAAGGACGGATGACAGACCCACGGAGGACGGATTATCAGAGGAACGAGGATGATGGACTGATCGTCGTCAATGTCTCATCACTGTTCTCGGTTCATCTGTCCTGCGTCCCCCTCACGTCTCCACGATTCCTTCGGTCGATCCGGTTGCGAGCGCATGTGAGCGGCCGTGCGGCAGCGCCAGATACTCCTGAGAGCGCATCTCGATCAGGCGCGAGGCGGTGCGCTTGAACTCGTATGATTCGAACCCTTCCTCCGCGCGATAAAGGGAATCCGGCTCGGCCGCGGCCGAGGCGACGAGCTTGACCGAGTGATCGTAGAGCGTATCAACAAGAATAATGAAGCGTTTGGCCTCGTTACGCCGGTCGAAGCCCATTGCCGGAATACGATCGAGCACGATGGTGTGGAACTCGTGTGCGATCTTGAGATAGTCGCTCCCGGCAAGCGGCTCCCCGCACAGATCGTGAAACGAAAACCGTGCCACTCCCATGGCTGCGCGCGGAATGCGGATGGTGCGCCCCTTCGCTGGCAGGACCAGCGCTTCGCCGGGGTGCCCTGAGGTCAGACGCCGCCACGCCCGATCCAGCGCTGCCGCCGCCGCATCGTCGGCCGGAACGTACCACACCGGCGTGCCGGCGAGCTTCTCCAGCCTGAAGTCGGCGCGCGCTGCCAGCCGCACGACTTTCATGCGTCGCTCGATGAGGGCGATGAACGGCAGAAACAGCGCGCGGTTGAGGCCTTCTTTGTAGAGCTCGCCGGGGGGTACGTTCGAGGTCGCGACCACCACCACGCCGAGCTCGAACAGGCGCTCGAACAGACGCCCGAGGAGCATGGCATCGGCGATATCGGTGACATGGAATTCATCGAAGCAAAGCAGCCAGCTCTCTTCTGCGATTGCCGCGGCAGCAAGCCGGATCGGATCGTCGCCGCCGAGCTCTCCCTGCTTCATCCGCTGTCGCAACAGGTGCACGCGATCGTGCACATCGGTCATGAATTCATGGAAATGAACGCGACGTTTGCGCACCACGGGCGATGCCTCGAAAAACAGGTCCATCAGCATGGTTTTGCCGCGGCCAACATCCCCGAAGATGTAGAGGCCCGTTATCGGCTCGCTGTCCAGGACACGCGCACCAAACAGCCAGCCGAGCGAAGAGGACTTGCGCGCCAGTCGATGTTCGGCGAGCCGCCTTTCGAGCTGCGCCAACTGGCCGACGATTGCCTCCTGGGCATCGTCCCGCTCGATCTTTCCTGCCGCGGCGAGCGCGGCATACCGCACCGAGATGGAAGCCGACATGATGGGATGAATGGGGGGTTGGTTGGCTTCGATTGAATAGCCGCCGCGTCCTCACGCCTGCAAGCCCGCGCGCGCTATCATGGGCGATCCCAGCTGAGCTCCCGGCGATTTTGCCCAATGTTTAGGCTGGGGCCACAACATTGCATTCCCGCCATGCCCATTTGGGGAACGGGCAATCGGACCAGCGGCCACTCAGAAGCCCTATATTGCATTGCAGCATACCGTCGGCCATGAATCGCAACGCGAGGAAGCAGCGCATGCAGCATCCCCTTCCCCAAGGCGGACTGATACGGAAATTGTGGGTCGGGGAAACCGATCTTTATCGCGACCATCTCCTGCGTCTGGACCGCGAGAGCCGGCGCAACCGTTTTGCCGGCACGGTGACCGACGAATTCGTCCGCAACTACGCTGCGCTTTCGTTCAGCATCGACGCGATCATTCACGGCTTCTTCGTTGGCGGCACCTTGCGCGGGGCTGGCGAGTTGCGCCCGATTGGTGCGCCGATCACGCGCGAGGCCGAAGCCGCTTTCTCGATCGAGCAAGACTGGCAGAGCCACGGCATCGGGTCCGTGCTGCTGGAGCGAACGCTGCTGGCGGCCCGCAACCGTGGGCTCAAATTTCTGCACATGGCCTGCCTTGCCAACAACGAGCGAATGCAGCAACTCGCGCGCAAGTATGATGCCGCGCTCAGCTTCGACTTCGGCAGCGTGGTCGGCGAGGTTGCGGCACCGCGGGCGACCCCGCTTTCGTTCATGCGCGAGCTTTTGGCGGATGGGCATGGGTTCGCTACCGCCATATTCGACGTGCAGACACGGATGTTGAGAGCCTGATGCCGCAGCAGCAAGGACAGGAGGACGGAACAAGAAAGCTCTCTCCTCCTCAGTCCTCCCCGGCTGTTCTCGTCATGAGGCCAGAGGGTAGCAAGCCTCGGTCACGTAAGGCCCGCCACCGGTCGACGCACGGGATGAAAACAGGACGAATCGCAAGACCTTGAACGGCGGCGACCGCAACGGCGCGCGCAGCGACAAATAGTCGGCGACCTGCCGGCTCGATGATTCGCGCAGCCGCGCAAGGGTTACGTGCGGCAAGTACTTGCGCCCGTCCGGCTCGAGACCGACCCGCCGCATCAGCCTTTCGTGCTCGGCCTGCAGCTCCGTCAGCGCCTGCTGCGGCCCCAGCGTTGCCACGAGCGCGCGCGGCTTACGCCCACCGAACGATCTCAGGTCCTCGACGCGCACCTCGAAGGATGGACGTCTCACCCGTCCCAACAAGGAAGCAACCTCGTGCGCCACGGTCTCATCGACGTCACCGATGAAGCGAAGCGTCACGTGATAATTCTCCGGATCGATCCAGCGCGCCCCCGGCAGACCTCCCCGCAGGGTGGATAGCGACTGACCGATGTGGGCCGGAAGCTCGAAGCCGGTGAACAGGCGGGGCATCTTGCAGAATTGTCTTATTGCAGTCTTGGCTTTGGAAACTCGGCTGGTGCGGGCTTGTCAGGGCCGCGCGCCCAAATCAACCTGAACGATCATCAGCCTGCTCCTGCGAGGTCGAGAGTGCCCGGCCCATCGTCAGCCGCGCTTCGCCTGTACCCGCGCCACGAGCTCTTCCACCTTGGGCAGGATGCGCGCAACGATCGCGTCGATGCCGGCCGCGGTCGGATGGAGCCCGTCGCGCTGATTGAGCTGGGAGACAGCCGCAACACCCTCGAGAAAGAATGGGTAGAGCAGCAGGTCATTGGCGGTCGCCAAATCCGGATAGATCGCCTCGAACTCGCGCGCATAGTCGGCTCCGAGATTGGGGGCCGCTCGCGCGCCCGCGAGGAGGATGGCGACATGGCGCTCGCCGAGCCGCCGCACAATCTCTGCAAGTGCCTTGCGCGTGATCTTGGGATCAACTCCCCGCAGCATGTCGTTGCCGCCTAGCTCCAGGATCACGGCATCGGTCCCGGCCGGCACCGACCAATCGAGGCGGGCCAGGCCACCGGAGGCGGTATCGCCGCTGACGCCGGCGTTGACGATCTCGACCGCAACACCTTTGGCCTCGAGCGCCTGTTCGAGCTTCGTCGTAAAGGTCGCATCGGCCGGCAACCCATAGCCCGCGACCAGCGAATCTCCCAGCGCCACGATGCGCACCGGACGATCGGGGGCGGCAACGGGCTCGCGCATCGGCACAGCGAACATAAGCGCCAGCATCGCCAGCCCCAGGATCTGGACCCTCGCGATCCAACTCCCATATGAGCGGGGCACGGTTTCCTCCCTAATTTCAGGCACCGCAGAGCAAGGCAACATGCACGACACCTCCGGGTCAGGACAGTCGGGCCCGGCGATCGCGCTCAGCGGCGTCAACCTATCGCTCGGACGCGGCGCGGCCCGCGTTCATATTCTCAAGGACATAGACCTTCATATAGGGCAAGGCGAGGCGATTGGCCTGGTTGGTCCGTCCGGGTCCGGCAAATCGACGCTGCTCATGGTCATGGCCGGATTAGAGCACGCCGACCGAGGCGCGGTGGTGGTCGCGGGCGCGTCGCTCGGCGGTCTCGGCGAAGACGCCCTCGCTCGCTTCCGCGGCCGCAATATCGGGATCGTGTTTCAGTCCTTTCATCTCATACCCACCATGACGGCACTGGAAAACGTCGCCGTTCCGCTCGAGCTTGCCGGCATCGCCGACGCCCAGGAGCGCGCGGGGCGCGAGCTTGCCGCCGTCGGTCTGAGCAAGCGGCCGCACCACTATCCGGCGGAGCTTTCCGGAGGCGAGCAGCAGCGCGTGGCGCTCGCCCGCGCACTTGCTCCAGGGCCATCGATCCTCATTGCCGACGAACCCACCGGCAATCTGGACGAGACCACCGGCGCCGAGGTCATCGATCTGCTGTTTGCCGGTCACGAGCAACACGGCACGACGCTGGTTCTCGTCACCCACGATGCCGCGCTCGCCCGACGCTGCGACCGCGTGGTGCGTCTGCGCTCGGGCCGCATCGAGGTGCCGAAGCGGGCCGCGGTGAGCTGATGGGAATTCGGCGCGCTTCGGTCATGCTGCTCGCCCTGCGTTTCGCGGTCCGGGAACTGCGCGGAGGACTGCGTGGCTTCTACGTATTCATTGCCTGCATCGCCCTCGGGGTAATGGCAATAGCCGGCATCGGGTCGCTCGCATCGGGGCTGGCCGACGGTCTCGCTCGCGAAGGGCGTGTGATTCTCGGCGGCGACACGGCTTTTGCTCTGAGCCTGCGGGAAGCGAGCGCGACAGAGCGTCGCTTTCTCGACAATCAGGGCAGCCTTTCGATTGCCGCCACCATGCGCGCGATGGCGCGCGCACCGGACGGGCGCACCGCCCTGGTCGAGTTGAAGGCGGTCGACGATGCCTATCCGCTGTACGGCGCTGTCGGACTCGAGCCCTCGCAACCGCTCGCGCAGGTGCTGGCCCGGCGCGACGGCGTCTTCGGCGCCGCCGCCGATCCGGCGCTGCTCGTGCGGCTCGATCTCGCCCCGGGCGGGCGCATCATGATCGGATCCGCGACCATCGAGATCCGTGCCGGCCTCGCATCGGAGCCCGACAAGCTCGCCGGTGGCATCGGTTTCGGCCCGCGGCTGCTCGTCAGCGAAGCGGCGTTGCGCGCAACCGGGCTGCTGCAGCCCGGCAGCCTGGTACGCTGGCATTACCGTTTGCGTCTCTCCGAGAACGACGCGACCGATGCGGCGGTGCGTGCTGTGACGGCGGCCGCGCAAGCGCAATTGCCGGAAGCCGGCTGGGAGGTGCGCACGCGGGTCAATGCATCGCCCGCGCTCGAGCGCAACGTCGAACGCTTCTCGCAGTACCTTACCCTGGTCGGGCTGGCTGCGCTTCTGGTCGGCGGCGTCGGCGTGGCCAACGCTGTCAAGGGGCACCTCGATCGCCGGCGCGAGGTGATCGCCACGCTGAAATCGCTGGGCGCGACCGGCTCGGAAGTGTTCACGATCTATCTTACCCAGGTTCTGGCGCTCGCCACCCTCGGGGCCTTGCCCGGGCTCGCGCTCGGAGCGGCATTACCGTTCGTCATTGCGTGGGGCTTGGGCGCCACGCTGCCGTTGCCGCTCGCGCCGGCGCTGCATCCGGGCGACCTCGCGCTTGCGCTCCTTTACGGTCTTCTCACCGCGGTCGCTTTTGCCTTATGGCCGCTCGGCCGCGCGCATGACGTGGCGGCATCGACGCTGTTCCGCGAGCAGGTGACCAGCGAACAGCGCTGGCCACGCCGGCCCTATGTCGTGGCGACGGTGCTGGTTGGTTGCGCGCTGGCAACGCTCGCGATCCAGCTAGCCTATGACAGGCGGATCGCGGCCTTCTTCGTTGTCGCCGCTGCAGCCGTGTTCGTGCTGCTTCGCCTGGTGGCGACAGTGCTCATGCAGATCGCACGGCGCCTGCCGCGCCTGCACTCGCCGGTGGCGCGACTTGCCATTGCCAATATCCATCGGCCGGGTGCGCTCACACCCACCGTCGTGCTGTCGCTCGGATTGGGTCTGGCGCTCCTGGTGACCGTGCTCGCAATCGACGGCAATCTGCGGGGCCAGTTCTTGGCGGCCATGCCGGACAAAGCGCCTTCATTCTTTTTCGCTCGACATTCCAGCAGACCAAGCCGGGAAGTTCGACGCTCTCATTCGCGAACGCGCGCCGCAAGCGCGCCTCGAGCGGGTGCCGATGCTGCGCGGACGCATCGTGGCAGCCAATGGTATTGCCGCCGAGAACCTCAATCCGCCACCCGACGTCGCGTGGACGCTCCAGAGCGACCGCGGCATAACCTATTCCAACGAGATCCCGGCCGGCTCACGCCTGGTGGCGGGTAGCTGGTGGGAACCGGATGCTCCCGGCCCGCCCTTGGTCTCGTTCGAAAGACGCATCGCCGAAGGGCTCGGCCTCAAGGTCGGGGATCCCGTCACCGTCAACGTGCTCGGACGCAATCTCACGGCGACGGTCGCCAACCTGCGCGACGTCGATTGGCAGAGCCTCGGCATCAATTTCGTCATGGTATTCTCGCCCGCAACCATGAAAGGGGCTCCACACACCGACATCGCCACCCTGGCCTATCCTGGCGGCAGCAACGCCGAACAGGAAGTCGCGCTGCTCAAAGCGGTGGCCGAGGCTTTTCCTGCGGTGACCACGGTTCGGGTGCGCGAGGCGATCGACGCGATCGGGCACATCGTGAAAAATCTCGTGCTCGGAATGCGCGGAGCCAGCGCCCTTACCTTGGTTGTAGCCGTTCTGGTGCTCGGCGGCGCGCTCGCCGCCGGTCACCGGCACCGGGTCTATGACGCCGTTATCCTCAAGACCCTCGGCGCGACACGTATTCGGCTGCTTGCGGCCTACGCGCTCGAATATCTCACGCTTGGCCTGGCTACGGCCATTTTCGGGGTCGCGGCCGGTTCGGCGGCAGCTGCCTTCGTGATCGTCAATGTCATGAACCTGCCGTTCACTTGGCTTGCTAGGACCATCGCTGGTGGCCGCCGCGGGTGCGGTCGCAGCGACGATTGCGCTCGGTCTGATCGGCACCTTCAGGGCGCTGGGACAGAAGCCGGCGCCGGTGCTGCGAAACCTCTGACTCGCCGTGCATGCGGCAACAGGCCGCCGTCGATGGCACCGTCGCGATGGCGTCACATTGCTGTCCTGTAATTCCCGGATCGGGCCGGGACCGGTGGGCAGGCGTCAACAAATCTCGTTTGTGGCATCTGGCGCCGAAACAAATCCCGCACTAAATTCGCACATCGGACGCCGCCGGCTTGCCGGCAGGCTCCATTGCTCCGGCCTGCCGGCCGGAATGAGAGAGAGGGAACTTCCATGTCGGATTTCGACCGGAACTACGCGGCTGCCAGAAGCGGCGTCGGTGCGGACCGGGCAGTTGCGATCGACCAGGGCCTGCGCGCCTACATGATCCGCATCTACAACTACATGGCCATGGGGGTCGCGCTCACCGGCGTCGCCGCCTGGCTTACCTTCCAGGCTGCGGTGACAGAGCAGGCCGGGCGTCTGGTGCTGACCTCGTTCGGCCAGATGATCTTCAGCGGACCGGCGGTGATCGTTCTGTTTCTGGGCACGCTCGGGCTGGTGTTCCTCATCAGTTGGCGCATCGACCGGCTGCAGCCGTCGACGGCATTCGCGCTGTTCATGGTCTATGCAGCTCTGCTCGGGGTCATGCTCTCCTCGGTCTTTCTCACTTATACCGGAGCATCGATCACGCGCGTGTTCTTCATCTCGGCGGCCTCTTTCGGGGCCTTGAGCCTTTACGGCTACACGACCCAGCGCGACCTGTCGCCGATCGGATCGTTCCTGATCATGGGCCTGATCGGGCTGTTGATCGCCATGGTGGTCAACATCTTCCTCAAGAGCACCGGGCTCGATTTCGTGATCTCCGCTGCCGGCGTCCTGATCTTCGCGGGTCTGACCGCGTGGGACACCCAGAAGATCAAGGAGATGTACGACCCGATGGAGGACGGCACCATCGTCGGCCGTAAGTCGGTGATGGGAGCGCTGACGCTCTACCTCGACTTCATCAATCTGTTCCTGTTCATGCTGCGGTTCTTGGGCGACCGCCGCTGAAGCAGCCAGGCAACGGAGGTTTCTTGCGCCCCGGTGATGAACCGGGGCGTTTTTTCGTGCCAGCGTTCATTTTTCGGTAATGGCGACCATTCCCATCCGTCCTGCCCGGCCGGGCGACCTCGCTGCGATCACCTCCATTTACGAGCATGCCGTGCGCTACGGCACCGCATCGTTCGAGATCGATCCGCCGGACCAGGCGGAAATGACGCGGCGCTACCAGGCGCTGCGCGCCGGCGGATATCCCTATCTCGTGGTCGAGCTGGAGGGCACGCTCGCGGGCTATGCCCATGCCGGCCCCTACCGCCCCCGACCCGCTTATCGCTGGAGCGTCGAGGACTCGATCTACCTCGCGCCGCACGTGCAGCGGCGCGGGATCGGTCGCGCGCTGTTGAACGGGCTGCTCGCCGAGGCGGAAGCGGCCGGCTTTCGGCAGATGATCGCGGTGATCGGGGATTCTGCCAACGACGCCTCGATCGAATTGCATCGCTCTGCCGGCTTTCGCATGGTCGGCACCTTCGACAATGTCGGATACAAGTTCGACCGCTGGCTCGACAGCGTGCTGATGCAGCGCCCGCTCGGCACCGGCGCATCGACAGGTCCGTCGGCAGCGATCGCAGGTCACTCGCGCAACATCATCACTGATTGCTGATCACTGCGTATCAATTCCTGATCACCTCGATGGCGCGCAGCACGCGGTCGAGCTCATGCCCGCGGCGCACGATCAGACCGGTCGCCGAGATGATGCTGTACGCGCCTTGCCGCCGCGCGAGCTTGGGATTTTTTTCGATGCGGTAGATCGGAACTTCCGAAGCGCGGCGGAACACCGAGAAAACCGCGCGGTCCCGCAGGAAATCGATGGCGTAGTCACGCCATTCACCGGCAGCAACCTTGCGGCCATAGAGACCGAAGATACGATTGAGCTCGCGCCGATCGAATGTCACTCGGCTGGCGGGGGCGAGAGGCGAAACAGCTGACGCCTCGCCCCCGTGGAGCTCGCTCGGTTCGGTATCGCCGTAGCTCATGCGGCGCCTCCTTTCGTGACAGCGTTCGTGCAATGATCGCGCCGGAGCCTCGCCACGGCAAGAGGGCGCCGCGAACAATGCAGCGGCCGGATGAGGCATGCCGGCATCACAGCTCGCCAGGCTGCGTTCCGCGCGTTTTCGGACCAGGATTCGCCGTCTGCTATTTGAGAGCGGATTGCGCAGCCGCCAGGATTACTTTCGGCTTTTCCGTCGTGCCGCTCTGCACCAGGACTGCCGCCTGGTCGATGCCGTCCCCCTCGAGTTCCTGCACCGGAACGCTCCAGGAAGCGGCTTTACCGGTCCAATCGCCGAGCTTGAGCCAGCGCCGCACCACATTGTGGTAGGTGATCGTGCGTCCTTTGTTCTCGCCACGCGCGATGGCGATGGTCGCCGTTTTCACCAGCCCGCAGAGCCAGACTTCCGCACCGCGAGCTTCGGAGCCCTCGGGAACCTGTACGGCAATGCGACCGTCGGCGAGCGCGAGCGTCACCGGCGGCAACACCATCGCTCCGCTCTTTCGGCTCTTGATGATGGCGTTATCGATGGCGCTCTTGTCGCTGCCCAGGACGTGCAGGCTGCCGTTCACCACCGCTTGCGGCGTATAAACCTGGCCATCGCGGCGCGCGTGGGCATAGGCCTTCTGCCGCGCGGTGTGGCGTGGGTCAGCGAGCGTATCCTTCCAGCCGAGATAATCCCAATAGTCGATCGGCACGCTCAGCGCAATGAGCGACGTATCCCTCGCCAACTCGCCGAGCAGCCTGTCGGCAGCGGGGCACGACGAGCAGCCTTGACTGGTGAACAACTCGATCACGGCGCGCGACTGCGCGTGCGAGGAATGCGGCGTCATCGAGGAGCAAACGACTGCCACCGCATAAGCGAAACATCGACGCAGCATCACGATCCTTCCCGGCGGCAGACGGGACGTTGCATCCCTCCGCCGGAAGAATTGATACTCAGCAGTGCGATCACCCGCCACTCAATTCAAGGTGAGCCGACGTCGTCGTCAGCCGACCAACTGCCGCAGCACGTAATGAAGGATGCCGCCGTGCTTGAAGTAGTCGAGCTCGTCAAGAGTATCGATGCGGCAGAGGAGCGGAATGCGCCGCAGGCCGCCGTCGGTGGCGACGATCTCGGCCATCATACGCTGGCGCGGCTTGATCTCGCCGTGCAAGCCGCGGATGGTCACCTGCTCGTCGCCCTTGAGCCCGAGCGATTGCCATGACGTACCTTCCTCGAAGCACAACGGCAAGACGCCCATGCCGATCAGATTCGAGCGGTGAATCCGCTCGAATGACTGTGTGATGACTGCGCGAACCCCGAGCAGGCCGGGTCCTTTGGCGGCCCAATCGCGCGAGGATCCGCTGCCGTATTCCTTGCCGGCGAAGATGACGAGCGGCACCTTCTCGCTCTTGTAGCGCATGGCGGCGTCGAAGATCGGCATGCGCTGGCGCGAGGGATGGTGCACGGTGACGCCGCCCTCGACGCCGGGCACCATCTGGTTCTTGAGGCGAATATTGGCGAAGGTGCCGCGCATCATCACCTCGTGATTGCCGCGGCGAGTGCCGTATTGGTTGAAGTCTGCCGGCTTGACTTTGTGCTCGATCAGGTACTTGCCCGCAGGGGAGTCGATCTTGATCGAGCCGGCCGGTGAGATGTGGTCGGTGGTGATCGAGTTCGAGCAGCAGGCAGAGCACGCGCCCGTCGACGATGTCGTTGAGCGGCACCGGATGGCGGCCCATCCCGACGAAATAGGGCGGGTTCTGCACGTAAGTCGATTTTCGGTCCCACCCATAGGTCAAGCCGCCTTTCACCCGAATGCCGCGCCAGTGCGAGTCGCCCTTGAAGACATCGGCGTACTTCCTCGTGAACATCTGCTTGTTGATGGTCTTGCGCACCACACCATTGATCTCGCGGCTCGAGGGCCAAATGTCCTTGAGAAAGACCTTCTTGCCCTTCTTGTCGAGGCCGAGCGGCTGCTTGAGCAGGTCGGAATACATCGAGCCGGCGAGCGCGTAAGCGACCACCAGCGGCGGGGAAGCGAGGTAGTTGGCGCGCACATCGGCATTGACCCGGCCCTCGAAGTTGCGATTGCCCGAGAGCACCGCGGCAGCCACGAGATCCTCGTCGTTGATCGCCTTCGAGATTTCCGGCGCCAGAGGTCCGGAATTGCCGATGCAGGTCGTGCAGCCGAAACCGACCAGATTGTAGCCGAGCTTGTCGAGAATCCTTCTGCAGCCCGGATTTGTCGAGATATTCAGCGACCACCTGCGAGCCCGGGGCGAGCGAGGTCTTGACCCATGGCTTCACGGTGAGACCCTTGGCCACAGCCTTGCGCGCAAGCAGCCCGGCGCCGACCATCACGTTGGGGTTCGATGTATTGGTGCAGGAGGTGATCGCCGCAATGACGACGTCGCCGTGACCGAGATCGTGCGTGCGGCCTTCGACCGGAATGCGCTTGGACGCGCCGGCCTTGGCGAAGCTCTTGTCGGACGACGTGGCCAGCGAGGGGTGAAGATCGAAAACATCCTTGCCGCCGCCAGCGCTGCTCCCTTTGTTGAATTCCTTCTCCATCGCCATGGTGAAGCCGGATTTGACCTCCTTGAGCGAGACGCGATCCTGCGGGCGCTTCGGGCCGGCGAGCGAAGGCTCGACTTGCGCCAGATCGAGCTTGAGCACGTCGGTGAAGACGGGGTCCGGGGTCGATTTGGTACGGTACATGCCTTGCGCCTTGGCATAGGCCGCGACCAGCGCGACTTGTGCTGCGGGCCGGCCGGTGTCTGCGAGATAGCGGAGCGTGTCGTCGTCGACCGGAAAGAACCCGCAGGTGGCGCCGTATTCGGGCGACATATTGCCGATGGTGGCTCGATCGGCGATCGAGAGGTTGGCGAGGCCGGGGCCGAAGAACTCCACGAACTTGCCCACCACGCCGCGCTTGCGCAGCATCTGCGTCACAGTGAGGACGAGATCGGTTGCTGTGACCCCCTCCCTGAGCTTGCCGGTGAGCTTTACCCCGATGACTTCGGGCAGCAGCATCGAATAGGGCTGCCCGAGCATGGCCGCTTCGGCCTCGATCCCGCCGACGCCCCAGCCGAGCACGGAGAGGCCATTGACCATCGTGGTATGGGAATCGGTGCCGACCAGCGTGTCCGGATAGGCGATGTCGGCCACGCTCGGCTTGCCGTCGAGCTTGACCTTGTCCTTTTTCGTCCACACGGTCTGCGAAAGATATTCCAGGTTGACCTGGTGGCAGATGCCGGTGCCGGGCGGCACGACGCGGAAATTGTCGAACGACTTCTGCGACCATTTCAGGAATTCGTAGCGCTCCCGGTTCTGCCGGTACTCCTCCTCGACATTCTTCTTGAGCGCCGTGTTGCTGCCGGAAAAGGTGACTGCCACCGAATGATCGCAGACGAGGTCGACCGGAACGAGGGGGTTGATCTTCTTGGGATCTCCGCCCAGCATTTTCATGGCATCGCGCATGGCGGCGAGATCGACCACCGCCGGAACGCCGGTGAAATCCTGCATCAGCACGCGCGCCGGACGGAACGCAATCTCGCGTTCCGAAGTCTTGGTCTTGAGCCACAAAGCGACCGACTGGAGGTCTTCCTTGCTGACCGCGCGGCCGTCCTCGTTGCGCAGCAGGTTTTCGAGCAGGACCTTCATCGAGAAAGGCAGGCGCGAAATCCCCTTGAGCCCGTTTTTCTCGGCGATCGGGAGGCTGTAATACGCATAGGTCCTGCTTCCCACTTTCAAGGGCATGCAGCACCGAAAGCTGTCGATCGAAGTCATCGTTGTTTGGTTCCCATCCAACCGGGACCGTGGCAATTCAAGGGTAATAAACTACCGGAAGCGCTTCCTCGTCGTCGGTCACGAGCACCGCGCGTGGTTGAAAGCGAGCGCGGGACGATGGGCTTATAGGGTCTTTTTTTGCGCCATTCCAGAAAATCGACGCTCGTCAACAACATGGCCTCGAAATCATGGATTCTCCGACCTCTGGGGAGGTAACGTCGATGGCGAGCAGTGGACCTGCGATGCGGCTGACTGCCCGCGACGTTGCGTGCGTGAGGGGGGGACGAGAGGTCTTTCGCGGATTGGGCTTCTCCCTCGCCGCCGGCGAAGCGTTGACGGTGAGCGGCCCGAATGGCGCAGGGAAGTCCTCCCTTCTTCGCGTCATCGCCGGGCTGGTACGCCCGGCAGCAGGGCAGATCGAGCTCGAGGGCGGTGACCCCGAGCTCAAGCTCTGCGAGCAGGTCCACTATCTCGGCCACCAGGATGCCCTCAAACCCTCGCTTTCGGTATCCGAGAATCTCGCCTTCTGGGTGGATTTTCTCGGCGGCGGCACCGCCGACCAGGCGCTCGCCGTGGTTGGGCTCGACCGGCTCGCGGACCTCCCGACCCTCTATCTTTCGGCCGGGCAAAGGCGCCGGCTGTCGCTTGCACGCCTGGCCGCGGTCGAACGCCGGATCTGGTTGCTCGATGAGCCGACTTCCGCGCTCGATGCATCGGCCCAAATTGTGCTGACCAACCTCATGCGCTCCCATCTCGCCGTTGGAGGGCTGATCATTGTCGCGGCCCATGGCCCGGTCGGGCTCGAAGCGGCGAAGGACCTGAGATTGGGGTGAGCCAATGAATGCGCCGCACGCTCGGTGCGCTCCCTCCCCCGCTTGCGGGGGAGGGTTGGGGTGGGGGAACACATGCACGAATCTTGTTGCATGCCCCCTCCCTGTCCCTCCCCCGCAAGCGGGGGAGGGGACGCAAGAGCCGATCGACCTTTGTGCACAACATCCGCTCTCCCGAGAGCGGTCGACATGAGCGCGCTTCGTGCCCTGCTCATGCGCGACGTCCGGCTCGCCGTGCGCGTCGGCGGCGGCGCATGGATGGGTGTGTTGTTCTTTCTGATCGTGGTGACGCTCATGCCCTTCGCCATCGGCCCCGATCTGGCGCTGCTCGCGCGCATCGGCCCGGCCATCCTGTGGCTCGGCGCGCTGCTCTCCAATTTGCTCGCGCTCGACCGCCTGCTCGCGATGGATCACGAGGACGGCTCGCTCGACTTGATCCTGACCGCGCGGGTGCCGCTGGAGCTTGCAATCGCGGTCAAAGCGCTTGCGCACTGGCTCACGACAGCCCTCCCGCTGGTGATTGCGGCGCCGCTGCTCGGCCTGTTGCTCAATCTCGAGCCGGCGGCGACCGGCGCGGTTGCCGTAACTCTGCTCGCAGGCACGCCGGCGCTGACGTTCATCGGGATCATCGGCGCCGCTCTCACCGTCGGGCTGCGGCGCGGCGGGTTGCTGCTGGCCATCCTGGTCCTGCCTTTGACCATTCCTGTCCTGATCTTCGGCGTCGCGGCCTCGAATGCTGCCGTTGTCGGGCCGGTCCCGTTCGGCGCCCCATTCACAATTCTGTGCGCGCTCACCTTGCTCAGCCTGGTCGTCGGCTGCTTCGCCGCCGCGACCGCCCTGCGCCAAGGGCTCGAATGACGAGGCGTCAGCTGGTAAGACCTGGAAACGAGAGCGCCGCTGGAACATGCGCGATTTCGCTCCAGAACCGAAAAATGCAAGCCAGAGACCTGGAATGGCACTGATCGATCTCGCCAGCCCTTCACGATTCCTGGTGCTCGCCGACCGCGCCCTGCCCTGGCTTGCGGCCGCGACCCTCGTCGCCTTTGCGGTCGGAGGCAGCCAGGCTTATGTCGCGCCGGACGATTATCAGCAGGGCGCCACCGTGAAGATCATGTTCATCCACGTGCCGGCTGCATGGCTCGGCGTCTTCATATGGATGCTGATGAGCGCGGCCGCGCTGGGCACGCTGGTCTGGCGCCATCCGCTCGCAGACGTAGCCGCCAAAGCGGCGGCGCCGATCGGAGCCGCATTCACCCTGATGTGCCTGATCACGGGGGCGCTGTGGGGGCGGCCGATGTGGGGCACGTATTGGGTGTGGGATGCGCGGTTGACCTCGGTGCTGGTCTTGTTCCTGATGTATCTCGGGGTGATCGCGCTGTGGCGAACAATGGATGATCAATCGAGGGCGGCGCGCGCCGTTGCGATGCTTACGCTGGTTGGCGCGATCAACATTCCCATCATCAAGTTCTCCGTCGACTGGTGGAACACGCTGCATCAGCCGGCCTCGGTGCTGCGGCTGGACGGACCGACGATTCATCCCTCGATCCTGATGCCGCTGATCACCATGCTGCTTGCATTCACATTGCTGTCGCTGACGCTGCACCTCGCCGCCATGCGCAACGAGATCATGCGGCGGCGGCTGCGCACCATGCTGCTCTTGCAGGCGGATGCGCGGCCACCGCGATGAGCCTCGGTCCGCATGCGGGGTTCATCCTGACCGCCTATGCAGCGGCGATCGCTATCGTTGCGGCATTGGTCGTGTGGGTCGTGCGGGACCGCCGGGCGTTGATGCGGTCGCTCGATCGGCTGGAAACGCATGGGGTCACGCGCCGCTCGGAACGCAGAAGCGGGGAAACGCCGTGAGTCCGCTCGAACAGAGCTCGCGCACATGGGGAAGCCGACTGATCGTGCTCGTCCCGCTGCTCGCATTCATCGGGCTTGCGGCTCTGTTCATGTTGCGGCTGGGCTCGGGCGACCCGTCGCGGATACCATCGGCTTTGATCGGCCAGCCTGCCCCGAACACCCGGCTGCCGCCGCTGCCCGGCCTGGAGCGCGACGGCGCCGCCGTTCCCGGCCTCGACAGCGCAGCTTTTGCCGGAGAGGTGACCGTGCTCAACGTATGGGCGTCGTGGTGCGTGCCGTGCCACGACGAGGCACCCTTGCTCATGAAGCTTGCCGCCGACCCGCGCATCCGCGTCGCCGGGATCAATTACAAGGACCAGCCGGACAATGCGCGGCGCTTTCTCGGACGTCACGGCAATCCATTCGTGGCGACCGGGATCGATGGCAACGGCCGCGCTGCGATCGAGTGGGGAGTGTACGGAGTGCCGGAGACTTTCGTGGTAGGCCGCGACGGCCGTATCGCCTACAAGCTGATCGGCCCGATCACGCTTGGCAACTTGGAAAAGGCATTGCAGCCGGCGATCGAGAAGGCGCTCGCTGCCCCCGCCCCGTCTTCCTGAATCGCCCGCCGTCCCCGGCGGGGTTCACTCCTTCGCCGGCGGCGCGGCATATTTTGTCAGCAGCGGATATTGCAGGGCCGCGAACGCAAAGGTGAGCGGCAGGACCCCGAACACCTTGAAGCTGACCCAGAAATCGGTCGACTGCGTGCGCCAGACGATCTCGTTGAGCATCGCAAGCGCCAGGAAGAACAAAGCCCAGCGCAGCGTGAGCTTGCGCCAGCCCTCCTCGGTGAGGTGGAAGACCGAATCGAAGACCGGGCCCAGCAGCGCCTTCCCGAACGCGAGCCCCCCGAGCAGCACACCTGCGAGAAAAACATAAATGATGGTGGGCTTGAGCTTGATGAAGGTCTCATTCTGCAGCAGCAGGGTCAGTCCGCCGAATACCACCACGATGATCGCCGTGATGAGCGGCATGACCGGTAAATGCCGCGTCAAGGCATAGCCGACCGCGAGCGCGAGGAGCACCGCGGGAATGAAGACGGCGGTTGCCGCAAAGATACCGGCGTGCTCGCCGCTCAGGAGACCCGGGGGTAGAAAAGGCGCTAGCCAGGGCGCAAACAGGGCCGGTCGCGAATTGGCGAAGAAGAACAGCAGCAACGGTCCGAGATCGAGTGCTAGCTTGAGGGCGGGATTGAGCGGAGGCCGTTTTGCGGTCACGACCGGTGGTTTGGCCTCCCATTTCGTGTGTGTCATTCGGTCCTCCTTCGCAGCCGATCACTCGAGCCCGGCAATGGCGCGCGCGAATTCACGCGCCGAGAACGGAGCGAGATCATCCACCCCCTCGCCGACTCCGACGAAGTGCACGGGCAAGCCGTACTTGGCAGCGATGGCGACCAGAATGCCGCCCCTGGCGGTGCCGTCGAGCTTGGTCATGACCAGCCCGGTCACGCCCGCGATGTTGCGGAACACCTCGACCTGGGAGAGTGCGTTCTGTCCGACCGTGGCATCGAGCACCAAGCAGCACGGCATGGGGCGCCAGCGGATCCACTTTCTTGAGCACGCGCACGATTTTTTCGAGCTCGTCCATCAGCACCGCCTTGTTCTGCAGGCGGCCGGCGGTGTCGACCAGCAGCACGTCGATTTCCTCGCCGCGCGCCTCATTGAGCGCGTCAAAGGCGAGGCCGGCGGCGTCCGCCCCCGGCGCGCGCGCGATCACCGAGGCGCCGCTGCGTCCGCCCCAGATCTTGAGCTGGTCGATGGCGGCAGCGCGAAAGGTGTCGCCCGCGGCCAGCATCACCGAGCGGCCTTCGGCGTGCAACTGAGCGGCGAGCTTGCCGATGGTCGTGGTCTTGCCGGAGCCGTTGACGCCGACGACGAGGGCGACGAACGGTTTGGCTTGCGCCGATCGCGAGCGGCTTCGCCACCGGCGCAAGCACCTTCTCCACTTCGGTGGCGACCACCGCCTTCACCTCGTCGGCGGTGATCGCCTTGTCGTAGCGGCCTTCGCCGACCGCAGCGGCGATCCTCGCTGCGCTGTCGAGGCCCAAATCCGCCCGGATCAGCACCTCCTCGATCTCGTCGAGCATGGCTTGGTCGAGCCTGCGCTTGGCAACGAGATCGGTGATCGCGGTGCCGAGCGAGCGTCGAGGTGCGCTTGAGCCCGCCGCTGAGCCGCTGCCACCAGCTTTGCTTATCCGTCGATTGCTCGTTCATGTTGATGTGGCGGTGTCGCTCGGGGACGGCGGGGCACGACGGATCAGCACGGCATTTGAGCCGGGATCGTGTTCTCGGCGTTTTCGTTCATGGTCGTCGCCGCCGTGATAGCGGTTTCGGACACGCTTGGTAAGGGACCATGACCCCGGAAGAGATGGTGGCGCGCCTGCTCTACCGCGACGGCCTGATGCTGGTGATCGACAAGCCGGCAGGCTTCGCCGTCCACAAAGGGCCGAAGGGCGGCGAGAGCCTCGAGGACCATTTCGACGCGCTTGCGCTTCGGGCTGCCGCGCGCGCCGGCGCTCGCGCACCGGCTCGACCGCGATACGTCGGGTTGCCTGGTGCTCGGCCGCCACCGCAAGGCGCTGGCCGAGCTCGGCCGCCTGTTCAAGGCGGGCAGCGTCGGCAAGACCTATTGGGCGCGTGGTCGAGGGCGGGCCGACGCTGGAGGAGGGCAGCATCGACCTGCCGCTCGGCCGCAAGGACGCAACGCGCGGCTGGTGGATGAAGCACGACCCCGACGGCCAGCCGGCGGTGACGACCTGGAAGGTGCTGGGCCGCGCCGCCGGCGTCCCCTCCCCAGCCTGCGGGGGAGGGTCAGGGTGGGGGCAGGCAGCAAACGCCGGTGCCACAGCAACCCCCTCCCCAACCCTCCCCCGCAAGCGGGGGAGGGAGCGACGCACCTCACCTGGCTCGCGCTGGAGCCGCTCACCGGCCGCACCCATCAGTTGCGGGTGCATTGCGCGGCCATGGGCTGGCCGATCGTCGGCGACAGCATCTACGGAACGGCGCCGCGTATCGGCGGCCCCGGTCTGCATCTGCATGCCCGCGAGGTGGCGGTGCCGCTCTACAAGAATCGCGCAGCCATTCGCGTCACCGCGCCGGTGCCGCTGCATATGCACGCGCCACTGCTGGCCTGCGGATGGGAGGGCGAAATATTCAAGCTGGTCGACTGATCAGTACAACGTCGCCTTGAGCCGCGCGGGCGCGGCGCGGTCGTGCTCCGGACCGCCCATCCTGCCCTGGGTCAAATCGGCGAGGATGGTGCCGGCGCTCGGCAGGCTCCTGCGATCCACATGGCGCGTCGCATCCCACAGCTTCGAGCGCACGATCGCCTTGGCGCATTGGTAATAGATGCGATCGACCGCGACCACGATCACGGTGCGCGGCGTCTTGCCGTCGACGACGAAGCTCTCGGTGAGCGCCGGATCGGTCGAGATTTTGGCCCGGCCATTCACCCGTATGGTCTCGCCGCAGCCCGGGATGAGAAACAACAGCGCCACGCGCGGGTCGTGCAGGATGTTGCGCAGCGTGTCCATGCGGTTATTGCCGCGCCGGTCCGGCACCAGCAGCGTGTTCTCGTCGGCGACGCGCACGAAGCCGGGCGCATCGCCGCGCGGCGAGCAGTCGAAGCCGTCGGGCCCGCCGGAGGCGAGCGCGAAGAACGGCGCCGCTTCGATGAAGGCGCGATAGGGCGCGGTGATGCGGTCGGCTTCCTTCACCAGCGAAGGCCCATAAGGCTTGTCATAGAGGCGCTCGAGATCCTCGATGCTGGTGACGAAGTGATCGCGCGACGACTCGGTCATAGGATGATCCCGCTGGTTTCGAGAAACATAGCATTTCCTGCGATCATGCTGCGAGCAGCCGGCGCGCCGTCGTGCCCGGCGACGATCAGGTCGACGACCGTGCCGGGTTGGATCGCTCGGCCGAGGGCGAATCCGGGTGAAGTGCTCGGTGCGGCCAAGCTCGCGCGATTCGATCAGCACGCTGCGCATGCGGCCGACTTGCGCGTCGAGGTGACGGCGCAGCGCCGCCTCGCCCTTGCTCGCGCAGCCGCCGCGCCCGCCGCTTGATCGCATCGCGCGCCACCTGCGGCATGCGCGCGGCCGGGGTGCCGGGCCGCGGCGAGAACGGAAACACATGCAGGTGCGTGAGCTCGCATTCCTCGACCAGATCGAGCGAGCGGGAGAACATCTCTTCGGTCTCGGTCGGAAAGCCGGCGATGATGTCGCCGCCGAACACGATGTCGGGCCGCAGCCGGCGCATCTGCCGGCAGAACGCGATGGCATCGGCCCGCAGATGGCGCCGCTTCATGCGTTTGAGCACGAGGTCGTCGCCGGCTTGCAGCGACAGGTGCAGATGCGGCATCAGTCGCGAATCACTGGCGAAGGCATCGAGCAGCTCGCGGTCGGCCTCGACCGAATCGATCGAGGAGAGGCGCAGGCGCTCGAGCTCCGGCACGTGCTTCAGGATCTGCTGCACCAGGGTGCCGAGCTTGGGGACGCCCGGCAGGCTCGAGCCGTAACTGGTGAGGTCGACGCCGGTCAGGACGATCTCGCGATAGCCGCGCTCGCAGAGCCTGCGCACCTGCATTACCACCTCGCCCATGGGCACCGAGCGCGAATTGCCGCGTCCATAGGGAATGATGCAGAACGTGCAGCGGTGGTCGCAGCCGTTCTGCACCTGCACGAATGCACGCGCGCGGCCTTCCAGGCCGTCGACGAGGTGCGCGGCGCGTTTCCTTCACCGCCATGATGTCGTTGACCGAGATTTTGCTCCTCGGCGTCGCCCGGCGCCTGCTCCAGAACAGTCCGGCATGCACGCCAGATCTCGGCGCTGATCTTTTCCTGGTTGCCGAGCACCAGCGTCGACCTCGGGCATGTCGGCAAACGCTGCGGGTGTCGTCTGCGCGGCACAGCCGGTGACCACGATCCGCGCCTGCGGACGCTCCCGCTTGAGCTTGCGGATGGTCTGTCGCGACTGCCGCACCGCCTCCGCCGTCACCGCGCAGGTGTTGACGACGATGGTATCGGCCAGCTCGGCCGCCGCCGCCTGGCGACGGATCACTTCCAACTCGTAGGCATTGAGCCGGCAGCCGAAGGTGACGACATCGACGGTCATTGTCTCGGACCACTCTTTGGACCACGCGAAATCATGCCGCCCCGGCCGCCGCAAACAGCGCGGGATCGAACCTGCCCTGGTATTCATGTTCCACCGGGCCGGTCATCAGCACGTGGTCGTCGCGCTCGCGCCATTCGATCCGCAGATCGCCGCCCGGCAAGGTGATGGTCACCAAACGGCCGCTGCGGCGCGAGCGCGCGGCCGCGACCGCAACGGCGCAAGCAGCGGAGCCGCACGCCCTGGTGAGACCGGCGCCGCGCTCCCACGTGCGCACGATGATGTGATCGCGCGAGCGCGGCTGCGCCAGCGAAATATTGGCCCGCTCCGGAAACAGGGGATGGTTTTCCAGCAGCGGTCCGATCTTGCGCAGATCATAGGCGTCGACGTCCTCGACCCAGAAAATCGCGTGCGGATTGCCCATGCTGACGGCTGACGGCGAATGCAGGATCGGCTGGTCGATCGGACCGATCGGCAGCTCGATCGCCGCGGGTGTCCTGGAACGGCTCGGCAAGCGGGATCTCGTTCCAGGCAAAGCGCGGCTTGCCCATGTCGACGGTCGAGATCAGCGGCGCTTCACCCTTCCAGCAGCTCAGCAGGCCGGCCTTGGTCTCGAACGTGAGGGCGTTCTTGCCGGTCTCCTCGAACAGGAGCTCTGCAATGCAGCGCATGCCGTTGCCGCAGGCGCCCGCTTCCGAGCCGTCGCTGTTGTAGATGCGCACATAGGCCTCGGTGCCGGGCGTGCGCGCCGCGTGCAGCGACATCAACTGGTCGTAGGGCGCACCCTGGGGCTGCGCGGCGGCGCGCGCCTCCGCGGCGCTGATCACGCCGGAGTGCCGGCGCATGTCGACCACCACGATCTCGTTGCCGAGACCGTTCATCTTGACGAAGGCGTGGTTTGCCAGCGCGCTCATGCCGGGGGCCGGTTTCGGCGCTATATATGGGAGACGCGCAGGCTTTGACCAGCACCGGCGCTGAGCCGACGATTGCGAAGCGGCGAGGCCGGCGTGCGAAGAGGCCCCATTTCTTGACAGTCCGGCCTCCCGCCGCCATAACAACCACGCGCGGCGGACCCCTGGGTCGGCGCGCCTTTTGCAGCCCAGCAACCGACTGAAAGAAGCCGGTCCCGGAACCTCCGAGCGCCGGAGCCGAACACGAGGGCAGAACGATGTTCGCAGTCATCAGAACCGGCGGCAAGCAATATCGGGTTGCCGCCGAGGACGTGATCAAGGTCGACAAGATTCAAGGGCGATCCCGGCGAGATCGTCCAGCTCGGCGACGTGCTGGTGGTGGGCGGGGACGACACCACGCTCGGCGCACCGACCATCGCCGGAGCCTCGGTCGCCGCCGAGGTGCTGGAACAGGGCCGTGGGCGCAAGGTGATCGCGTTCAAGAAACGCCGCCGCAAGAATTCGCGCAGGAAGCGCGGCCATCGGCAGGAGTTCACGCTGCTCCGCGTGACCGAGATCCTGACGGACGGCGCCAAGCCGACCAAGGCTGCACGGCCGAGACCGCAGGCGCAACTGCATCCAGCCGAGACGCCATCCGGAACCGAGGCCGCACCCGGCTGAGCCGGGACCGTCGGAGACTCACTGCGCCGATAAAGGCGGGACGCGGTGATGATTTCGTCACAAATCGGAATTAGATAGACTGGGCAACTGAAGGACTTCTGAGATGGCTCACAAGAAGGCAGGCGGATCATCGCGCAACGGCCGCGACTCCAACAGCCAGCGGCTCGGCCTGAAGATTTTCGGCGGCGAGCAGGTGCTTGCCGGCAACATCATCGCCCGCCAGCGCGGCACCAAGTGGCACCCCGGGGCGCAATGTCGGCCTGGGCAAGGACCACACGCTGTTCGCCCTGACCCATGGTCGCGTCGAGTTCCGTACCAAAGCCAAAGGCCGGGTCTTCGTATCGGTGCTTCCGATGACGGAGGCTGCGGCCGAATAGACGGTGGACAAGATCTGGTCTGCCGGCATCCATCGAACCGGCGGACCCATCGGGTTCCATGAGGGGAGACGGGATGCCGGCTCCCCTCTTCGCTTTCAGGAGCCCGTGCCATGACATTGCTGGATCGGATCGCGCCGGAAACTTCGCGGAGGAATCATTCCCGTGCTCGCAACCGAGCGGCTGGTGCTGCGCGCGCCGGAGCTCGAGGATGCAGCGACGGTGGCGAAGCTCGCGAACGATCGCCGCATCGCCGAGAACACGCTGCGGATTCCGCATCCCTACTCGCTCGCGGACGCGGAGGCTTTCATCTCCGGCGCCAATGCCAGCGATCGCGAGACCGCGTTCCTGATCACCGCGCATGGCGCCGTCAGTCGGCGCCTGCGGAATAGCGATGCTCGACGGCAAGACGCCCGAGCTCGGCTATTGGCTCGGACTTCCATTCTGGGGCCAGGGCTTCGCCACCGAGGCGGCGCGTGCCGTGATCGACCATGCCTTCGGCGATCTCGGCCATGAGACGCTGCTGGCCGGTGCGCGCGTGAGCAACCCGGCCTCGCGACGGGTGCTGCAGAAATGCGGCTTCCAATGGACCGGCGTCGGCCTGTACCGCATCCGCGCGCTCGCGTCCTCGGCGCCGATCGACCGCTTCCGTCTCGACCGCGGCCTCTGGGCCTCGCTCAAGAGCTGGGGCAAGGTCACGTGATCGGCATCGCGCGATCGATGCCGGACTGAGCGCGGGCACCGCCTTCGTGGGCTACGATATCCTCATCCGCGGCGGCCTGCTGCTCGACGGCACCGGTGCCGCCGGCAAGCCTGCCGATCTCGCGATCGAGCGCCGGCCGCATCGCCGCCATCGGCGCCGAGCCTCGAGCACGACGCCGCCAAGGTGATCGACGCCGAGCGGCCTGGCGGTGGCGCCGGGCTTCATCGACATCAAGACCCATTCCGACTTCACCTTGCCGATCAATCCCAAGGCCGAAAGCAAGGTGCGCCAGGGCGTCACCACCGAGATCATCGGCCATTGCGGCTTCTCGGTCGCGCCGGCGCTGCCGGGCAAGGTCGAGCTGCTGCGCGACTATCTGAGCGCGAGCGCGCCATGGCTGCCGTTCGAGGAGACCACGTTCCCGCAATATCTCGACAGCTTTCCCGCGACCGCGGTGAATGCCGGCATGCTGGTCGGCCACAACACGCTGCGCCTGATGGTGATGGGCATGGACGAGCGGCCGCCGACGCCGGGCGAGCTCGCGGCGATGATCGCCCTGCTGGAGGATGCGCTCGCGGCCGGCGCGCTCGGGCTCTCGTCCGGCCTGTTCACCGCGCCCGGCTCCTACGCGCAGCCGGACGAGATGATTGCGCTCTGCCACGTGCTCAAGCGCCACAACGCCGGCTACTTCACCCACATCCGCGACGAATCGAACAAGGTGATCGAAGCGGTCGAGGAAGCGATCGCGATCGCGCGAAGCCTGCGGCGTCCACGTCGAGATCGTGCACTTCAAATGCTCCGGGATGGACAATTGGGGAAAGGCGGCACGCGCCCTCGACATGATCGCGCAGGCCAAGGCGCGCGGGCTCGACGTCGACTGCGATTCCTATCCCTACGCGGCCGGCAGCAATCCGCTCAAGAACCTGATGCCGCAATGGGTGCAGGCCGGCGGCGTCGAGGCGATGCTGGCGCGGCTGCAAGCGCCGCGAGACGCGCGCGCGCATTCGCTCCGACATCGCGCGCGACGGGCTCAACAACTGGGGCCGCATCCCGTCATGGGACTGCGTGCAGATTTCGATCTCGCCCAATCTTCCGCAACATGCCGGGCGCAGCATCGGCGCGCTCGCCGCCGAGCGCGGGCAGGACCCGATCGACACCGTCGCGGACTATCTGGTCGAGGACAAGGGCGCCACCCGCGTCCTCGTGACCTCCATCTCCGAGGATGACATCCGCGACATCGTGCGCTCGCCGCTGGCGCTGGTCGGCTCCGACGGCAATTGCGTCGCCGACCTACGGCACGGTG
This sequence comes from uncultured Alphaproteobacteria bacterium, assembly GCA_963831225.1. Taxonomy (GTDB): domain Bacteria; phylum Pseudomonadota; class Alphaproteobacteria; order Rhizobiales; family Xanthobacteraceae; genus VAZQ01. Next base: position 58,410 of record CAWHPT010000046.1, read on the forward strand.
AGCCAGGGCATGCCGCATCCGCGCTTCTACGGCACGTTCCCGCGCATCATCGGCCACTATGTCGGCGAGCTCGGCCTGCTGCCGCTGGAGCTTGCCGTGCACAAGATGACCGGCGCGACCGCGCGTGCGCTCAAATTGCGCGACCGCGGCCTGCTGCGGGAAGGCTACCGCGCCGACATCACCATCTTCGACCCCGCCGATTTCAAGGATCGCGCCACCTATGCCGACCCTCACCGGTATCCCAGCGGTACGCGCACCACGGTGATCGTCAACGGCACCGTGGTGGTCGAGAATGCGGCCCATACCGGGGCGCTGCCCGGCAAGGTGCTGCGCCGCGACCCTCTCGGCCAAGTGGGCTGAGACGGGAGCTTCACTCAGCGCTCGTCGCCGAAGAATGCTCCCACGTCGCGGTGCGCCTCCAGAACATTGACGATCTCGAGCACGTCTCCGATGTAGCGGAAGAAGATCAAATAATTTCCGTAGGAATGGCTGCGCAAATCGGAGCGCAGCTCAGGCCGCGAACGACCCATTTGGATGGGCGCTTGCGCCAAGTCCCGACATTTGTCACGAAGTGCGCCCGCAAATCGTTCAGCAACGGCACGGCTGCCGCTTTCGCTGGCGATGTATTCCGCAATCGAATCGAGATCATCTTTGGCGGCAGCGCTGAAGCGAAGCCGAGCCACTAAGCACCGTTCCGTTTCCGCTCCCACGCATCCAGTCGAGCCGCAATGCTGGCTTCTACTTCTTCGTCGGTGTAGCTGCCGCCGCGCTCGATCGAGCGGTTGATGGTGTCGCGCAAGTCAGCCAGTTTCGCTTCCTCTTCGGGAGTGAGTGGCCGGCGCGGGCCGGCATGCTTCTCCTCGATGGCGGCGAGCGCCTGCGCGGCCTCTTCCTGCGCGTCCTGCGGCCAAGTCGGCACCCGATCGATCAGAGCTTCGAGCTTTCGGTTCATGTCGTCACTCTACAGCGTTTTCAGCTTGCATTGAAATAACCAGCGGCCCCCTGACGTAAGATTCGAACCATCTCTGCGCCGCCATGCTCCGCATGAGGGGAGCATCCAGCCTCGCCGGCATTCGCGTTCTCACGATGTCAAACAGCAAATCTCGTTCCCGCGGCGCCGCGGCGCCCGGGTCTTGAAGCTTCCTTGCAGCCGACCCGATTGTGAGGGGCGGCGGAGCGCCGAAAGGCGCAAACAACTGCCGCGCTGGCTAGGCGCGGCGCGCACCCAGCCGGGGTGCGCTCGCCTTCCGGCGCTCCGCCTTGGCGCTTTTTGATCCGGGTGCCGCATACTTTCTCGCTTCGGCATTTGCGCCGAAGCTTCTAGCGATGCTTCGCGGCCGGGTCGTAATGCCCGACGGGCGGTTTCCGGACCTCCCGAGCCCGCGGTTGCGAGCCGCGGCCGCAGGACGCCAAATCTCGCTCCGTATTCAGGATCGCCTCTAGAAACGGCCCCTCATCGAGCGAGACGAGGCACAATCGCATATCTCCATTAAGAAGTCAACAGATATTTACTAACTGTAGCCAGACGACCGGCATCAGATCGGCACCGCCATCGCCTCGAAGGCGCTGTCGCAGTTGATCAGGTCGACGCGCTTCTGGACGATGCGGAAGCTCGCGCCATCGCGACGCAGGCGATGGTGCTGGCGGCCGGCAAAGACGCGCTGCTGCTCGTCGCGATACTCGACCATGATCACGGTCGAGCTGACGAGATATTCGCCATTGGCTCGTCGGCCTTATCGACCACGCAGTTGCCGACGAGATGCGCGGTGCGCGAGGGCGGCGTCTGCACGTGGATGCGGGGATGCTCCAGCCGTTCTATCCGCGTCTGCATCAGCTCGCGGTCGTCATAGAACAGCGAGGCCTGGTCGAACGGGCTCTGCTGGTCCGGCACTGCCGGCACCCAATAGGTGCCGTCGTCGGCGAACAGGTCCATCCATTCCCGGAAGCGCCGCTCGTCGAGCAGCCGCGCCTCGCGGAGGAGGAATTGCTCGAACGGCGCCCGTTCGCCGGCACACCGGACGGCGCCGACCGCGCGCCGGCGTCCATCATGCCGCCTCGCGCATGTATCCGAGCCAGGCATTGTATTGCGCGCGCACCACCATCTCGTGGGTGGCGAGGCCGCGCGTGGCGTTGAGCGTCGCGGTCGGGCTCCTCGTCGCCCAGGCCGCGCGAGATATCGACCCAGTCGGTCGGCGCGGCTGCGCAAGCCCTTCTGCGCGCGCATGAACGATTCGAGATCGTCGGTCTGCACGAACGAGGCCGCCGAGTGCGTCACGTTGAGCAGCCGGATGTTGCCGAAGTTCATCGCCGCCGGCGCGCCGACGAGACGAATCGGATAGATCGTCACCTCGGTGCGATCGACCGCGACCGGCTTGATCACCCGCACGTGGATGTTGAGTCCCATGATCGACATGTTGGGATAGATCAGGGAGTTGTGCAGGCGCGGCGTGAGGATTCCCGCGCCCGCTCGGCGCCGACCTTCTCCGCCAGCACGCGCTTGTATTCGTCGAAGGCCGCGCTCGAGCGCTTGCCGTCATCGAGCGAGGTATTGCTGGTCCAGCCATGGCCGTTGCCGGCGATGTAGCTCTTGCGGTCCTTCCATGACGCTGCCGTCTGCTTCTTCTCGGTCTCGATCACGGCGGCGCCCTTCTGGTCGCCTTCCCGGCGCGCGAACTGCACGCCCTGCTTGTTCACGGTCGAGGCGTGGCCGAACGGCACATGATAGGAATCGAGCACGTTCTCGACCTGGAGCTTCCAGTTGCCGTTATAGGCATAGCGATGCATGCCGGCGTCGAGCGCCAGCGTGCCGTCCGGTGCGCGGTCGACGAGGTCGTCGATATTGCCCTTCATCGGCCCGATATGATCCTCGAAGCTCGGACCTTTCGCGGCCAGGCTTGCGAACACGAACCCGCGATACTCGCCCAGCCGCGGCGCACGCGCGAGGCCGAACGCCTCCTTGTCGAAACCGGCGGCACAGCCTTCCGGCACCGGAACGGTCTGCGAGCCGGCCGTCGGTGTCGTAGCTCCAGCCGTGATAACAACAGGTCAGCCGCGGCGCGTTGCCCTTGCGCTCGTTGACAACCTTGGCGCCGCGATGGGTGCAGCGGTTGAGCAGCACATGCACGCTGCCGTCGCGATGCCTCACCATGATCACGGGCTGGCGCCCGAGCTCGGTGGTGATGAAGTCGCCGGGTTGCGGCACCTGGCTGGCATGCCCGACGAACAGCCAGGCACGGCCGAAGATGCGCTCCATCTCGAGCTCGAACAATTCGGGATCGGTATAGACGTCGCGATGGACGCGTCCCGGCTCGATCAAGCGTGCGATGCCGTCCGCGTGTCCATTGCGCATCGGGCTATTCCGCCGCCTGATGGGCGTAGCTCTGCACGTTCATGTCGACGAGGTCGAGCGGCGAAGCCGTCTGCTCCAGCATGCCCCAGCTCTTGAGCCATTCATAGGTGCGCTGCATCTCGTCGAGCGGGATCGGCGCGGGATCGCAGACGACGAGCCGGCTCTCGCGCAGGTCCTCGACCTCCAGCGCAGCGATCTCCGGGTCGGTCCTGCCGTGATAGTCGATGAAATAATGCAGGTAGCCGCGCTTGCTCGCATTGATGCGGCGCACCGCCTCGCGCACCGCGCGGTTGAACGCGGCATAGGTCTGCGCGTCCACCCGGTCGGACGCGACCTCGGTGCCATGGAAGAAGGCCGTGCAGAGGATGCGGCAGCCCTTCTTCTCCGCCAGCGTGACGTGCGGCTCGGTCAGGGTGGTAGCCTCGACCTCGCCCTTCAGCAGCGCTTCGAGCCGATAGCGCGAGCCGTTCGGCGCGCGGCAGAGCTTGATCATCTCGCGCGGCAGAAAGCCTTCGAGCATATGCAGGGCGATGTAGTGCGTGCCGAAATAGAACGGCACGCCGACGGTGCGGTTGGCGAGCTGTTGCGGGGTGAAGACCGGTGAATGCGGCGCGACCACCAGGGCGGAGTAGGTCACGATGGCACGGCGTCCGAGCTGGCGGCTGCCGGCGCTGGTGTCCTGCACCCTGCAATAGTTGCCCCACTCGCAGGCATTGTACATGTCGGCCTTGCCCTGCTCGAACAGCTTGCCGTGGCTGGTGAAGGGATCGACTCCTTTAGGATTGGTGCGATGCGTCTCGACCTTCTTCTCAACGCCCTGCTCGCGGTCGGCCCATTCGATCTGGAGCCCTTCCTGCTCGAACAGGCCCTCGTCATAGGCGACCAGCTCCGGCAGCCCCTGGAACGGCGCCGTCGTCTCCAACACCAGCTTTTTCATGTCAAGTCGCTCCGCAAATCTCGCGGCTTCGTGACGGATCGCGAAAGATTAATCTCGGACCCCCGGTAAATCAAGAAAGCCGCCGAGCTGCGCTCGCGCGGGGGGCGATACGACGTCTTCGCTCAAGGCGCAGTCGTCGCGCCACTCAGCCGCGCCGGGAGAACGACCGCGTTGTCGACCGCGTACAGCAGGCAGGCGCCGTCCTTGCCTTCGCGGTCGGGGTCGCGGTTGCAGGCCGCGAGCGCCTGCTCCTCGGCTGCGCGCTGCGTCGCCGCGCCGGTCACAACGAAAAGGCGGCCCCAGGGATGGAAGGCCGCCGCCTTGGGGCCAGGCGCTGCACGATACCCGGTTACATCGGCGCGCTGCCGCAGGGCCTGCGCCGCTGCCGGTATCTGGTCGGGATCGAAAAGGCCGGCATAGGCGACGCGAGGCATCGGTCGGCGCGGCGGGCTCGTCTCGGCGGCGTTGCCGTGAACAGCATCATTCACCGCCAGCAGAACGCAGGCGTCACCGAACCGCACCTGGCACGCTTCGAGCACGCGTTCCTCGGCAATGAGCGCGGTGCTCCACCCGCGCGTTCGCCAGCTGCCGGATGGCGGGTGAACTGCCAGCGCCTTGTGCATGCTCAATTCCAGGTATTGGCGCACCTGCGTTTCCCGATGGGAATAGGCGGGCGCCAGCCTCGCAACAGAGGTCAGCAAGGCATCGCGGATGACGGCCTCTTGGGCCGGAGCTGAGGGAAGCGGAGTTGGAGGCGGCGGGGAGGCTGGCGAGGTTGCGGCAGGCTCCGACTTCGCGGCGGCGGGTGCAGCACTCGTTATCGCCCCCGTCGCGCGCAAGGGCAGCACGACGCGGTTGTCGACCGAGTAGAGATAGCAGGGACCGCCAGCTCCGGCCGTCTTCCGCAGGGGATCGTCATTGCAGGCGCGCAGAGCCTGCTCTTCCGCGGCGCGCTGGCTCGGCGCACCGGTAACGACATGAAACATGCCGGCGGCGTGAAACGCCGACGCCTTCGGGCTGGCCGCGGTCGGATATCCGGCTACGTCCAATCGCTGGGCGACGTCGGCGCGTACCGCAGGAATCCGATCAGGATCGAATATTCCGGCATATCGAACCCGCGGGGCATCCCGGACCGGAAGGCTGCCATCGGCGGCCGGGATCGCAATGAAGTCATTTGAAGCGATCAACGCACAAGGCTCGTCGTAGAATTGCTGGCACTTCTCCAGGACCCTTTCTTGCGCCAGCTCGAGACTTGACCATCCGGTTGTCCGCCACGTTCTCTGAGCCTGGCGGGCGACCGCCATGGCACGGTGCGGCTTCGACTTGGCAAAGGCCTCCGCCTCCCGCTCTCTGGATGGGCCCGGCATTTTCGGCAGACTGTTCGCGAGCGCCACATCGAGTTGCGATTGAAAGCCCTGCAACGGATCGGATGGCTCGAACGCCATCCGGTCTCGGCTCCACCACCAGGCCGCACCACCGAGGAGGACCAGTGCCGCGCAACCTGCGGCAATTGTCATGCGCCTCGATTGCGGTGAGGAGCTGGTCGGCAGGGGCGCACTGGAAGCTGCCGGCCACTCGGACACCGGTGTATTCGGGAGAGCCGCGATATCCTGCGCCGTGAGACCGTAAACGCCCACGGCGCGGGTTATGTTCTTTACGGCGTGCTCGCCGAGATCGGCAAACGACAGGGACAGCTTGTCTCTGATCTGCTCGTTCGCCGCGCGCGAGATGCAGACCCCGCCCGGCTCACACAGGGCTTCCAGGCGTGCTGCGACGTTCACGCCATCTCCGAATATGTCGCTTTCGTCGTAAATGATATCTCCGATATTGATTCCGATGCGAAGCACGATGCGCTTGTTCTCGGGAACGGCGGCGTTGCGCAAGTGCATGCCGCGCTGGATCGCGACGGCACAACCGACCGCGTCGACGACGCTGGCAAATTCGAGCAGCAGCCCGTCCCCTGTCGTCTTGACGAGGCGGCCATGATGTGCCGCGATAACGGGATCGATGAAATCACGCCTATGGGTCTTGAGCGCGGCGAGCGTGCCGACTTCATCGGCCTCCATGAGCCGGCTGTAAGCGACCACGTCGGCTGCCAGTATCGCCGCAAGCCGCCGTACGATGGCGCTGTTGCTCATGATCGCTCCGGTGATGGCGGCACCATCATGCGCGCGGTCGCAGGCGCTGGATCTGCAGCTGCGCCAGGAACGGCACCAGCGGATGCGCGCCCATCTTCACGATCGAAGGCAGGTCGAGCTTGATCAGCGCCTCGCGCTGATCCGGCGGCAGCTGGAACTTGTCGGCGAAGGCCGGCGCGTCGGCCATGTATTGCGCGCGCTGGTCGGCGTCGTGGGCAAGGCCATGCAGTGCCGAGGTGAGCTCGACCAGCTCCGGCTTGATCGCTGGATAATGCGCGGCGTGCTGCGCCTCCTGGTGCCCGCCGGTCCAGGCCAGCGAGGCGTAGTTGTGATGCCAGCTCGGATCCATGGACACGACATCGGGCTTGCGCTCGCCCAGCGCGCCCGCCGCGCAGGCCCAGCAGCGCAGCTCGATATTGCCGGTATCGTCGAGCTCGGTCTCGTCGTAGCCGATCAGCGATTTCAGGTTCCCGGCCTTGAGCTTCTCGAGCACGCGATTGTCCCAGGCGAGCTCCGGATTGGAATAGCGGTCGGTGCCGGGAAAATGCGACATGCCGCCGCTCGACAGCACGACCGTCTTGAGCCCGAGCGCGGTGACCGTGCGGGCGACCGCCTGGCCGAAGGCATAGCAGCGCTCCATGGTGGGCTGCGGCGGCAGATAGGCATTGACGTAGATCGGCAGCACCGGGTCGGTGTGTCCGATATGGGTCAGCGGAATGCCGATCGCGTAGTCGATCTTGGCCGTGCTGGTGAAGGCAGGATCGAAGTTCTGCCGGTAGAGCTGGCGAACGATCTCGAAGCCGATCTCGCTCGGGATCTTCCAGTGAAACTTGCGCCCGGCGAATTCGCCGGTCGCCTCGCCGCCGACATGCACGGTGAACGGCGGCGCCGCATTGTGGAAGAACTGCTCGGCGTGATCGTTGGAGAAGATGATCCAGAGGTCGGGCTTGAGCGCGCGCAGCTTGTTGCCGATATCGGCCGCGACCTCGCGCACGTGCTCGACGTTCTTCTTGTCCTCGGTTTCCGGCATGGTGAAGAATTGCGGCGCATGGGGCAGCATGGCGCCGCCGATCACGGTCGACATCATGGGTCGTTCTCCTCGGGCGGATGCCGTTCGCCGCCGGCACGGAGCCGCGTCGCCTCAAAATATCGCGCAAATGCCGGCCGCAACAAGCGAGCGCGCGCACATCGGAAGCCCGCCACAACCGCCTTCACAGCCGCGAACGCAAGCAAGTACGATTTGCGAAGCTCGAGCTTCCGCTTTCCTGCTCGACTCCACCCGACAGCGCAGACCGATGAGGAGGCCCGATGGTCGAGGTGCCGATTACCATTGCGTGCGGCAATTACGACCGCACCCGCGCGATCAGGGACGGCCGCGTTAAGGTGGAGGGCTGCGCGGTCACCTACCTGCCGCTCTATCCGGAGGAGATTTTCTTTCGCGCCTTCCGCTATCAGGAATTCGACGTCTCCGAGCTGTCGTTCTCGAGCTATATCCGCACGGTCGCTGCCGGGACCTCGGCCTATGTCGGCATTCCCGCCTTCGTGTCGCGGCTGTTCCGGCACTCCGGCATCTACGTGCGCGCCGATGCCGGCATTCGCGCGCCCGCCGACCTTCGCGGCAAGCGCGTCGGCCTGCCGGAATACCAGATCACGGCGGTGGTCTGGATGCGCGGCATGATGCAGCACGAATACGGCGTGCAGCCGACCGAGATCCATTGGCGCAGCGGCGGTCAGGAGGAGGCCGGACGCGACGAGCGCACGCCGCTCGAGCCGATCGCCGGCCTCGACCTCGCGCCGATCGGCAAGGACCAGACCCTGGTCGGCATGCTGCGCGACGGCGAGCTCGACGCCCTGTTCACGGCACGCGCGCCGTCATCGTTCCTGCGCGGCGAGCCGCACATCGCGCGATTGTTTCCCGATACCCGCGCGGCGGAGCAGGCCTACTACAAGAAGACCCGGCATGTTTCCGCTGATGCATCTCGTCGGCATCCGCAAGGAGCTGGTGCAGCAATATCCCTGGCTGCCGTCGAGCGTCTACAAGGCGTTCTGCGAAGCCAAGGCGCTGGCCATGATCGACCTGCTCGACGTCAACGCCTTGATGGTGACGCTGCCCTGGCTGATTCCGGAAACGCAGGAAACCATGGCGGTGATGGGGAAGGATTTCTGGGCCTACGGCATCCACGAGAACATGCGGGAGATCGAGGCGCTCACGCAGTATGCCCACGAGCAGGGCCTGATCGACCGCAAGGTCGGCGTCGAGGAATTGTTTCATCCCTCGATGTTCGAGATTTCGAAGGTGTGACCGCACCGGTGTTCCGGGCGCATTTCGGAGCGCGGGCTCAACCGTTCCAAGTGATGCGAAGAAATCATCACCGGCGTCACGCCCGCGTACGCGGGCATCCAGTAACCACAGACGCAGCGGTGATGCACCATCGGGCTCGACTGCGGCCGCGGTGGTTACTGGTTTCCGGCTCTCGGTCCTCCGGACAAGTCCGGAGGACCCGCGGCCGGAATGACACCGAGCGGAGCGCGGCATCGTATCGCGTGCCGGTGCCCAAGAGCTGCTACTTCAACACATCGCCCCACTTCTCCTCGATCGCCCTCGCTTCCTCGAGCGACAGCGCCGACGTCGGCGGGAACTTGTCGATCCAGGGAAACGGCCGGCACGCTTCGATGATCGCCTTGGAGTGCGAGGTGATGCCGCGCATCTTGTCCGCGGGCGCAATGCGGGGATCGAGCGCCGAGCTCCAGGCGTTGCGGATGGTGTCGATCTGCTCGGCCGGCTCGCAGCGCGTCGCAACCGCCCACATGACGTCGTGCAGGTTGGACGGGTCGACGTCCTCGTCGACCACCACGACCAGGCGCGCCATGTAGCTGTGCGCAGCCGCGACCAGCGCGGCGCGCTTGGCGTGGCCGTCGTAGCGCTGCTTGAGCGCCACCACGGTCATGAGCTGCGAGACGTGCTGCCAGGCACCTACCACATCGGTGATCCCGGCAGCTTCGAGATTCTGCCAGATGGTGGCGGCGCGGAACGGCAGGCCGAAGTGAAAGCGCGGCGGCTTCAGCGGCGGCGAGCCGAGCAGGATCGGATCGTTGCGATGATAGGCGGCGGTCACCTCCATCACCGGTGCCGGGCGCGCTTCCGAGGCGTAATAGCCCGTGAACTCGCCGAACGGCCCTTCCGGCAGCGTCGTCTCGCTCATCGGCAGCAGATGACCCTCGAACACGATCTCCGCATGCGCGGGAATCGGCAGCCCGGTCTGCGGCCCCGGATGGATTTCGATCGGCGCGCCTTTGATCGCGCCGGCGAACTCGTATTCCGATTGTCCCGTGGGGAGATATTCGAAACCGGCGATGAACAGCGCCGGATCCTCGCCGTTGACGACCGCGATCGGGCAGGGCTTGCCCCGCGTTCCAGTATTTCCTCGCGATGATGGCGCCGTGCCGGCCGCCGTGGTCGAACTGCACCGTCACCCTGTTGCGGTCATGCAGTTGCACCCGGTAGATCGAAGCGTTGATCCAGCCGCCATCGGGGATCGCGCATGATCACGATGGATCCTGAGCCGATGAACGGACCGCCGTCGTGCCGATGCCAGACCGGCGCCGGGAACTTCACGAGATCGACCTCGGCGCCCGCCATCCTGTTCTCGAGATAGGCGGCCGATGTGGCGACGACGGGTTCACGCGGCTGCAGCGTCTTGCGCTTCTCCATCCAGGCCTTGAGCGCGTCGAGCGGACGCAGCGAGGGATCGATGCCGAGCGCGAGCGCGGCGCGCTGCGGGCTGGTGGTGGCGTTGGTGAAAATCCGAAAGCCGCGCGGAAACCCCTTGATCTGGTCGAACAGCAGCGCCGGACAGTCCGGCCGTCCGGCAGCGACCTCGGTGATGCCGCCGATCTCGAAGCGCGGATCGGCGCCCGTCGATCCGACGCAGCGCCTGGAGCTCGTCGACGCGCTCGATGAATTCGCGCAAATCCCTGTACATATCCCTTCACCCTCCGAGCCCTCGGCGCTGCCGCAGGATATCAGGCCGCGCGCACTTGTGGTGAGACGAGGTTCCTCGCTATTCTTCGGCAACCCTGACAACGCAAGAAGGACAGACCTCATGGCCAAGCTTCGCCACATCGCGCTCATCGTTCCCGATCCGGAAAAGGCCGCCAAATTCTTCGAGGAGGCCTTCGACATGAAGGTCGCCGGCAAGGCCCGGCGCGGGCTCTACGTGTCCGACGGCACCATCAACGTCGCGCTGCTCACGCAGGAAGGGCAACGAGAAGGTCGGCATCTATCACTTCGGCATGTGGGTGGACGACCTCGACGAGGCCGAGAAGAAGGTGGTCGACGCCGGCGGCACCTATCTCGAAGGCCGTCCGGCTGCCTCTTCCGAGGGCAAGGCAGCGAACGCGCACTCCTACTACGAGGCCAAGTACAAGGATCCGCTCGGCATCGTGTTCGACCTCACCCATACCGGCTGGATCGGCGCCGTGAAGGACGTGGTGGCGAAGACCTGATGCGACCGTTATGAGCCTGAACCCAGGCCGTCGTGCGGGACACCCAGTAACCACTGACCACGCCGATGGCGACGGCCGTGCAACAGCTCGACACGTGGTACTGGATCATCCGCTTTCGCGGATGATGACAATGCATGTACTGACTAAGCGCCGGCACCCGCGAGAACCACCTCCATGGAGAAGACTACCAAGCCGCGTGATCGTCGTCGGCGCCGGGCCGGTCGGGCTTTGCCTGTCGCTCGCGCTGGCGCAGGCCGGCGTGCCGGTCGTGCCTGATCGAGGCGCTCGGCGGACGACAATTTCCTCGAGCAGGTGCCGCGCGCCGGCACCAATCATCCGGCGACGCTGGAGCTGTTCGACCGCATCGGGCTCTACGGCAAGCTCGAGCCGCGCGGCATCATCGCGCCGCTAGTTCCACTACTGGGACCGGCAGGACAACGCAGCTGATCGCCGAGTTCGACCACGCGCCATCTCAAGGACGACACGCCGCTTTCCGTACGTGCTGCAATGCGAGCGCATCAAGATCGTCGAGGAGGCGCTCGAAGCTCGCCAAGGCGCATCCCGAACATCGATCTGCGGCTGTCGACGACCTTCACCGCGTTTCGAGCAGGACGCCGACGGCGTGATGGCGCAGCGTGACCAATCCGGCGGGCGAGACCGAGATCAATCCGCGGCCGCTATATCGTCAGCGGCGAGGGCGCGCGCAGCATCGTCCGCAAGGACCTCGGCATCGAGTTCGAGGGCTTCACCTATCCCGATCGCACCCTCAACATCGAGGTCGCCTACGACTTCCGCAAGCACGGCTACACCGAGCGCAACTACATCTCCGATCCCGGACGAATGGTCGAACCTGTTCCACTGGAAGGGCCCGCCCGACCGCTGGCGCGTGCATTTCCCGACCGCGCCGAACGACGACGAGGACGCGCTGACGCCGCCCGAGGCGCTGCAGGCGCGGCTGCAGCGCTTCCTGCCGACCGGCCACGACTTCGACATCGTCGGCTGCAACCTCTACACGGTGCATCAGCGCGTGGCGCAGAAATTCCGCGCCGGCCGCGCGATCCTCGCCGGCGACTCCGCGCATGTGAACAGCCCGATCGGCGCCATGGGCATGAACAGCGGCGTCCACGACGCCTTCAACCTCGCCGACAAGCTCGATCGGCATCCTGCGTGGCGAAGCCGGGCGACGACGTGCTCGACCGCTACGAGCGCCAGCGCCGCCACGTCGCCGTGCAGCACACCCAGGCGCAGACCATCCGCAACAAGCGCGCTGCTGGCGGAGAAGGACCCCGCCGTGCGCAGAAGAACCACGACGAGCTGCGCCGCACGGCGGAAGACCCGAAGCTCGCGCGCGCGTTCCTGTTGCGCAGCGTCGCTGATCGACAGCCTGCGCGAGGCCGAGCAGATCACGTGACTGACAGTCCGACGAGGCATGGCGTGGCATGTCGATCGAGCATGGCGATTCGCGCCGGGGCCGTCGTCATGCGCACTGCTCTGCTGTTCGCCGCCCTGATCTCGCCGGGCGCCGTTCGGCGCAGAGCGCGCAGCGCTGGCCGAGCGAGCGGCCGATCCGCCTGATCGTGCCGTTCCAGGCCGGCAGCAGCTCCGACACCATCGCCCGCATCGTCGCGACAGAGGCTGTCCGAGCGGCTCGGCCAGCAGATCGTGGTCGACAACCGCGTCGGCGCCAGCACCATGCTCGGCACCGAGGCGGTCGCCCGCGCCGCAGCCGGACGGCTACACGCTCGGGCTCGCCAACACCACCACGCACGCGTCGGCGCCGCGCTGCACGGCAAGCCGCCCTACGATCCGGTCAAGGACTTCGCGCCGGTGGCGATGATCGGCAGCTCGCCGTTCGTGCTGCTGAGCGCGCCGAAGCTGCCGGCGCACGACATTGCACGAGCTTCATCGCGCTCGCCAAGGCGAAGCCCGGCACGCTCAGCTACGCCTCGGCCGGCGCCGGCAGCTCGCGCATCTCGCCGGCGCGCTGTTCGAGAAGATGGCCGGCGTCGAGCTGATCGCACGTGCCCTATCGCGGCACCGCGCAGTCGGTGCTCGACCTGATGGAGGGCCGCATCGAGCTGTCTGTTCGGCACCATCCCGCCGTCGCTCGCGCATATCCGCGACGGCAAGATGCGCGCGCTGGCGACCACCGGCGCGAAGCGCAACGCGCATGCTGCCGGACGTCGCCGACCGTCGCCGAGGCCGGGCTCGCCGGCTACGAGGCGGCGCTGTGGACCGCGTTCGTGCTGCCGGCCGGAGCGCCGGCCGCGGTCGTCGAGCGGCTCAACCGCGAGGTGATCGCGGTGGTCGACACGCCCGGAGATGCGCGAAGCACTCGACAAGCAGGGCGTCGAGGTCGAGCCCGGCACGCCGGAGGCGCTGGCCGCGCGCATCCGCGACGACGTCGAAGAATGGTCGGACGTGATCGCCAGCGCCGGCCTGCGCGGGCAGTGACAGTATCGTAACGGCGTGCAATCCCGGGCGAGTGCAGCGAGCGCCCTTGCGCGAGTGGAACGAGACACCGGGATGAGCCCGAGAACCGCGAAGCGCGTCCTTGAGCGGTTGAGCACATGGTGGGAACGTTGGGTCCCGGCTCTTCGCAGGCGCCGGAAGCAGGGCGCTCGCGCGGCCGGGACACGGGGCACGCGGGGACAGATCGCGCGTTCAATCCGCCTTGGCGCCGGAGATGCGGATCACCTCCGCCCATTTCCTGGTCTCGGCCGCCATGAAGGCGCTGAAGTCCTTGCCGAACGCGGTGCCGGGCTCCAGGCCGAGCTCGTGAATGCGCGCGATCATGTCGGGCGCCTTGAGCGCCTTGGCCACTTCATCGCGCAGCTTGGCGAGCACCGGCTCCGGGGTTTTCGCCGGGGCGACGAATCCGTACCAGGAAGAGGCGTCGAAGCCGGGCAGGCCCTGCTCGGCGACCGTCGGCACGTCCGGCAGCTTCGACGTGCGCTTGGCGCCGGCGGTCCCGAGCGCGCGCACCTTGCCGGTGTTGATCTGCGGCAACACCACCGGCGTGAGGTCGAAGAACATCTGGACGTGACCGCCGATCAGATCGTTCATCGCCGGCCCGGCGCCGCGGTAGGGGACGTGGACGATGTCGATCTTGGCCATGCTCTTGAACAGCTCGCCGGAGAGGTGATTGGTCGTGCCGGTGCCGGCGGAGGCGAAGTTGATCTTCCCGGGATTGCTTTTCGCCAGCGCGATCAGCTCCTGCACATTGTTTGCGGCGACGCCGGGATGCACGATCAGCACGATCGGCGCCGTCGCGAACAGCGCGATCGGGGCGAAGTCCTTGGCCGGATCGAACGGCAGCCTGCTGTAGAGCGTCTGATTGACGGTGAGCGGCCCCGGCGCGGTGAACAGCAGGGTGTAGCCGTCGGGATCCGCCTTGGCGACGAAATCACTGCCGGTATTGCCGCCGCCGCCGGAGCGGTTCTCGACGATGAATTGCTGCCCGAGGCTATCCGTGAGCTTCTGCGCCAAGATGCGCGCCATCACGTCCACCGAGCCGCCCGGCGGATAAGGATTGACGATGCGAACCACGCGCTCGGGATAATTCTGTGCTGCACTTGGCGCGGTGAGGGCAATGACCGACACAACGATGACGGCGACACGATGCACGACTTGCAACATCGGCTGGGCTCCCATGCTCTCTCCGCGTGTTTCCGGCCGGCCGAAGCTAGGTCATTTCGAAATGATCTGCCAGCATGGCGCGCCGACGATCCCAGCCGGGACTGCGAGCCGAATTGACGCACCGCCGGGGTGCAGGAACCCGCGATGAAATTCCCCCGCGAACGCTTGCACTATTCTTCGCCGTTCACGCGGCCGCCGCTGCAGCTGCCGGGTCGCGGCCGTATCATCATCTGGTCCGTGGTCAATGTCGAGGAATGGGACATCACCCGGCCGATGGCGCGGCAGCTTTCGCAGCCGCCGATGGGACAGACGCCGATACCCGATATGCCGAACTGGACCTGGTACGAGTACGGGATGCGGGTCGGGTTCTGGCGGCTCGAGCACGCGCTCGAACGCGCGCACGTCACGCCGACGATGTCGATCAACGCCAAGGTGTGCGAGACCTATCCCGAAGTCGCCGCTGCCGCGCGCGACGCCAACTGGGAGTTCATGGCGCACGCCTATGTGCAGATGCCGATCCAGCAGATCGAGGACCAGCGCGCTGTGATGCGGCTATCGATCGACATCATCGAGCGGTTCACCGGCAGGAAACCGAGCGGCTTGCTCGGACCCGGCCGCGGCCAGACCTACGAGACGCTCGATTACGCGACCGAATGCGGCTTGACCTGGTTCGGCGACTGGATCCTGGACGACCAGCCGCTGTGGGTGAAGACAGCCAACGGCCCGATCCTGTCGCTGCCCTACAGCGCCGAGATCAACGACATCACGCTGATGGTGTCGCACCACCACGAATCCGATGTGCTGCTGAAGCGGACCGCCGATGCCTTCGACCGGCTCTACCAGGAGTCGGCGGAGTCCGCCCGCGTGATGGCGATCGGCGTGCATCCTTACGTCACCGGCGCGGCGCATCGTATCAAGTACTTCGAGCAGTTGTACGATTACATCAACAAGCACGACGGCGTGCTGCACTGGACCGGCCAGCAGATTTACGACTGGTACGCCGATGCGGTGCCGCCTCCGAACACAGCGTAATACCTCGTGTCCTGCGCTGCAGATCGGGACCGTTGCGCACCGAGTTCTCGACAGTCCCGGAACAGCGATGCCCCGCTCCGCGAAGACGCAGCACAGTCGAGCTTCCCCACCCGTCGTACACGAACGTTTCATACCTGCAGGCTGGCGCAATACGAAAAGCGCCGGACTATTCATGCTCGGCGCTGACAATTGACTGTCGTGCTGGGCGAGCCGCCTACCGCACAATCACCAGCGACGGCGGCGGACCGGCCTACGGACGACGACGGCGGGGCGCCGACGGACGACGACGGCGGGGCGCCGACGGACGACGACGGCGGGGCGTCGACGGACGACGACGGCGGGGCGCCGACGGCGGCCCGGTACGACGACCACTTGAGCCTTCTCGACGAGATCGTCGATCTCCCCTGGGCCGATCTTGTCCATCGCGAGCGGCACAGCTTCGGCATCATCTGGTAACAAGGCAAAACCGGCAGTGACGACCGCGGCACCACTGAGTATTCCCCTCAGGAAGCTGCGACGATCAGGTAGGGTCATTGGTTTCACTCCAAGTTCGCTCCCCGTGAAAAACAATTATCAACGCGTGCTCACCGAATCAACACGATCATGAGCCCGTCCACGTTGAGCTTTCACCCATGGTTCTCATGATTGCACCTTGCCATTCGCCCTGGCCTGCGCGGTGTGAACCCGTAGACGCGATAGCCTTCCGAGCCCGTCAAGCCCCAATTCAGTGTAGGCTGTAGTATAGGTACATACGCAGCCCACCCAGAGAACTCCATGGCTAGGCTTAATCTGACGTTTGCGTGCGGGCCGTACGACCGCACGCTCGCCTTGCGCGACGGCTCGATCAGGCCCGAGGGCATCGAGCTCAATTGCATCACTGCGCAACCGTCCGAAATCTTCTGGCGGATGCTGCAGTTCAAGGAATTCGAGATTTCGGAAATGTCGCTGTCGAACTACACCAGCCTGGTGAGCACCGGCGACGCTCCGTTCATCGCGATTCCGGTATTTCCCTCGCGGGTTTTCCGCCACGGCTATTTCTTCATCAATAGCGACAAAGGCATCGACAGCCCGGCCGACCTCGAGGGCAAGCGCGGCGGCGTTCCCGAATACACCATGACCGCGGCGGTCTACATGCGCGGGTTGCTGGCGCACGAATACGGCGTCGAGCCGCGCGACGTCGAATGGGTGCAGGGCCGCGCCGACCGCCTCGGCCGCAAGCTCCCGGCTGACATCCGCCTGGCCCAGGCCCCGGCCGGCAGCGAGCTTGGCGACCTGCTCGCGCGCGGCGAGATCGATTTTCTCATGACGGCCAACAACCCGCTCGCCTTCCGGCGCGGGAACGCAAAGGTGCGCCGGCTGTTTCCGAACTACGCAGAGGTCGAGAAGGACTATTACCGCCGCACCAGGATTTATCCGATCATGCACACGGTGGTGATCCGCCGCGACGTGCACGAGCGCCATCCCTGGGTGGCATTGAACATGTACCAGGCGCTCTGCCAGGCGAAGCAGCACGCCTATGATCTGCTGGCCGACATGGGCTCGTCGAAGGTCTCATCGGCATGGCTGCAGTCGCTGATCGAGGAGGAGAAGGAAATCATCGGCCCCGACTGGTTCCCCTATGGGATCGCAGCAAACCGGCCGTCGATCGAGGCCCTGCTCCAGTATACCCACGAGCACGGATTGACCGACCGGCGCATCGGGCTGGAAGAGCTGTTCGCGCCGAGCACGCTGCGCGACATCCCGACCAGCGAAGGCCAGCACGTGTAGGACCAGGAATAGAGGAGGCAGCAATGACCGTACCCCAGCTCATGCCCTGGATCGGTGGCGCCGTCACGTTCGAGGCCGTCTTCTCGCCGCTCATATGCCCGATCGACGACACCGTCGCATCGCAGATGATCGAATCCGATGCCACGGTGGTCGACGCCGCCGTGCGGCACGCGCATACGGCGTTCCGCAAGCATGAGGACGCCACGACCGCCAAGCGCGTGGAATGGCTGCTGGCGGCCGCCGAGGCGATCGACCAGATCGAGCCCGAGCTCGTCCGCTCGCTCATTCGTTTCATCGGCAAGCCGCGCCGCGCCGCCACCTTCGAAGCCAAGCGCGTCGGCGCCTTCCTGCGCGCCTGCGCCGCCCAGGTGCCGCATCTTGCGGGCGAAGTGCTCCCGCTCGACGCGGCAGCGACCGGCGCCGGCCGCTTCGGCTTCACCACCCGCATTCCCTATGGGGTGGTTGCCGCGGTCACGCCGTTCAACGGGCCGGCCAATCTGCTGATTCAGAAGGTCGCGCCCGCCCTCGCGGTCGGCAATGCGGTCGTGGTCAAGCCGTCGCCGCCGGGGACCGAGGTGGCCTTGCTGATGGCGCAGGCGGTGAAGGCGGCCGGCGTTCCCGACGGGCTGTTCAACGTAGTGCCAGGGGGACGCGAGACCGCGAAGCTGCTCGCGGCGCATCCGCTCGTTGCCGCCGTCACCGTCACCGGCAGCACGGCGGCCGGCAACGAGCTGGCCCGCGCCGCGGGCGCGAAGAAGTTCGTCGGCGAGCTCGGCTCCAATGCCGCCAACATCGTCTGTGCCGATGCCGATCTCGCCGACGCCGCGCAGCGCATCGCCGGCGCCGCCTTCGAGGCGAGCGGCCAGCAATGCATCTCGGCGCAACGCGTCATCGTCGAGCGAACGGTATTCGATCGCTTTCTCGAACTGTTCGTTGCCGCGGCCAGGAAGCTCAAGGTCGGCGACCCCGAGGATGCCGCGATCGATGTCGGACCGATGGTGAGCAGCGCCGCCGCCGACCGCGTCCAGCAGCTGATCGACGATGCGGTCGCCAAAGGCGGCAGGCTCGTGCTCGCGCCCGAGCGCAAAGGCGCCATCCTCGGGCCGGCGATCGTGGCCGAGGCTCCGAGCGACGCACGTCTGATGAGCGAGGAGGCATTCGGCCCGGTCGTCGTGGTGCAGGGCGTCGCCGATGTCGACGCAGCGCTCGCGCTCGCCAATTCGTCGGAG
Source organism: uncultured Alphaproteobacteria bacterium (assembly GCA_963831225.1). Lineage (GTDB taxonomy): Bacteria > Pseudomonadota > Alphaproteobacteria > Rhizobiales > Xanthobacteraceae > VAZQ01. The sequence goes on from CAWHPT010000046.1 coordinate 77,007, forward strand.
TTCGGCCTGCAAGGCGCCTGCTTCACCGCGAGCCTGGAAACCGCGTTCAAGGTCTCACGCAAGCTCAGAGTCGGCTCGCTCTGGATCAACGACGCCAGCCGCTTCCGGCTCGACAGCTATCCGTTCGGCGGCGTCGGCGCCAGCGGCTTCGGACGCGAAGGCGTACGCTACGCCATGGAGGAGCTGTCGCAGTGGAAGTTCACGGGCATGCGGCTCAATCCGCAGTGAAGCGCGGATGACCTGGGTCGGGCTCATCGGCTGCGGCGGCATCGCGCAGGACGTGGTCGCGGCGCTGCGCAGTGCCGGCAATGCCAACGGCGTGCGGATCGTCGCAGCACTCGCCCGGCCCGGGCGCGCCGCAGCCGCCCGCAACCGGCTCGGCGATATCGAGATCGTCGAATCGCTCGATGAATTGCTGGCGCGCCGGCCCGCGCTGGTGGCGGAGGTGGCCGGCCAGGGCGCGGTCGCCGAGCATGGCGCGGCGGTGCTGCGCAGCGGCGTCGATCTGCTGGTCATCTCGGTCGGCGCGCTGGCGGACGCGAGCCTGTTGGCGCGCCTCGCATCCGCGGCGCAGGACGGCAAAAGCCGGATGCTGCTGCCGGCCGGCGCGGTCGGAGGCATCGATGCGATCGCAGCGATGCGGATCGCCGGCCTCAGCGGCGTGCGCTACCGGTCGCGCAAGCCGCCGGCGGCCTGGCGCGGATCGCCCGCCGAGCAGGTGACCGATCTGAGCAAGCTCACGCAGCGCACCGTGCTCTACCAAGGCAGCGCGCGCGAAGCTGCGTTGCTTTATCCGCAGAACGCCAACGTCGCGGCAGCGGTGGCCCTGGCCGGACTGGGCTTCGACGCTACGCAAGTCGAGCTGGTCGCCGATCCCGATGCGCCCGGCAACGTGCACGAGATCGAAGCCGAAGGCGCCGCCGGCCGCTTTGCCATCCAGCTTCAAGGCAAGCCGTCGCGCACCAATCCCAAGACCTCCGCCCTGGCCGCCATGAGCGTCGCGCGGGCGCTGCTCAATGCACGCGCCACCATCGTGATATGAGTGAGGCAATCCTCTTTACCCGTCATCCTGAGGTGCGCGCGCCTTCGCGCGCCTCGAAGGATGGCGGGAACCGTCGGGCCGTCGCCCTTCGAGGCTCGCCCAAGGGGCGAGCACCTCAGGGTGACGGATGAAGAGCACAGACAAAAAACACACACGCAATGCCCTGATCGGCAGCCCGGTCGAGCGCATCGAGGATGCTCGCTTTCTGCGCGGGCGCGGCGAGTTCGTCGACGATCTCGTGCGCGGCGACCTTCTCCATGCCGCCATCCTGCGCAGCCCGCTGGCACACGGCCGCATCCGCTCGATCGAGACCAGCGCCGCGCTGGCATGCCCCGGTGTGCTCGCCGTCATCACCGCGGCCGAGATCGGCGCTGCCATCCCCACGATACCGCTGCGTCAGGAATCCTCGCCCGCGTTCCAGCCGTTCGAGCAGCCCGTCATCGCCCGCGACAAGGTGCGCTATGTCGGCGAGCCGCTCGCATTGGTGCTGGCGACCAGCGCCGCCGCCGCCGAGGATGCGCTCGATGCGATCGCGTCCGATATCGAGCCGCTGCCGGCGGTCGTGGACAGCGCTACCGCTGCGATGAACGGGGTCCTGCTGTTCGAGGCGGCAGGGTCCAATCTCGCGCTCACGCTGCGCGGCGTGCGCGGCGATGCCGACGCCGCTTTCGCGCGGGCGGATTACGTCCGGCGCGAACGGTTTCGTGTCCAGCGCCATGGCGCGGTGCCGATGGAGCCGCGCGGGCTCGTCGCCGAATGGGATGCGGTGCGCGAGCGGCTCACCATATACGGTGCAGCCAAGGTGGCGTTTCCCAATCGGCGCGTTCTCGCCGCGCAGATGGATCTGCCGGAAAGCGCCGTTCGCATGGTCGAGAACGACGTCGGCGGCGGCTTCGGCGCCCGCGGCGAATTCTATCCCGAGGACTTCTTGATTGCGTATGCGGCTCGCCGCAGCGGCCGGCCGGTCAAGTGGATCGAGGATCGCCGCGAGCATCTCATGGCCACCAATCATGCCCGCGACGCCGACTGTGAGCTCGAGATCGCCTGCAAGCGCGACGGCACCATCCTGGCGCTGCGCGGCCGCGCCACGACCGATCAGGGCGCCTATATCCGAACCAATGGCCCGACAGCGGCCCGCAACATCGCGCAGGTGCTGAGCGGCCCTTATCGCATTCCCGATATCCGCATCGACGTCGCCCTGATGATGACCAACAAGACGCCGTCAGGAACCTACCGAGGGCCGGGCCGCTACGAGGCCGATTTCTTTCGCGAGCGCCTGCTCGACATCGCGGCCGGAGAGCTCGGCATCGATCGCGTCGCATTCCGGCGCCGAAATCTGATCACGGAGGCGGAGATGCCGTACCGGCTGGCAACCGTCGAGCCGCTCGGAATCGGACAGCGAGACCGACAGCGGCGACTACGCAACGACGCTGGAGCGCTGCCTCGAGGAAATCGGCTGGACCGAAAAGGCCGGCATGCAGGGCAAGCTGATCGATGGCCGCTACCGCGGCATCGCGGTGGGCTGCTATCTCGAAGGCGGCGCATCCGGCCCCAGGGAAGGCGCGCGGCTGGTGCTCGAATCGGATGGCAAGATATCGGTCTATGTCGGATCCTCCTCGATCGGCCAGGGGCTCGAAACGGTGTGCGCGCAGATCGCCGCCGACGCGCTCGAGCTGCCGATCGACGGCATCAAAGGCGTGTTCCACGGCTCGACCGACCACGTCACCGAAGGTTACGGCTCCTACAGCTCGCGCTCGGTGGTGATGGGCGGCAACGCGATCATGGCTGCCGCCGGCAAATTGCGCACGGCGATTCGCGCGGCCGCCGCGGAAAAATTGGATTGCGCGGCGCAAGACATCGAGATCGACGCCGGGATGACACGCGGTCCCGACGGCCGGACGCTGCCGCTCGAGACGTTCGCCGGAATCGCGGCGGAAGCCTCCTATGCCAGCAACAAGCGCACCTACAGCTATGGCGCCCATGCCGCAGAAGTCGCCGTCGATCCCAAGACCGGAGCGGTGGAGCTTCTCGATTACGTTGCGGTCGAGGATGTCGGGCGCATCATCAATCCGCTCACGCTGCATGGGCAGGCCGTCGGGGCGATCGTGCAGGGACTCGGCGGCGCATTCCTGGAGCATTTCATCTACGACCAGGACGGACAATTGCTGACGGGCTCGTTCGCCGATTATCTCCTGCCGACGGCGAGCGATTTTCCTACCATCCGGGCGATGGCGCTGGAGGAGCATCCCTCGTCCACCAACCCGCTCGGCGCCAAGGGTGCGGGCGAAGGCGGCATCATTCCGGTCGGCGGCGTGATCGCCAATGCGGTAGCGGCGGCACTCGGCTCGCTCGGGGTGCAGCCGCGCGAGCTTCCGCTCTCTCCGCCGCGGGTCTGGCAGCTGATCAATGAATCCAACTGCACTCATCTGTGACCGTCATCCTGAGGAGCCCGCGCCTTCGCGGGCCTCGAAGGATGAACGGCCCCACTCGGCCGTCGCCCTTCGAGGCTCGCCCAAGAGGGCGAGCACCTCAGGGTGACGGTGAGAGTAAGTCATTCTAGGAGGCCGTTGATAATTAGAGCGTAGCCCGCATGAAATGTAAGGCATTGAGCAGGCGCTGACCGTTGCGTAATGTTGCCCAGTGACCGCGACCGGCCGCGTCAGCTCGCGGCTGTTCTCTGCGGCCGGTGAAGCAATGAAAGCAGGGCGCCGCAAAGCGAAGAGGCCGAGTCGCCGCAAGGCAACGGCACCCGCGCGGCTCCCCGCCAGCTCCGAAGCTCGCCTGAAAAGGCAGGTTACGCAGCTCACCCGTGAGCTGAAAGAGGCACTGGAGCAGCAGACGGCAACCTCCGAGGTGCTGCGCGTCATCTCGAGCTCCCCGGGCCACCTGCAGCCGGTGTTCGAGACCATGCTGGCCAGTGCGATCCGCATCTGCGGGGCCAGCTTCGGGGTACTGTTTCGAACCGAAGGAGATGCGTTCCGCGCGGTTGCACTGCACGGTGCATCACCGTCGTTTGCCGAGGAGCGCCGCCGCAATCCGGTGCTCCGTCCCAATCCCGGGACTGGGCTCGGACGCGTGGCCGCCACCAGGCAGACGGTCCAGATCCCCGACGTCCAGGCCGAGCCGGCTTACCAGAGCGATCCGCTGCGACGCGCCGGCTTCCTCGAGCGCGCCGGCGCCCGCACCATCGTCACCGTACCGATGCTCAAGGAGAACGAGCTCGTCGGCGCGATCGCGATCTATCGTCAGGAAGTACGGCCGTTCACCGAAAAGCAGATCGAACTGGTCACGAGCTTCGCCGACCAGGCCGTGATCGCGATCGAGAATGTCCGCCTGTTCAACGAGTTGCGCCAGCGCACCGCAGATTTGGCGAGTCGCTGGAACAGCAGACCGCCACCGCCGACGTGCTCAAGGTCATCAGCAGCTCGCCCGGTGAGCTGGAGCCCGTCTTTCAGGCCATGCTGGCGAACGCAACGCGGATTTGCGAGGCCGGCGTCGGCATCTTGTATCGATACGAAGGGGAGCAGGTTCGAGCCGTTTCCGTGCTGGGCGTAAACCCGGCGTTTAGCAGAATACTTGGAACGCGGGCCGTTCCAGCCGGGTCCGCGCACGGGCCTGGGTCGGCTGCCGCGCGAAAAGCAGACGATTCATATCGTCGATACCGAGGCCGAGCAGGTTTATTTCGATCGCGACCCATGGCGGGTCGCGACCGCCGAGCTCCTCGGTTCCCGGACGCTCCTCAATGTACCGATGCTCAAGGAGGACGAGCTGATCGGTGCGATCGGCATTTATCGCCACGAGGTCCGTCCGTTCACCGACAAGCAGATCGAGCTGGTCACGAACTTCGCCGATCAGGCCGTCATCGCCATCGAGAATGCCCGGCTGCTCAACGAGCTGCGGCAGCGCACCGCGATCTGACCGAATCGCTGCAGCAGCAGACCGCCACCGCCGACGTGCTCAAGGTCATCAGCCGCTCGACCTTCGATCTGCAGACCGTGCTCGATACATTGGTCGAGTCGGCGACGCGGCTGTGCGACGCCGATCATGCCTGGCTGTTCGAACGCGAGGGCGAATTCTTCCGCTGGGTCGCCAGCTACGGCCTTGCGACCGAGGTGCACGCGCGGATCAGGGACTATTTCAAGACCCGGCAGGTCCCGGTTGATCGAGGCAGCGTCACCGGGCGCGCCGCGCTGGAGGGCAGAGTGGTTCACGTTCCCGATGTGCTGGCGGACCCGGAGTATACCTGGAGTGAGGCTCAAAAGATTGGCGGCTACCGAGCCGCGCTCGGCGTCCCGCTCTTGCGCGAGGGAAATGTCGTAGGGGTCATCTTCGTAGCGAAAACCGTGCCGCAGCCGTTCACCGCGAAACAGATCGAGCTGGTGACGACCTTCGCCGACCAGGCGGTGATCGCCATCGAGAACGCGCGCCTGCTTCGACGAGCTGTCGCGAATCGCTGCAGCAGCAGACCGCCACCGCCGACGTGCTCAAGGTCATCAGCCGCTCGACCTTCGATCTGCAGCCGGTGCTGCAAACGCTCGTCGAATCGGCGGCGCGACTTTGCGAAGCCGATTGTGCCACCATAACTCGGCAAACGGAGGGGATGCTCTTCTTCGCGCGAGGCTTATGGTTACTCGCCGCGAGTTCATCGAATATGTCAGCGCCATGCCGCGTCGCGCGAGGCGCGGGACGGCGACCGGGCGGGCCTTGCTGGAAGGCAAGGTCATCCATATCGCCGATGTGCTGGCCGACCCGGACTACGCCTGGTCAGAGGCACAGAGACTGGGCGGCTATCGCACCATGCTCGGCGTTCCGATGCTGCGCGAGGACGTTCCGATCGGCGTTCTGACATTGACACGCTCCGAGGTGCGGCCGTTCACCGACAAGCAGATCGAGCTGGTCAAGACCTTCGCCGACCAGGCGGTGATCGCGATCGAGAACGTGCGGCTGTTCGACGAAATCCAGGACAAGAGCCAGCAGCTCGAGATCGCCAGCCAGCACAAGTCGCAGTTCCTCGCCAGCATGAGCCACGAGCTGCGCACGCCGCTCAACGCCATCATCGGCGTCACCGAGATGCTGCGGGAGGACGCCCGCGATCTCGAACGCGAGGACGAGCTCGAGCCGCTCGATCGCGTGCTGCGGCGCCGGCCGCCACCTGCTCGCCCTGATCAACGACATTCTCGACCTGTCCAAGATCGAGGCGGGGCGGATGGAGCTTCACCTCGAATCGTTCCCGCTCGGCGCCGCTGATCGAGGACGTGGCCAAGACGATCGAGCCGATGGCGACGAAGAACGGCAATCGGATCGTCGTCGATTGCCCGTCGGACCTCGGCACGATCCACGCCGACCAGACCCGGTTCCGGCAGGCGCTGCTCAACCTGGCGAGCAACGCCAACAAGTTCACCGAGAACGGCACCGTCACCATCGCCGCGCAGCCGCAGCGGCTCGATGGCCGCGACTGGATCACGATCGCGGTGACCGACACCGGCATCGGCATGACCGAAGAGCAGATGGGGCGGCTGTTCCAGGAGTTCTCCCAGGCGGACGCCTCGACCGCGCGCAAATACGGCGGCACCGGCCTTGGCCTCGCCATCAGCCGGCATTTCTGCCGGATGATGGGCGGCGACATCACGGTGGAAAGCAAGCCGGGCGAGGGCTCGACCTTCACGATCCGCCTGCCGCGGATCGTGCAGAGCGTCGAAGCGCTGGTCACCGGCGCGCGTGCGGAGCCCGCTCATCCGATCGCCGCCGAGGAAGCGGAAGCGCCGCTGATCCTGGTGGTGGACGACGATGCGACCGTGCGCGAGCTGGTGGCGCGGCATCTGGAACGGGCGGGCTTTGCGGTGGTCGCGGCGCGCGGCGGCCAGGAAGGGCTTCGGCTGGTGCGGGAACTGCGGCCCGCGGCGGTGACGCTCGACATCATGATGCCCGATCTCGACGGCTGGACGGTGCTGGCCGCGATCAAGGGCGATCCGGCGCTGGCGAGCATTCCGGTGGTTCTGATGTCGATCGTCGACGAGAAGAACCGCGGCTACGCGCTGGGTGCGGCGGACTATCTGGTGAAGCCGGTCGACCGCGCCAAGCTCGTCGAGACGCTGACCAGCATCTGCGGCTCGACCGCGGGACGCGCCCTGCTGGTCGACGACGACGACGTGGTCCGCCGCAGCGTACGCCAGGCGCTGGAGCCGATCGGCTGGAAGGTGACCGAGGCGGAGAACGGCCAGGTTGCGGTCGACTCGCTCACCGCTGCGCGGCCCGACGTGATCATTCTCGACCTGATGATGCCGAAGATGGACGGGTTCGAGTTCCTCGACGAGCTGCGCGGACGGCCGGACTGGCGGGACATCCCGGTCGTGGTCATAACCGCGAAGGACCTGACGGACGAGGACCGCAACCGCCTCAATGGCGGCGTCGAGCGCATCATTCAAAAGAGCGATCGCGACGAGATGCTGCGTCAACTCAGTCGCGAGATCAGCAAGTGCGTCAAACTGCGGGCCACGAGGGTCGCATGAAGATTCTCTACGTCGAGGACAACGACGACAATGTCTACATGCTGAAAAACCGGCTCACGCGCGCCGGCTTCACCGTCATCGTCGCGACCGACGGGGCGCAGGGCGTTGCCATGGCAGGCATCCGAGCAGCCCGACCTCATTCTCATGGACCTCACCCTGCCCGATATCGACGGCTGGGAGGCAACCCGGCGGATCAAGGCCGACGCCGGCCACGAAGCACATTCCGGTTATTGCGCTCACCGCGAATGCGATGACCGGCGACAGGGAGAAGGCGATGGCGGCAGGCTGCGACGACTTCGATACCAAGCCGGTGGAGCTGCAGCGGCTGCTCGGCAAGATCCGTGCACTGGCGCCGGCGGGAGCTGCATCGTGAGCGCCGTCGAAGCCGCGCTGCTCGTTGTCGACGACATCGACGACAATCGATTCGCGCTGACACGACGGCTCGCCCGTCAGGGCTATCTGAACGTCACGACCGCCGTCGATGGCCAGCAGGCTCTGGAGTTGCTGAATTCCAAGCCGTTCGATCTCGTGCTCCTCGACATCATGATGCCGAACGTGAACGGCTACGAAGTGCTTGCGCAGATGAAGGCAAGCAGCAGCCTCCGGCACATTCCCGTCATCATGATCTCGGCGCTCGACGAGATCGACAGCGTCATTCGCTGCATCGAACTGGGCGCCGAGGACTACCTGCCCAAGCCTTTCAATCCGACCTTGTTGCGCGCCCGGGTCGGTGCCTGCCTGGAGCGCAAACGACTTCACGACCAGGTGACGGCGCGCACGCGCGAGCTGTCCGAGGCGCTGGAGCAGCAGACCGCGACCTCCGAGGTGTTGCAGGTGATCTCGAGCTCGCCCGGCGAGCTGGAGCCCGTGTTCCAGACGATGCTGGAGAACGCAGTGCGTATCTGCGAGGCAACGTTCGGCTCGATGTACCTTTATGAAGGCGACGCTTTCCGATTCGTCGCAATGCACAATGCGCCGCCCGCGTTGGTCGAGGCACGTACGCGCAATCCAATGGTCCGTCCCCCGGCGGACGTCCCACTGGGGCGTGTCGCCGCCACGAAGCAGGTGAGCCACATCGCCGACATGAGGACGATGCCGTCCTACATCGCGCGCGATCCGTTTGCGGTCTCCGCCGTTGAGCTCGGTGGCTATCGCACCGTCCTCGCCGTTCCAATGCTCAAGGACAATGAGCTGATCGGCTCCATCAACATCCAACGCCAGGAGGTCAGGCCGTTCACCGACAAGCAGATCGAGTTGGTCAAGAGCTTCGCCGCTCAGGCTGTCATCGCGATCGAGAACGTCCGTCTGTTGACCGAGTTGCGACAATCGCTGCAGCAACAGACCGCCACCGCCGAGGTGCTTCGTATCATCAGCACCTCGCCCGGCGAATTGCAGCCCGTATTCGAGGCGTTGCTCGCGAACGCGACACGCATCTGCGAAGCCAAGTTCGGCGTCCTGTTCCGTTACGACGGCGCCGCATTCGATCGGGCGGTCAGCGTGGGCGTGCCGTCGGCATACTCCGAATATCACGAACAGCGCGGAGCGTTCTTGCCGCCTCCCGACAGCAGCCTCGACCGCCTCTTGCGCACGAAGGGAATCGTACAAAGCGCCGATCTTGCAGCGGAAAGTGCCCCAAATCCGGCGGTCAGATTTGGCGGCGCCCGATCGTATGTCGCCGTTCCAATGCTCAAGGACAATGAGCTGATCGGCGCGATCGGCATCTATCGCCAGGAGGTCCGGCCGTTCACGGACAAGCAGATTGCACTGCTCACGAGCTTCGCCAGCCAGGCCGTCATTGCCATCGAGAATGTCCGGCTGCTCAGCGAGCTGCGGCAATCATTGCAGCAGCAGACCGCCACCGCCGACGTGCTCAAGGTCATCAGCCGATCGACGTTCGACCTCACCTCGGTGCTGCAAACGCTCGTCGAATCAGCTGCTCGCCTGTGCGAGGCGGACAACGCCACAATCACGCGGCAGAAAGACAATCTGTTCTATCGGGCGGAAGCTTACGGTTTTTCTGCGGAGTTCATGGAATACGTCCGCGATATCCCAGTCGAGCTGCAACGAGGGACCCTCACCGGCCGCGCCTTGCTGGAAGGCAAGGTCATCCATATCGCCGACGTATTGAAGGATACCGAGTACACCTGGACGAAAGCCCAGGAAATAGGAGGTTTTCGCACCATGCTCGGGGTTCCCTTGCTGCGCGACGGAAACCCGATCGGCGTCTTGACGTTGAGCCGCTCCGCAGTGCGGCCTTTTACCCAGAAACAGATCGAGCTCGTCACCACGTTTGCCGACCAGGCGGCGATCGCGATCGAGAACGTGCGGCTGTTCGACGAGATCCAGGACAAGAGCCGGCAGCTCGAAGAGGCGAGCCGGCACAAGTCGCAGTTCCTCGCCAGCATGAGCCACGAGCTGCGCACGCCGCTCAACGCCATCATCGGGCTGACCGAGATGGTCATCGGCAACCCGGCGCGGTTCGGCACGGAGAAGGCGGAAGAGCCGCTGCGCCGGGTGCATCGCGCCGGCACCCATCTGCTCGGGCTGATCAACCAGGTGCTCGACCTCTCCAAGATCGAAGCCGGCAAGCTCGAGCTCAATCCGGAATCCGTGCATCTGGCGCCGCTGGTCGAGGAAGTGATCGGCACAGCGCGCCAGCTGGCGGAACAGAACCGCAACAAGCTCGTGGTCGAGACGCAGGAGGGTCTGGACGCTCTGACGGTCGATCCGATGCGGCTGCGCCAGATCCTGCTCAATCTGTTGAGCAACGCCTGCAAGTTCACCAGAGCAGGGCGAGGTGGTGCTGCGCGTGCGCAAGGTAGTGGACGGCTCGAGCTGGATCGAGCTCGAGGTCGCCGATACCGGCATCGGCATGACCGCCGAGCAGCAGGCGAGGCTGTTCGAGGAATTCACCCAGGCCGATGCCTCGACCGCGCAGCGCTATGGCGGCACCGGGCTCGGTCTCGCCATCACCCGCAAGCTCGCCCGCATGATGGATGGCGACGTGACCGTGTCGAGCGCGCCGGGCAAAGGCTCGGTGTTCACGGTGCAGCTGCCGTGGCGCTAGCGATGGGTTTCGCAAGCGCTCAACCCATCGTACCGGGATTTGCCGTGCAGGAGAGGTGAGTGAAAATGAGGCGAGCACTCGGCTGTAGCAACACCAAGGCGCTGCTGACCGTCGTCGGCGGCAAGATCGTGCACCGGGCCGGCATGTAGGCGCATGTCCGACAGTCCCATTGCAGCAATCGAGCTTCGTCACGTTGCGTTGCCGACGCGGCGCGAGCACAAATGGACCGGGCTCACCGAGCCGATCGGCGGCTATGTGCTGGTCAGGATGACCGATGCGGCCGGCCTCGCCGGCTGGGGCGAGGCCCCGGCGCTCAAGGATTGGGGCGGCGACTTCGGCCGCTATTTCGGCGAGAGTCCCGGCAACGACCATCGAGGTGATCACGCGCTACCTCGCGCCGGCGGTGAAGGGCGCCATGCCGGGCGAGATCGTCGAGCTGCACGCGCGCATGGATCGCAGCATCAAGGGCTACCCCTATGCCAAGGCGGCGGTGGAATTCGCGGCCTATGATCTTGCCGGCCGGCAATGGGGGCTGCCGGTGCATCGGCTGCTCGGCGGCGCGGCGCGCCGGCGAATTCCCGTCACCCATTCGATCGGGCTGATCGGTCCCGCGGAGGCGGAGCGCGAAGTCGCGCAGGTGGCGAAGGAGGGCATCCGCACCATCAAGATCAAGGTCGGGGTCGATCCCGACCGCGACGTCGACATGGTGCGGCGGATCCGCGAGACCGTCGGGCCCGGCATTGCGCTCTGCGTCGACGCCAACCAGGGCTACCGCACCCCGGGCGAGGCGATCAGGACCTACCGGCGCATGGAGCGTTTCGAGCTGATCTATTTCGAGCAGCCGGTCGAAGGCATCGCGCGTCTGGCCGAGGTCGCCCGCGCCATCGACATCCCGGTGATGGCCGACGAGAGCGCGTGGAACGCGCACGATGTCATCGAGATCATCGCGCGGCGTGCGGCCCAGATCGTCTCGATCTACACCACCAAGCCGGGCGGCCTTTATCGTGCCATGGAGGTTGCCGCAGTGGCGCGCGCGGCCGGCCTCGTCTGCAACGTCAACGGCTCGGTCGAGACCGGCATCGGCAATCTCGCCAACCTCCAGCTGGCGGCGGCAGCGCCCGCAGCGGTGCTCTCCTGCGTGGTGCCGGTTTCGACGCCGGCACAGGCGCAGTCCGGGCAGATGGCGGGCATCTATTATACGGACGACCTGATCGCCGAGCCGATGCGCTTCGCCGACGGTGCCATCGAGCTGCCGAATGGTGCTGGCATGGGCATTGCCGCCGACGAGGCGAAGATCGCGCGCTACGGCGTCCGCGAAACGGATAAAGGATAAGGGCATGCGCCGGGATGTGATTGCGCGCCAGGTCCGCGCCATGAAGGACGCCGGCATCGACGCGCTGGTCTCGATCTCGCCCGAGAATTTCGCCTACATCACCGGGTTCCTGTCCCCGACGCAGCCGCTGATGCGCTGGCGTCATGCGATGGCGCTGGTCACGTCGGACGCAGCGGTTGCGCTCGTTGCCGTCGACATGGAGGCGAGCACCATCCGGGCGAAGTCGCCGCCCGGGACGGAGATCGCGGTCTGGCGCGAATTCGAGCTCGACGCCATGCGCGTGCTGGCCGGGCTCCTGCGCCAGCATGGTCTGGCGGACGCGCGCATCGGCATCGAGCTGGATTATCTGCCGGCGGCCGATTTCATAGCACTGCGCGAGATGCTGCCGGAGGCGACCTTCACGGCGGCGCAAGGCATTCTGGCGCGCCTGCGTGAGATCAAGACCCCCGAGGAGATCGATGTGCTGCGGCGGCTGTCGCGCATCGCCGACAGGGCGATCACCGAGGCCTACCGCTCCGTGCGCGCGGGATCGAGCGAGATGGATCTCGCGGCAGCGCTCACGCGCGGCATCTACGAGCAGGGCGCCGAATATTTCAAGCTCATGATCGTGGCGACCGGCGAGCGCAGCGTCTTTCCCAATGTCGGCCCGACCGGGCGGGTCCTGAAAACCGGCGACGTCTGCCGGGTCGAGATTTTTCCCATGATCGGCGGCTATCACGCCGGCGTGTGCCGTACCGCCGCCCTGGGAGCGGCGCCGCCCGAGGCGCAACGCATCTGGGCGAATCTCACGGCGTGCAAATATCTCCTCCTCGACGCGATCAAGCCGGGCGCTTCGAGCCGGGCGATCTACGAGCTTTATCTGAAGAAGGTCGGCGAGCTCGGGCTGCCGCCGATCTCCTTCATCGGCCACGGCATCGGGCTGCACCTGCACGAGGACCCCTATCTCGGCCCGACCGGAGACCGGGCGCTCGAGGCCGGGATGGTGCTGGGCATCGAGCCGCTGATCTACGAGACCGGGTACGGCTTCGGCATGCAGAACAAGGACATGGTTCTGGTCACGTCCACGGGCTGCGAGCTGATGTCGGATTATCTCGACACCGACGAGCTGCTGGTGATCGCGTAGCTGCCTCAATGGAAATTCAAGAGCATCGTAGTAGGGTGGGCAACGGCTATCCGTTGCCCACGCGCTCCGAAGCGTGCAACACGCGATATCGATTCGGATGGACTCGTTGGAAAGCAGACGCGTGGGCAACGGCGAAGACGCAGTTGCCCACCCTACTACTCCAGCGTGAAGTCGATCAGTTGAATGCTATTCCCTGAACGCTTCCTCGCGGCTGCGCCGGATGTTCGGCAAGGTGATCGCCAGGAGCAGCGCGCCGGCGAGCAGCAGGAAGCCGAGGCTGATCGGCCGGCGCACGAACACCGACCAGTCGCCGCCGGACAGGACCATGGCGCGGCGAAAATTCTCCTCCAGCATCGGCCCGAGCACGAGACCCAGCAGAAGCGGGGCCGGCTCGCAGTCGAGCTTGCGGAACGCGTAGCCGATGACCCCGAACGCCGTCATGATCATCACGTCGCCGGCGCTCGAGTTCAGCGTATAGGTGCCGATGCAGCACAGGATCAGGATGGTCGGGAACAGGTACTCGTAGGGCACCTGCAAGAGCCTCACCCAGATCCCGATCAACGGCAGGTTCAGGATCACCAGCATCAGGTTGCCGAGCCACATGCTGGCGATCAGGCCCCAGAACAGCTCCGGCTGCTTGGTGATGATCTCGGGGCCCGGCGTGATCCCGTGCACCATCATGGCGCCGATCATCAGCGCCATCAGCGCGTTGGGCGGGATGCCGAGGCTGAGCATCGGAATGAAGGAAGCCTGGGCGGCGGCGTTGTTGGCGGATTCCGGCGCAGCCACGCCCTCGATCGCGCCCTTGCCGAACCGATCGGGCGTGCTCGAGACCTTCTTCTCGAGACTGTAGGCCGAGAACGCCGCGATGGTCGGACCCCCGCCCGGCAGAATTCCGAATGCCGCTCCGATCGCCGTTCCGCGCATCATCGCCGGGAGCGAGCGCACGCAGATCGGCGGGCGTCGGCAACAATCCCCGCACCGGCTCGGCGTGCATGCGCGTCACCCGGGCGCTCTCGAGATTGATCATGATCTCGGCCAGCCCGAACAGGCCCATCGACAAGGGAACGAAGCCGATTCCGTCGATGAGCGGGTCGAGACCGATGGTCATGCGGTACTCGCCGGTCGACACGTCGGTGCCGACGAGGCCGAGCAGAACGCCGAGCACGATCATGCCGATGGCCTTGAGCACCGAGCCGTGCGCCAGCACCACCGCCGACACCAGGCCGAGCAGCATGACGGAAACGTAATCGGCCGATTGAAACAACAGCGCGATCCGGGCGAGCGGAGGACCACCGATGGCGATCAGCAGCGTGACCACCGATCCCGCGAACAGCGACGCCAGCGCGGAAATCGCGAGCGCGGGGCCGGCGCGTCCGCGCTGGGCCATGGCGTGGCCGTCGAGCACGGTGATCACCGAGGAGGTTTCGCCGGGGATCTTGATCAGGATGGCGGTCGTCGAGCCGCCGTACTGTGCGCCGTAGAATACGCCCGACAGCATGATCAGCGCTCCCACCGGCGACAGCCAGAAGGTGACCGGCAGGATCATCGCCATGGTGGTGAGCGGCCCGATCCCCGGCAGCACGCCGATCGCCGTTCCGAGCACGCAACCCAACAGGCACAAACCGATGTTCTGCCAGGTCAGCGCGATGCCGAACCCCATGGCGATATTGGACAGGAGGTCGGGCATCTCAGAATGCCGGCCAGAGCGGGATATGAATTCTCAACGCGAGCACGAACAGGCCGACAACGGCGACGATCAGGACCAGACAGAGCAGCAGCAACGGAATCGGGCGGATATCGTCGCCGGCAAGGCGCGCGAGCACGGTGCTGATCAGGAGCGTGAGGACGAGCCCGAGCGGACGCAGCAGCAGCGCGAAGGCGAGGCACGATATCGTGACGAAAGCGAACGGCCGCCACATCCCGCGCTCGGGATGCTCGCCGCTGCGCACCAGCGCCGTCACCGCGAGAACGGCGCCCACCCCGATCAGCAGCGCACAGACGAGGCGGGGAAAATACCCCGCCTCCATCGCGCCCGCGCTCCCGCTCTCGAGCCCGCGTCCGAGCCACAGGCCCAGCAGGCCGAACGCCATGAACAGGTTGCCGGCAAGAAAATCCTTGCTGGCAAAGTGGCGCCCCATTTCCTATTTCTGGCGCGCCTTCACCAAGCCGGCCTCGAGCAGGATCGGATAGAGCTTGGCGTCGTCGTCTTGCCAGAGTTGCCGGGTCGCCTTGGCATCGCCGGGCTGGATCACGAAGCCTGCCGCTTTCGCCTTGGCCTGGAACTCCGGATCCTTAAGAGCCGCAATGACATTGGTCTCCAGAAAACGCAGCCGGTCCTCGGGCATGCCTTTCGGGCCGATGATGCAACGCCAGGAGCCGACCACGACATCGAAACCCTGCTCGCGGAAGGTCGGGATCTCCGGCGCCATGAAGTGGCGCTCGGTGGCGGATACGCCGAGGATCTTCAATTTGCCCGCCTTGTGCTGCTCGATGGTGTCGGGCACCGGCACTGTCGCGGAGTCCACTTCTCCCGCCATCAGTCCGATCACGGTCGGCGCAAAGCCCGCATAGGAAACGCGGGTGACCTTGATGTTGAGCATCTTCTCGTACTGCGCGACGGCCAGGTAGGACGATCCGCCCGGTGCATCGTTGCCGTTCTTGGTCTTGCCGGGATTGGCACGGGCGCGCTCGACATATTCCTTGAGCGATCCGATGCCGCTGGCGATGCTGGCCTGCAATGCATTGGGGTCGGCGCCGAAGAACGCAATCGGTTGCAGGTCGTCGACCACGTTGGCCTGGGCGTTGAGATATGGCAGCGCAATTCCGCCGGAGCTGAACATGCCGATGGTATAGCCGTCGGGCTTGGCGTTCGCGATCTCGCGGTGGCCGATGGCGCCGCCGGCGCCCGGCTTGTTGAGCACGACCACCGGGACCTTGACCTGCCTGCTGAGCGCATCGGCAAGAAGCCGCATGCTGATGTCGCTGCCGCCGCCGGCCGGCCAGGCGACGATCAGGGTGATCGGCTCGGAGGGAAAGGTTTGTGCCCGCGCGCCCGGCGCAACAGCGACCGTCACGCCGGCCACCAGGCCGATGGCGGCGAATGTCAGAAAGGCCCTGGGGTTCATCTCTCGTCTCCGTGGTGAACGCTATTCCGAGAATTCCCGCATGACATCGAGCGCGAGCAGACAGTCCTCTGGGCTGCCCAGCAGCCCCAGCACCGGCTCATTTATCCCAGCATCGATGAAGTCGCGCAACCGCTTGGCGCAATGCTGCGGCGTTCCGGCGATCCCGAAGGCCTCGACCGCCGCGTCGGGAACGAGCGCCGTGGCACCGCCGATGTCGCGTCGCGCGATCGCGGCGATGACGGCCTCCTGATCGACCGGGATGCCCGATGCCCTGATGTTGGCGCCGAGAAACTTGTTGCGCATGACGAAAGCGAGCTTTTGCCGGACCGCATCGACGGCCGCTTTCGGCTCATGCGAGGCGCCGAAGAACACGTAGCCGGCGCGGCGGAACGCGCTCGAGTCGCGCCCGACCTTGGCGGCACCCTCGGCACAGAGCGCAATCGACCGTCGCACCGAGTCGGTGGACAAGCCCGCCGACAGCACCACGCCGTCGCCGATGCGCCCGGCGAGCCGCAGCATGTCCGGACCGATCGCCGCAATATAGACCGGAATCGGAGCGCGAGGCTTGAACGCCATCCGCGCGCCGGCAAGCCTCACGAGCTCGCCGTCGAGGTGCACGGCTTCACCGCTCCACAGCTGGCGCAAGGCTTGCGTGTATTCGCGCATCGCCTGCACCGGCTTCTCGACCGCGCGCCCGGATTCCTGGAGAAACAAAGGATTGCCCGTGCCGATGGCGATCGCCGCGCAGCCCGGCGCGACCTCGTCGAGCGTCGCCATGGCCATCGCGGTCGGCATCGGGTGCCACAGATAGGGGCTCACCGCCGTCGGAACGAGCATCGGACCGGGCGCTCTCATGGCGAACGCCATGCAAGTGGCGATCGCCTCCCGATAACCGAGATGCTCGGCCACCCAGAGGCTTTTCGCTCCCGCTTCCACCGCGCGCTGGGCCAGCGCAATCGCCTCACCGGTGGCCACGAAGCCGTCGAAATTCACTCCAATGCGCACCGCCATCGTCGTCATCCGATCCTGATGAGCTCGTCGTTGGGAGTGATCGTGCCGGTGATCGCCGCGAAGCCGGTCGGGGTGATGCGATACATGTCCTCGACGTGAAAGCCCATGCGGCCCGGAATCATGTAAAGCGGCTCCATGGTGCAGGTGATGTTCGGCTCCAGCATCACGTTCCGGGTCTCGGTGATGTAGGGCTCTTCATGGATGGTCTGGCCGATGCCATGGCCGAGAAATTTCAGCGTCGGCTCGATGCCGCGACCACGCAGATATCCGACATAGGCGCGGTAGAGTTCCGCGACCGCGGTGCCCGGCTTGAGCATGGCCTTGCAGGTCTCGCGGGCGCCGATCATCACGTCCCAGATATCGCGCTGCTCCTGCGTGGGCTCGCCCATCACGGCGGTGCGGGTCACGTTGGAGCGGTATTGCTTCATGTCGCCGAGGATCTCGACCCGGACCACGTCGCCGTTCTCGATCGCCTTGTCGCTCGGAGTGCAATTGGTGATGCCGCTGCGGATGCCGGAGCCGACCTGGCACTTGAGGCCGTCGCAGCCGCCGTCGAGCATCTTGTTGCCGATGATCTGCGCCACCGATTTCTCGGACATCCCCGGCCGGAATCTCGCGCAGAACCTCTCCCACCACGCGATCAGTCAGCTGGCCGACCTCCGTGAGCACCGCAATCTCTTCCTCGGTCTTGATCATGCGGGCATTGAAGTAGAGATCGCGGCAGGGCACGAATGTCGCCTGCGGCAGCCGCTCGCGGACCCGGATGTAATCCTGCGCCGGCATGTAATCGAGCTCGATCGCAATTCGTCCCGCGTGAGCTCCGGCTTCGACCAGGGCATCGGCGAGCAGGTCGGCGGGATCCTCGGTGAACTGGTTGTAGGGGCGGATGTCGGAGAAGCGCGAGCGCTCCCTGGCCAGGTTCTCCTCGACATTGACCACGATCTGAGCGGCGAACGCTTCGCCTGCGATCACCGTGATGGTGCGGCGGAACCGGTTGCTGGCGTGGCTCGGGACCAGAAATCCGGCGGTGTAGGTGACGTTGTCTTGCGAGAACGCCACCAGCGCGTCATGTCCGGCACTGCGCATGGCTGCTCGCAGCTTGCGAAGAAGCTCGTGTTCCATCGGCACTCCTTGCTCAGGCGCCTTCCTCGACGAAGCTGCGCAACTCGGACGGCGACTTTCCGGCAAGGCCGAGCCGCTCCAGCGTGAGGCCCTCACGCGAATAGTCGACCCCGACGGCAAGCCCCGCAAGCTGCACCAGCGCATCGATTGTCGGGGTCGCGACGCCGGCAAGCCGGCCGAGCGCCGCCATCGGCACCAGCCCATAGCCGACGTCTTCATGGATGTAGCGGTGATCGAGCGAGGAAGGAGATTTGATGGTCTTGTTCGGCTCGCTTTCCCGGCATGCCCGCGAGATGTCGCCGCTGTCCCTTGCCGCGCCGGTCGTGAGCCCAGCCTCGTAGAAGATATCGATGAATGGCTCGGCCGGAACGTCCAAGGCCCTTGCAACCGCCATGCGCTCTGCATCCACCGCCGCGGTCACGCGTCCGACCGCGTCGGTGAAGCCTTCGCGATAGAACAAGAAGTCGCCACCGGTATGCTGGATCCATCCGGCATTCATGATCATGCCCTGCGGATGGAATACCGCGTTGAGGTTCGCGAGTGCGGTCTCGAGCACGCTGCTCGCCTGTCGAATCTCCGGATAGAGCGGCTTGATCATTGCGAACAAGCCGGCCGCCTGCTTGCCGGGAACGGCGGCGAAACGCAGCCGCTTGGTATAGCTGTAGATGTTGACGATCCCCGGCCCCTCCATGCGGGTGATGTAGGTCAGGGTCACGGTCTCGCCGCTGCGTACCGGGCCGCGGTAGCCGGCGCTGCGCAACGCGTGCAGGAAGTGCAGCCCGCCGCCGGTATGCCCGGGATTGATGAAGATCGGCTGGCTGCCGTCGATGATCGGAGCCAGCGCGCGGGCGTAGTGCTCATGCGCGACCGAGGGAACCACCAGCATGATGAGGTCGGCGCCGCCGACGGCTTGCGCGACGTCGGTGGTCATGAGGTCGATGGGAACGAGCCCCTGCTGGATTCCGCGTGCCTCGATGCCGCCCTGCGCGCGCAGCGGGGCCAGCCGCTCGGCATTGCGGGCGTGCAGGCGCACGGAGTAGCCGCGCCTGCCCAGGTCGGCAGCCGCAGCACAGCCGCCATGGCCGGCACCGAGGATCGCAACCGATTTCACCGCCATGGCGTCACGCGTACGCCGGCTGACACGGGACAAAGATCATGACGCCCCCTCAAGTCTTGGCGCTCCAATCTTGCCAGTCGAGGTCGCGCACCCGGGAAAACTCTGAGACATTGGCGGTTACCAGCGTGGCGCCCGTGCGCAGCGCCTGGGCAGCGATCAGAAGGTCGTACGGTCCGATCGGCGTTCCTGCCGCCTCCAGCGTAGCGCGCAGATCGCCGGCGGCCACAGCGTCCTCCTCGGTGAAGGGAGCAACATCAATGGCTCCTGACAAAAAGCGGCGGAGCCGCTCAGTGTTGTCGCGGCGGCGCTCGCTGCGCGCAACGCCATACCAAAGCTCGTACAGCACGATTGATGAAACGACGATAGCTGCATCTTTGGCCACCGCGCGGCGCAGGCGATTGCGGACCATCGAAGGTTCGTTCTTGAGGAGCCCAATGACCGCGTTGGTATCGAGGAGGTAGCTCACGCGAGCGGTTCCTCCGGCTCGGGCATCGGCGGCTGACGGCGGCCATCCTCCATAAACGGCACGTCCGCGAAGCGGTCGAGCTCGGCGAACCAGGCCTCGATGTCGGTCACCATCGGCTCGAGCAGAATGCCGCCTTCGACCCGACGCAGGCGGACGCGGTCGCCGGGCAGACGAAAGGCCATCGGCAAGCGCACAGCCTGACTGCGGCCGTGCATGAAGATTTTGGCAATGCCGGTCTCGGACATAGCGAACTCCATGCGCGTGATATATACCGGAAGTATACATCACTCGTTCGCCTTGCAACAAGGGCGGATACGGGGCCGGCAGAGGCAAGTCGCACGGGAACGCCGACGCGCGACATCACTTCTCGTCCATGCGCCCGGTTCGCAGCAGCGCGGTCACCTGCGCGGCAGTCATGCCGGCAATGCCCATGCGCTCGCGCGTGAGCCCCTCGCGGCGGAACTGGCGCGCGGCGACGATCGAAGCAATGTCGATGACTGCATCCGCGCAAGGCGTGGGCACGCCGGCGACCCGGCCAAGCTCGGCGATCGCGAGGAGCCCATAGGGCACGTCCTCGTTGAAGAAGCGATGATCGATGCTGGCCGGCGCCCTGATGCGACGGTTCGGCTCGCTGTTGTGGAAGACATCATAGGCGGTGCCGCCGTCGCGTCCGGCCGCGTTGGTGTATCCCATGCGAAAGAAGAACTGCGGCAGCCGCTCGATCGCGACGCCGAGCCCGGTCGCGACCGCGATCCGCTCCGCATCGAGCGCATCGATCAGCCGGCCGACGCCGGGCGTGATGCCGTCGTAGTAGTGGTGGTAATCGCCGCCGGTCGCTTCCACCCGGCCGACATTGAGCAGCAGCGCCGGCGGATGATGGATGGCATTGGTATAGGGAAACACGGTATGCAGCAGCGACGGCCTCGGCTCGATCTGCGGAAACACGTGTCGAACCCGATCCGCCACCTCGTCGACCGCGCTGCCGGGGAAAGCGGCGAAGTACAGGATTTGCGCAACGCGCGTGATCCTGATTCTGGCGGGCGCGCTCTTGCGGCAGATGAAAGGCAGGCTCGAGGAATCGCAATAGATTCCCGAGCCGCCCGCCGGCCTGGCGGATCGTGTTGGGGATCAGCAGCAGCGTATGACCGGGAGCCGCCATCACCAGCTGTTCCGGCTCGACATGGGGCGCGAGCACGCGCGCGACATCCTCGTGCGCATGCGTCGGCGCCATGAGAGAACGAGATCGGCGCCGGCGACCGCCGCGCCGGCGTCGTTGGTGATCAGCGGCAGTGGCGCGAAGCCTTCGCCCGCAGCGCCCTCGTATTCGATGCCGCCAATGGCCGACAGCGGCTCGGTGGTTGCGCGGCTGCGGCCATAGAGACGGATGTCGAAGCCGCGTCGCGACAGATGCGCCGCCGCCGCGCAGCCGCCATTGCCGGCGCCGATGATGGCGATGGTCTTGATCGGCGCCACCGTCATGGGCCTATGCGATACTTCGCAATCTTGGCCTCGTCGACCTCGATGCCGAGACCGGGGCCGTCCGGCACATGGAGGCGCCCTTGCTCGAACCGGAACGGCGTCTTGATCAGGTCGTCGAGATATTTGTGGCCAGCCACCTTGGTCACCACGATCTCCGCAGTCGACGTCACCGGGATGGTGCCGGGAAGCACGATCTCCGGCGAGGAGACGGCCAGATGCAGATCGGCGGCAACGCCGATTCCCATCTCCGCCGAGCCGTTGATGTCGCAGGGCAGCGCCGCCGCGCCCGCGACCGCGAGGAGGCGCTTGGCGCGCGAAAGCCCGCCCGGCTTGGTGTAGTACACCGAAAGCATCTGCGCGGCGTCCTCCCGCACGATCTGAAGCACGTCCTCGGCGGTCCAGGCGCTCTCGTCGGCCATGACCGGGACGTTGATGCGGGCGCTTACCTGCGCCATGGCGCGCAGCCCTTCGACCGGCTGCTCGGCATAGACCAGGTCATATTTCTCCATCGCAGTGATGACGCGCACCGCCTCGCGCCAGGTGCGGTAGCCCTGGTTGGCATCGACCCGAATCTTGCCGGCGCTGCCGATTGCCTGGCGCACCGCTGCCACCACGGCGATGTCGCGCTCGGCCTCCACGCCGATCTTGACCTTGATGGTGGTGATGCCCTCGGCGATCACTTCGGCGGCTTCGCGCGCTGCCGCATCGGCGTCCATGATTCCGATGCTGTGCGCAATCTCGGCGCCGTCGCGAACCTTGCCGCCGAGCAGTTGATAGACCGGCACGCCGTAGACCTTGCCGATGGCATCGTGCAGGGCGACGTCGATGGCAGCTTTCGCGTAGGGGTAGCCGCGCAGAACGCGGTTCATGCGCGCGTGCAGAAGCTCGATCCCGGTGACATCGTGACCGGCAATGGCGGGAAGCAGGACCTCCTTGATCGCGGTCGCCGTCATCTTCGGGGTCTCGCCGTAGCGCGTGCCGTGATCGCCGCCCCAGGTACCGATCACCTGCGCTTCGCCCCACCCGATGATGCCGCTTTCGAGCTCGAGGCGGAGGACGGCATAGCCTTCGCCGATGCGCGCGCTGTGGCCGACCCAGTGATGCGGCCGCCGGATCGGCAAGGCGACGAGGAAAACCTCGCCACCGCGGATTTTCACGCTGGACATGGTCATAGCGGCAAATCCCCGCATCTTGCGTCCGGGCTTACGAGCAAGCCACAATCCCGCTATCATGCACGTAACTTCGGAAGTATCCCCGCGGATGAGCCCCGCATCGCTTTATCGCTCTAACATGTCATTCATGGTTCGTCTGCGCTCGTTCGCGGACGCGAATGCGACTCGGAGGACCCTTATGCTCAGGATGAAACGAACCTCGGTTGCGGTTGCCTTCGGCCTTCTCGCCGTGCTCCTGCTGGCGGCGACGCCTTCGGCAGCGCAAACTTCGCCGGCGCAGAGCTGGCCGCAGCGGGCGGTGAAATTTCTGGTGACGCTCGGACCCGGCAGCGGCATCGACATCGGCACGCGACTGCTCGCGGACCGGTTGACCAAGATCTGGGGCCAGCCGGTGGTGGTCGAGAACCGTCCCGGCGGCGATGCGCTGGTCGCCATCGGCGCATTCGTCGGCGCCAACGACGATCACGTGCTGCTGGCTTCCCCCAGCTCGTCGTTCACGGCCCATGCCCATATCTACAAGAACCTGCCCTACAAGCCGGCCGATCTCGCGCCGGTGGCCCGGATATCGAATACCGTCATCGTCATCGCCGTGCCCGCTTCGCTCGAGGTCAAGTCGCTGGCGGAGCTGGTCGCGATGGCGCGCGCACAGCCCGGCAAGCTCAACTGGTCGGGCACCACCGGCGCGATCGATATGCTGTTCTCCGGATTCCTCAAGAATGCCGGCCTGGACATGTCGAAAGTTCCTTATCGCAACCCGGTCGAAGCGGTGAACGATCTCGCCGCCGGACGCATCCATGTCAACGAGACGGCGTTCGCGATCGCGCGGCCGCAGCTCGAGGCCGGCAAGGTCAAGCTGCTCGCGGTGACCAACAGCGTGCGGGCTCCCACCATGCCCGATCTGCCCACGGTCAAGGAGGCCGGGTATCCCGACCTGCATCTCGACGGACTGGTCGGATTTTTCGGTCCGCCGGACATGCCCAAGGAGCTTCGCGAACGCATCGCCGCCGATGTCAGGAAGGCGGCCGACCCGGTCGTCGAGGAACGGCTGACCCTTACGGGACAGATACCCAACTTCGGCGGACCGGCCGAATTCCACGCCGAGATCGAGGAGCAGCGCGCCCGGATCTCCGCCGCCGCCAAGAGCCTCGGCATCGTGCCGACGCAGTGAAACAACGACGGAAGACCATTACAACCGGGGGTCATCGTCCGCGTATGCGGACGATCCAGTAAGCACCGGCCGAGCGATGTTGCGCCGGCGCTCGACACGCGGACCCGGTGGTTACTGGTTTCCGGCTCTCGCGCCTTCAGCGCTCGGCCGGAATGACACCGCGTGTGAAATAACCAACGTAAGACCGCAGCCGGGGCAGACCCAAAGCGATGCCCGCCTGCGCGGGCATGACACCGATGATGAGTTACGATAACGCCAGTGCCGTTCGTCTCACTGCGCCTTGATGTTGGCCGCCCGGACGATCGGCCACCACTTCTCGATCTCCGCCTTGTGATGGGCGGCGAGCGCCTCCGGGGTCTGCTGCTCGGGTGGCGGGATCACCTGGCCGAGGTCGGAGAGCCGCTGGCGTACACCCGGATCGGCCAGCGCGCTCCTGACGGCGGCATTGAGCTTGGCGACGATATCCTTCGGCGTGCCCTTGGGAGCCCATAGCCCATACCAGATGGAGACGTGGAGCCCGGGCACGCCGGCCTCGTCGAATGTCGGGATATCGGGTGCCGAAGGCGACCGGTTCGCGGCCGTGACCGCATAGGCCCTGATCTTTCCCTCGCGCACGTGCGGCAAGCGAATGCGCCAGATGGTCGAACAGGAAGTCGATCTGTCCTGCCATCAGATCCTGCAGCGCCGGGGCGGCGCCGCGATAGGGCACGTACTGGAGCTGCAGGCCGGTGAGGTTCTGAAAATGCACGCCGGCGACATGCGCGGCGCTGCCGACGCCGATGCTGCCGACCGAGACCTTGTCCTGGTTCGCCCGCAGCCAGGCGAGAAACTCGTCGAGGTTGCTCGCGGGCACGGCATTCTTCGAGACCAGGAGCATCGGATAGCTGGTGAGCAGTGCGACCGGCTCCAGGTCCTTCAACAGGTCGAACGGGAGTGCATAGACGGCGCCGTTGACGACATGGGTGCTCCAATGGCCGACGCTGAGCGTGTAGCCGTCCGGCGCCGCGCGCGCGACGCGCGCCACCCCGATGGTGCCTGCCGCCCCGGTCACGTTCTCGACCACCAGGGCCTGGCCGAGCGTGGTCCGCATGTGCTCGCCCAGGACGCGCATGAGCGCATCGGTTGGCCCGCCGGCAGTAAAGGGCACGACCACGGTAATCGGCCGCGCCGGATAGACTTGCGCCTGCGCGCCGCCCATGCTCTGCACAGCGGCGACGGCGAACGCGACGCCAAGGAGCAACGCTCTCATATCTTGCCTCTTCCGCTCGGGTGCGTTCACCATGCCGAATTGTGTCGCATCGGTTCAATCGATCGGCAAGCCGCGCGCGTCCTGCCGCAGCGAACGGACGCGGTCGCCGATCATCGATCATCGGGAGAATGTCAGATGATAACCCTGTTCTCCTACCCCGAGCTGTTCGGGGTCGCGGACAACAACCCGTACGGGTTGAAGGTCTTCGCATTCATGAAGCTGTGCAACTTGCCCTTTCGGCATGAGCATATCTTCGATGCGAGCTCGGCGCCTCGCGGCCAGCTGCCCTACATTGTCGACGACGGCGAAAGCATCGGCGACAGCGACGCGATCTTCTCGCACCTCGTCAGGAAATATCGGCAGGCAATCGATGACAATCTCACTGCGTCACAGCGCAGCATGGATCATCTGATCACGAGAATGCTCGACGACCTGTATTGGGTCATGTCGTATTCACGATGGCACGATCCGCGATTTCTGGCCGTTGTTTCGGGACGAAATTCTGAAGACCCATGCCAGCGTCACAGAAGGCGAGCCTGGAGAAAGCGAGAAAATACAATTTCGAGCGATATCACTATCAGGGCATCGGTCGCTACGAACCCGACGCCGTGTACGCGAGGGGCTTGTCGGACCTGCAGGTCCTGGCGGATCTCGTTCCCGATCGCGGGTTCCTGTTCGGCCCGCAGCCGAGCAGCATCGATGCCGGGATCTATGGATTTCGTCGCCAACATTTACTTCTACAAGATAGACACGCCGCTCAAGACATTCTTCTCGTCACAGCCGAATCTCGTGCGGCATTGCCACTCGGTGCACGACGCGGTGATGGGATGAGGCAGCTTCAGCCACGCCTCTGAAGCCACAACCGCATGCAGAATGCCCAAGCGCATTCGAGCCACTGCAAGACTGTCGCACCCGAACGTTTCCCGCAACGTTGACCGGTCCGTTGCTGCGATGATAGGACACTTTACCTCTCCTCGCTTTCGATATCTGCCGTTTGCACGGCGTTCGAAGGACGTTGATCCCATCATGAAAATGCCGCCCTTCGACTACGCCTGTCCCGCGACCATCTCCGAAGCGGTCGAGCTCCTGGCCTCACATGATGGAGACGCCAAGGCGCTGGCCGGCGGCCAGAGCCTGGTGCCGATGCTCGCGTTCCGTCTGGCGCATCCGGCACTCCTCGTCGACCTTCGCAAGCTCGCCGAGTTGCGCGAGATCAAGATTTCCGATCGAGGCGTCGCGCTCGGTGCCATGGTGCGCTGGCGCGACATCGAGGACGACGAACGGCTCGATGCCGCGCATCCCCTGCTCAAGGCCGCGATCTCTCATGTCGCGCACTACCAGATCAGAAACCGCGGCACCGTCGGCGGCAGCATCGCGCATGCCGATCCGGCGGCGGAAATGCCGGGCATTGCGATGACCTGCGACGCGGAGATGGCCGTCGTCGGCAAGTCCGGTCCGCGCGTGATCAAGGCCGCCGATTTCTTTCAGGGACCGCTGACGACAGCGCTCGCCGTCCGACGAGATTCTCCTCGAGATCCGCCTGCCGGCCTGGCCGGCGCGCCGGCGCTGGGGATTCCAGGAATTTGCCCGCCGGCGCGGCGATTTCGCCATGGCGGCGGCCGCCGTGTTCTACGATCAGGATGAGCGCGGCAAGGCCCGCGACGCCCATGTCGGCGTCTTCGGCGTTGCCGACCGGCCGCTGCGGCTGGCCGCGGTCGAAGCCGTGCTCAACGGACAAACGGTCGATGCGGCGACCATCGCCAAGGCCGAGGCCGCGACCTCCGCCGCGGTCGATCCGCAGGACGATATCCATGCCAGCGCCGCCTACCGCCGCGCACTGGTCGGAACGATGGTCGAACGCGCGCTCATGGGCGCGGCTGCCTGATGCATATTCCGATGGGTTCGATTCAGCATTGCCCACCCACATGCGTCACCCCCGGGCTTGACCCGGGGGTCCATCCCTCTTCGCAAGAAGGTCCTGCAACGAAGATGGATTGCCGGGTCAAGCCCGGCAATGACGACTGAGTGTTGGGGCAGACCGGCGGAAAACGCTCTCACACTCCCGACACCAGGGTTCCTCATGACAGTGCGATTTGAAGTGAACGGCAAGCAGGTCGAGGTCGAGGTCGAGCCGCGCCTGACGCTGGCGGACTGCCTGCGTCATGAGCTGCGCCTCACCGGCACGCATGTCGGCTGCGAGCACGGCGTCTGCGGCGCCTGCACGGTCATCGTGAACGGCGACGCCGTGCGCTCGTGCCTGATCCTCGCGGTGCAGGCCGAAGGCGCCGAGGTGGTGACCATCGAAGGCCTGTCCAACGACGCCGACCTCACGCCGCTGCAGAAATCGTTCCGCAAGCATCACGCCCTGCAATGCGGCTTCTGCACTCCCGGCATGATCACGACCGCGCATGTGCTGCTGAGCGAGGAGCCGGATTGCGACGCCGATCGCGTGCGCGAGGTCCTTTCCGGCAATCTCTGCCGCTGCACCGGCTATATCTCCATCGTCGAGGCCGTGCTCGACGCGCGCGCATCCTACAAGCAGGGCGAGCGGACATGAGAACGGTCAACTCGCTCATCGGCAGCCCGATCGAGCGCCTGGAGGACCTGCGCTTCGTGCGCGGGCGCGGCCAATTTGTCGATGATCTCACGCGCGAAGGGCTGCTGCATGCGGCGGTGCTGCGCAGCTCGGTCGCGCATGGCCGCATCCGCTCGATCGACGCTTCGGCGGCGCTCGCGCTCGCAGGCGTGCACAGCGTGATCACCGCCAGGGACATCGGCGAGCGCGTGCCGCGCGTGCCGATGCGGCTGCAGCCGCTGCCGGAATTCGAGCGGTTCGGCCAGCCGGTGATCGCGGAGACGAAGGTGCGCTATGTCGGCGAGGCGATCGCGCTCGTGCTCGCCGACACTGCCGGCATTGCCGAGGACGCGCTCGGCCTGATCGAGGTCGACATCGAGCCGTTGCCCGCGGTCGCCGATCGCCACGCCTCGGCCGGAAACGAAGTGCTGCTGTTCGAGGACATCGCGCACCAACCTGGCGGTCAAGTTCCACGCGGTGCGCGGCGATGCGGCGGCGGCGTTCGAGAACGCGCCATACATCAGGCGCGAGAGCTTCCGCACCGCGCGGCACATGGCGCTGCCGATGGAGCCGCGCGGCCTGCTGGCGGAATGGGATGCCGCACGCGGGCGCCTCACCGTCTCCGGCGGCGCCAAGGTGCTGTTCTTCAACCGCCGCGCGCTGGCCAGGCAGCTGGGTCTCGCCGAGAGCTGCGGTCGAGATGGTGGAGAACGACGTCGGCGGCGGCTTCGGCGCGCGCGGCGAGTTCTATCCCGAGGATTTTCTGATTCCGTTCGCGGCCCGCCACACCGGCCGCCCGGTGAAGTGGACCGAGGACCGGCGCGAGCACTTGATGTGCATGAACCACGCGCGCCAGGCGGAGTGCGACGTGGAGATCGCCTGCACGCGCGACGGCACCATCCTGGGCCTGCGCGGTCACGCCTTCGTCGACGTCGGCGCCTATATGCGCACCAACGGCGCGGTCGGCGCGCGCAATGTCGCCCAGTTCATGTCGGGCCCCTACCGCATCGAGAATATCGACATCGACGTGGCGCTGCTGCTGACCAACAAGACGCCGGTCGGCACCTATCGCGGGCCCGGCCGCTTCGAGACCGATTTCTTCCGCGAGCGTCTGCTCGACATGGTGGCGCAGGACCTCGGCATCGACCGGGTCGAGCTTCGCCGCCGCAATCTGGTGCCGCACGAGGCGATGCCGTATCCGATCGCCACCATCACCCCGTTCGAGAGCAAGGACGAGCTGGACAGCGGCGACTATCACGCCACGCTCGATCGCTGCCTTCGAGGAATTCAACTGGGCGGAAAAATCGAAGCTGCAGGGCAAGCTGATCGACGGGCGTTATCACGGCATTTCGCTCGGCTGCTTCATCGAGGGCGGCGCCGCCGGTCCGAAGGAAAGCGCGCGCATCGTGCTGGAGCCGGATGGTGACTACTCGGTCTATGTCGGCTCGTCCGCCATCGGCCAGGGGCTCGAAACGGCGTTCTCGCAGATCGCCGCCGATGCGCTCGAGGTCCCGATCAGCCGCCTGCGCGGGATCTTTCACGGCACGACCTCCTACGTGAACGACGGCTACGGCGCCTATCATTCGCGCTCGGTGGTGATGGGCGGATCGGCGATGCTCGACGCCGTCAAGAACCTGAACGACGCGATCCGCGCCACCGCGGCCAAGCGGCTCGGCTGCGAGCCCTCGCAGGTCGAGATCGTCGAAGGCACCAAGGCGGTCGGGCCCGGGAGGCAAGTCCATCGCGCTCGAGGGGCTCACCAGCGACGGCATCTGCGGCCGAAGGCGCCTTTCTCAACAAGAAGCACACCTACACCTACGGCGCCCACGCCGCGCATGTGGCGGTCGATCCCAAGCTCGGCCACGTGCAATTGATCGACTACGTGATCGTCGAGGATTGCGGGCGCGCGATCAATCCGCTCACGCTGCATGGCCAGGCCATCGGCTCGGCCGTGCAGGGGCTCGGCGGGGCGATCATGGAGCACCTCGTCTACGACCAGCAGGGTCAGCTCCTGACCGGCTCGCTCGCCGACTATCTCATTCCCACCGCCAGCGATTTCCCCACCATCCGCGCGGTCGTGCTGGAAGATCACCCCTCCCCGATCAATCCGCTCGGCGCCAAGGGCGCCGGCGAGGGCGGCATCATCGCCGCCGGCGGCACCATGGCGAACGCGGTCGCCAATGCGCTCTCCTCGTTCGGGGCGCAGCCGCGCGAGCTGCCGCTCACGCCGACCTATGTCTGGGAGCTGGTGCAGGCGGGTGCGCGAGCCTGACTGCACCGCGCGCGGAACAAGACCATCCTCCGCGATGCGGACATCGCGGCAGGCATCGGCCAGTTCGGTGCGCTTCTTCGTCCCGGCCGGTGGCCTGATCTCCTATGGGCCCGATCTCGTCGATCCTGCCGAGCACCTTCCGGCCCCAACTAGCCCAAGCAGGGCATGTCGGCTCGCAGACGGAAAGCTGTCGAAAGGCGTAATTAGGTCGGCTGCTCGCAGGCCGTCGTTTCACGACCCATATTTAATCGCGCAGCCATAGGCGCGCGAAGCGGTGACGGACACCGGCTTGCCCTGCAAGATCTCGCTCAGCGCCTCGTCGACGAAATTCCTGGCCCTCTTCAGGTCCTCGAGCCGCGCCGTGGGCTGGTCGTCGATGCCGCCCATGTAGACGACCGCTCCTTCGCCGTTGATCACATACATATGCGGTGTGGTGCGGGCGCCGTACGCGCGCCCGACCTTGCCCGTGGGATCGAACAACACCGCGGTGGGCGCCGCGCCCCGGTCGGCCGTGAGCTTGGTCGCTTGCTGCGGCGAGACATGCCCCTGCAGGCCGGGCGCCGACGAAATCACCGAGAGCCACACCACGCCTTGCCCGGTCCATTTCTTCTGCAGCGCCTGCATGTTGTTGCCGCGATAGTGCTTGCCCACATACGGACACCCGTGATTGGTCCATTCGAGCACCACGGTCTTGCCCTTGAAGTCGGCAAGGGAGAGGGCGCGGCCGTTCGAGTTGGTCAGCGTGAAGGCGGGCGCCGGAGCGCCGATGCGCGCCTTGGCCGGCTGCGGGCTGCACGCCCGCGGTCAAATGATGGCCGTCGCGGCGCAATAAAGGCCGATGGCCAAGACCCGGCGTCGCTCGATGATGCTCATGGAGGGCACTCCCGGCTTGCGTTCCGGATCATTGTTTCTGCGGCAGCCCCCGCCGCGTGTCAAACGGTGATGCGGCCCCCCTTCTTACCCCGACTGTCGGTGCCTGCGCAGCGGACCAGCCGGCACGCCCGAGACGATGTTACGACCGATGACGGACTTCCCGCAGAGCGCCAGCCAACCGGAACCCTCGCTTGAGGCTGGAGGCCAAGTACTGCTGTGCGCTCTGACCGATTGCAGAAACGATTTTAGATGCGGTGTGAAGCAATTTTGATTTTAAATGGGAATACCTGTTCCAGACAATCGCGTGGGCGATGCAATCGAGCAGTGTCACGATGGTGGTAGCCTCAACCTCCCCGAGTTGCAGCGCTTCGGCTATCATTTGACGCGCTTCAGTGCGACCCCGCATACCGCACCGTGAGCCAGGATCGTGACCCGAAGCAGACCTCGACGGCCACCAAATATGCAAGTCCGGCCCTTCCAGCGTGCTATCGTCTCCACGATCAGTCCCTTTCTGCTGGACCCGGGCTGGGCATAATGAGACGACGCGAGTTCATCACACTGCTCGCCGGCGCGGTGCCGACGTGGCCGCTCGCGGCCGGCGCGCAGCAGGGCGATCGGATGCGGCGCATTGGAGTGCTGATGACTACTGCCGCGAACGATCCGCAGTCGGAGGTCCGAAACGCGGCGTTTCTTCAAGGGCTGAAGGAATTGGGGTGGAGCATCGGACAGAACCTGCATATCGACTACCGCTGGACTGCGGGCAGTTCCGACGATACGCGCAAACAGGCGACCGAATTGGCCGCGCTCGCACCGGACGTCATTTTCGCCGGCGGCAGTGCGTCGGTGGGGCCATTGCTGCAGGCGACCCGTAGTGTGCCGGTCGTGTTCGCGATCGTGCCCGATCCGGTCGGCGCTGGTTTCGTCGACAGTTTGGCGCGGCCGGGCGGCAACGCCACGGGCTTTATGACGTTCGAACCCAGCATCGGTGGGAAGTGGCTGGAGCTGCTCAAAGAACTCACCCCGACCATGACAAGGGCAGCCGTCATCCGTGATCCCGCCATCACGGCCGGGATTGGCCAATGGTCCGCAATCCAGGCCGTGGCGCCGTCGCTCGGGGTGGAGTTGCGCCCGATCAATGTGCGCGACGCCCGCGAAATGGAGCGCGCCGTGGCAACATTCGCGCACGGCTCTACCAGTGGACTAATTCTGACTGGAAGCGGGTTGGCGGTGGTTCACCGCGATCTGATCATCATGCTGGCGGCGCGCCACAAGCTCCCCGCGGTCTATTATGAACGATACTTCGCCGTCGCCGGCGGCTTGATCTCTTATGGGCCCAAGTACGTCGACCAGTTTCGGCGCGCGGCAGGTTATGTCGATCGCATTCTGAACGGCGAGAAACCTGCCGACCTGCCGGTGCAGGCGCCGACCAAGTACGAGCTGGTGATCAACCTCAAGACTGCCAAGGCGCTCGGCATCGACATTCCAACAACGCTACTCGCGCGCGCCGACGAGGTGATTGAATAGGCGGCCGATTGTCCGGTTGTGTGCAGGTTTTCGGACGCCGGGATGACGGGCCTATCCACGCGCTGAGGCGGCCGGCGTCCGAAAAGCGCCAAGGCACGAAATCGCGGTCGGTGGGGGACCGACGGTGTAGCGGGCTTATCGATACTCTCCGCTGCTACACAGCCTTCGCGAATGAGCCGAACGCCGCAGCGGGGTTATCGCGTAGCGATTTAGTGCCATGGCACCTCACCGACGGTGCCAGCAGTCAGCAAAACATTTCCGCTATTGAAGGTAGACCGGGCTGTGCCGTTCGGTGCGGTCTTCTCAGATCGAACCATCTCGAACATGCGATTTCGCTAACGAACCGTGGTAAGCAGGCCAATCACGTTGCCCCAATAGAAGGCCCTACGCCTTCTCGTCCAAGAGACTCCAGTTGTCGACCCAAGGCACCAGCTGAGATTTGCCAGCTCATTCGCCAGATGAGTATCGCGAACCCACTTTGGGGAGCCCCATTACAATGAGGCTCGCACGCACCTATCACTGCACAAGGACGCGCCGAACCCGCGCGCCGTCCAGAGCGTCGGTCGCGTGCTGGCCGCACCGATCTTGGGCGGACTGCACCGCCAATATATCAGGGTGTGAGTTTCCGACGGGAACAGGGGCCATAGCGCGAGCCAGCCTGCGGTCTGCGCAAGCCGCACGCTCCTACGGCTCGACATCCACATGGAGCTCCATTTTCGGATGGATGCCGCAGAACACCAGAAACGAGCCTTCCGCGGGAAACGCAATCTCGACCGTTTCACCGGGCTCCTGAGCACCCGAGTTGAAATCGAGCGCCGGATCGAACACACGGATGTTGTGGGTGCGCGTGTCGTTGTTGAGGATCCACAAGCGCCCGCCTCGGCTCAACGCAACGTGAGTCGGGCTGAAGCTCTTCTCGTGCTGCGTGACCGTTCGCACCCGCTCGGCGGGCGCGATCTCGCGTGTGGTCGTCGCAATGATCGTCGCGGGCGGCATCGGCTCATGGTCGCTCGTCAGCGTGCCGAGGAAGGCGAGAAGCTGCCCGCGCTCGCGATCGTCGAGCTCAAGAGCCCGCGGCAGGTCGGCGGAAAGCGATGCGCGCTCAATGATGCCGCTTTGGTAATGGCGCACGACGTCCGAGAGACTCGCCTGCGAGCCGTCGTGCATGTAGGGCGCGGATCGACCAATCTCGCGCAAGCTCGGCGTCTTGAAGGCGTGGTCTGCGGCATCCAGCTGCAGCACGGCACCGCGGCCGCGATCCTCGCTGGGAAGCCCGATGTCATGGAAGGCGTAATCGGTAAACGCCCATCCCATGTGACAGTTGCTGCACCGAGCCTTGCCGGTGAACAGCCGAAATCCGGCGATCTCGTCAGATGTGAGCGCCTTCTCGTCGCCTTCGATCCAGCGATCGAAGCGGGTCGGCGGAGAAACGAGCGTGCGCTCGAACGTGGCGATCGCCTTCGCGAGATTTTGGGCGCTCACACTCGGTTCCTTGGGAAAAGCAGCGGCGAAGGGGCGCGAATAGGCAGGATCAGCCGCGAGCAGCGTCGTCAAGGAAGCGACGGGCTGGCCCATTTCGTCGGACGCTTCGATCGGCCCCGCAACCTGCTCCTCGAGACTGCGCGCACGACCGTCCCAGAACACTGTCGCGGCCCAGGCGAGATTCCACAATCCCGGAGTATGGCGCTTGAGCGGGCGACCCGGCACGCCCCGGCCGTGCTTACGCCCATCGGCAAAGCCTTTGGAGCGGATGTGACAGCTCGCGCATGCCATGCTTCCATCGACGGACAACCGCTTATCGTGAAACAGCCGCTCGCCGAGCGCGCGCTTCGCCTCCGTGAAGGGGTTCGACGCAGGAAACGGAACGGTGGCCGGACGACGAAACGTCGCCTTTATGGTCGCAAGCTCCGGATCGACAGTTGGGGCTTCGGATAATGCCGTAGCATGCGAGCGCAAAGCGAGAGCCATTGCTGCGCCTGAGAGAACACCTGCGATGAAGGCGCACGTGACGATACGCGGCAGCACTCGTCGTTCGACCGTAGCCGGTGCTTTCACATCAGTTTGCCGGCGGCAAGCTCGATGCGCGAGACATCGCCGAGGATCGCCCCCAAATCCTTGACAGGAAGTCTTGGGCGGCATCGGACTGGGCCAGCCCTTCTTGAGTTCCGCGAAGCCGTGCGGACCTTGTCAAGCGCTACCACGTCCTTCTTTCCAGTACCGGGGCAACGCCTTCGATCATCTTTCCGCCTGCCAAATGAAGCCGCGCGCATCCTGATATTCCACTGGCTTCGCAATGCGACCGTTGACAATGGCCTCTTCATATTCTCCGGTCGCGGACTTCACCACCTCGATTGCGGCTTCAACGGTGAAGCTCGCCCACTCTGTTGTTTCTCCTTCAGGGCTCATCCGCCGCTGCGAGCGCCTGGTCGACAGCGGCCAGAGCTTTGGCCGTATTCGTCGCCGCCTTTTCTGGTTTTCACCACATTGGCGAGCACCTTGAGCGCTGCCTCGAACGGCGGGACCTTATACTCTCTGAGGCGGGCGCGAATGCCAACATAAAGCTCCTCGGTCGGA
>CAWHPT010000047.1:0-29641 GCA_963831225.1 uncultured Alphaproteobacteria bacterium
ATCGGGTTGTCCTTGTCCTGCCCCGGATAGGTTTTCGCGGGGATGACGTCAGCCGCATAGAGTGCTATACTTGTCATTCATCTTCTCGACCACGTCCGCATGATCGACCAGCTTGAGCTTGATGCCGGGCGATGCGCCAAGATCGGTGACCGCCGCAGTCGGCAGACCGCCAACCCAGAAATAGGCGTCGATCTTGCCGTCCTTCAGCGCGTTGGTTGATTCGGCGGCGCCCAGCCGCTCGCGCTTCATGTCCTTGTCGCGATCGAGACCAGCCGCCTCAATCACGCGGAACGCCATCACTTCGGTGGCGCCGCCGGGGGAGCCGGTCGAGACGCGCTTACCTTTGAGGTCGGACATTTTCTCGATACCGCGGCCCTCGACCGTCACGACATGCATGCGGTTCGGGTACAGCACCATCAGCGTGCGCACATCGAGCGGCGCGCCCTTGAACTTGTCCTGGCCTTTCACGGCGTCGAGGGCTGCGTCCACCATCGAGAAAGCGACCTCGCTCTGGTCCGAGCCGATCAGCTTGAAATTGTCGACCGAACCGCCGGTCACGCGTGCGGTGGCCTGCACGCCGGGCAGATGCTTCGACAGCACATTCGCCATGCCGCCGCCCATCGGATAATAGACGCCGCCGGTGCCGCCCGTGGCGATCGCGATGTTCGTCTGCTGCTGCGCGATGGCCGCGCCGGCCAGCAGGGCCGCGCCCAAGCGATTCCCGAAGCAACCAATCTGCTTTTCATTCCATGTTCCTCCCTACGGTCGGCTTGCCGTTGTGGCATCTGAGGGAGCCGGCGTTATGCGTTGTTTTAAGATTACAAGGAGAGCGATTGCGATGCCAAATGCCGCAGTGTAGCTGATGTCGCGGCCGATCACGGCCTCGGCGGCCGCTTCCAACAGGCTCGGAAACACCAGCAGCAAGCCGGCAAGGACCAGCAGGCCGCGTTCGACCGGAGTGGTGCGGCGTAGCGCCCAGCCCTGCGCCGCCGAGGCCAGCGCCGCGAGACCCAGCGAGGTTTTTCCGGTGATCATGGCGACATCGACCCAGGTTCCGTCCGGCCGGCAACTTCAGCAGCAAGCCCAACCCCTCCGGATCGAGCACAAACACGAACGGCACCAGGAAGGCCGGCAGCGTGTATTTCCACGCCTGCAGCGTCGTCTGGTAGGGGTCGCCGCCGGTGATCGCCGCCGCCGCGAACGGCGACAAGCGCGGTGGGCGGCGACACTTCCGAGAGCACCGAATAATAGAAGATGAACATGTGCGCGGCGACGTCGGGCACGCCGAGCTTGATCATCGCCGGCGCGGCGATGACCGCGCAGATGATATAGGAGGCGGTGACCGGCACCGCGAGCCCGATGATCCAGACGATCAGCGCGGTGTAGATCGCGGTCAGCAGCAGGAGCCGCCGGCATAGTCGATCACGATCGAGGAGAATTTCAGACCGAGCCCGGTGAGCGTGACGACGCCGACGATGATGCCGGCCAGTCGCGCAAGTGGTCCCGCGGTGAGCGCCTGGATCGAACCGTCGGCCAGCGCGCGCACCAGCTTCTTCGGCATCAGCGCGGTCTCGCGCGTGCAGGAAGCTCATGCCGAAGGTGAGCACGGTCGCACCAGAGCACCGACGCGGTCGGCGAATATCCCCACAGCATGAAAACGACGATCGAGATCAGCGACACGAAGTGGAAGCCGTAGCGGCGCGTCAGGTGCCAGAGCGACATTTCCGGCATCGAATGCGACTCGCCGCGCGCGCCGAAGCGCTTGCGCATCGAGCTCGACCATGAACAGCAGAGACAGGTAGTAGAGGCAGGTCGGGATCGTCGCCATCCAGATCACGTCGAGATAGCTGATCTTCAGGAACTCGGCGATCAGGAAGGCGGCAGCGCCGAGCACCGGCGGCGAGATGATCGCGCCGAGGCCGCCCGCCGCCAGCAGGCCGCCGGCGGCGTTCTTCTCGAAGCCGGCCTTCTTCATCATCGGATAGGCGACGGCGCCGATCGTCACCGTCGTCGCGACGCCCGAGCCCGACGGACCGCCAAGCAGGAACGACGACAGCACGACGGTGCGGCCGGCCGCGTTCGGCTTGTGCCCCATCACGCGCCATCGAGAAATCGATGAAGAATTTTCCGGCGCCGGAATGCTGCAGAAACGCGCCGAAGATGGTGAACAGCATGATCAGCGTGGCCGAGACATCGACCGGGATGCCGAAGATGCCTTCGAGCGTAATGAAGAGATGCCCGACGAGCTGCCGAGTCGAAGCCGCGATGCGTCCAGGGCGGCGGCAGCTAGGGCCCGGCCAGCGCATAGGCGATGAACAGCAGCGCGATGAACGGCACGATCCATCCGGTGGTGCGGCGCGAGGCCTCGAGCACAGAGCGATGAAGACGACGCCGAGCACGACGTCGAGGTGGGTCGGCATCGTCGCCCGATCGGTGAATTCCTCGCCGCCTCGAATCGCGTAAATGAGAATTGCAGCGCCGGCGACGCCGGCAGCGATGTCCCACCAGCGGATGCGGTTACGAAACCGCGCCGCCATCGGAAACAGCAGAAAGCTCAGCATCAGGACGAAAGCCACATGCGCGTAACGCAGCGGCTGCGTCGCTATGATCGGAAAGTCCCGCAATGGCCACGCCCCCGCGACCGCGGCGTAGAGGTGAAACAGCGACATCACCACCGCCACGGAAGTGACCAGCGCACCGGCCCAGCCGGAAAGGCGATTGACCGTCCCTTCCTCGGCCTCGACAAAAGCCTCCGCCTGGCGCAACTGCTCGGCGGATACTGCGGAGGGAGCCGCTGCGGCCTCGCTCTTGTCCTCGGCCATGTGCCCGTCTGCCTCTGGCGCTCGCATGCGAGACACCGATAAGGCCCGCTCTCGCCGCGAAAAGCCAGAATTTTCGAGCCGGCCAATCTCGGGAAGGAAGCCCATCGCCGACGGGGCCTTTGCAGCGCCCGCACAGCAGTTCGCGCCCGCTGGAAGCGTGATTGCTCAGAGACGTTAGCCCGACTTTCCCAAGCGTAGAAACGGAGAAGTGGACGACTGAGGAAGCGCAGGCCGAACGTCAGCCTCTCTGCTTTCTTTTCTGTCCTCTGTCCTCATACCGCCTCCATATCAGATTGACTTGGCGATGTAAGGGAAGGTCGTGATGGATTTGACGAGTTCTGGATTGCGCTCGATGTAGAGAACGGCCTCCCGAAGTTTTGCGCGCACGGCGTCCATGGATTTAAGGGCGAGGTTCTTGAAGATCTTCTCGCGAATTTCGTCCCAGAGGTTCTCCTTCGGGTTCAACTGCGGCGAATAGGGTGGCAGGAACAGAAGCGTGATGTTGTCGGGGACCGCGAGCAGGCCGCACTGATGGTTGGGAGCACCGTCGAGGACCAAGAGAATTTGCTGCCTGCGGTATTTTCTGGATAGAACATCGAGGTAGATCTGGAAGCAGGCAGTATCCGACGCGGGCATGATCAGATAGACGCATCTTCCATCCTTGGGGCAGACCGCGCCATATAGGTAGACGTATTCGCGAACGAGTTGCGCGGCGACCTCGGGTCTGACGCCAGTAGGAGCCCAGCAAGGCCGCGGGCGGTTCATGCGTCCGAAACGCGCTTCGTCGGCGAACATGACACGCAAGCGACGACCACGCTTGGCCGCCGCCCGCTTGGCCTTCCTCACAGCATCACGAAAGCCGTTTTTTTAAAAGCATTTTGCGCCGCCAGGTTCCGCTTGGGATGGTACGGGCGCGGCATCAGCTTTCGCCAGCCATGCCGATGCAGCAGATTGTATACCGTGCTGTCACTGGTCGAGTGCCCGATCGCCTTTTCGTAAGCTGCCTTGAGATCGTGGATGTTCAACAATTCGCCAGCCCCTGCGGCATGGGCGAAGCGCGCCAGCAAGGCCTTTTCCTCGGCCACGGTCATGTTCTCGCGCTTGCGTCCGCCGTTCGCCTTGGGCTTGAGCGCCTTGATGCCTCCGTGATCGTAAGCCATATGCGCGCGGTTCACTGTGCTCAGCGAAACCCCCATGGCCGCCGCAATCGCCGGCTGCGTCATTCCGCCCTCGCGTAGCAGTACCATCTGGATGCGCTCGCGTTGCGTCGGCGGAAGCTTCCACCGCAGCGCCGTCCTCAGCCGCCGCACCTCGGCTTTGCTGCATTTGACCATCCGCTCCTCCCGAATCAGATGGTCACAGCGAATCACACCTCAAATTCCGAAAACAACTCCCCCGCCACCGCATTCTCCGGCATTAAATACGCCGATTTATGCTGCTCTGGAGCCGGTATCAGTCCTCTGTCCTCTGTCCTCTGTCCGCTATCCTCTGTCCTCTGCCTTCGGTCCGAGCGCCGCCTGCGCCGCCGCCAGCCTTGCGATCGGAACGCGAAACGGCGAGCACGAGACATAGTCGAGTGCAAGCTCGTGGCAGAACGCGACCGAGGCGGGATCGCCGCCGTGCTCGCCGCAGATCCCGAGCTTGAGCTCCGGCCGCGCCTTGCGGCCGCGTTCGACGCCGATCCGCATCAGCTCGCCGACGCCCTCGCGGTCGATCGAGACGAACGGATCGCTCGCCAGAATCCCGCGCGCCATGTAGGTGCCGAGAAAGCTGGCAGCGTCGTCGCGGCTGATGCCAAAGGTGGTCTGGGTCAGATCATTGGTGCCGAAGGAGAAGAACTCCGCGCTCTGGGCGATCTCGGCGGCCCGCAGCGACGCGCGCGGCAGCTCGATCATGGTGCCGACCTGGTACTCGACCCTGGTCCCGGTTTCGCGCGCGACCGCCTCGGCCATGGCATCGATGCGCGCCTTGACCAGATCGAGCTCGGTTTTGGTGGCGATCAGCGGGACCATCACCTCCGGGACCACCGGCTTGCCGGTGCGTTTCGCGGCCTCGACCGCCGCCTCGAAGATGGCGCGCGCCTGCATCTCCGCGATCTCGGGATAGGCAATCGCCAAGCGGCAACCGCGGAAGCCGAGCATCGGATTGAACTCGTGCAGCTCGCGGGCGCGGTCGGCGAGCTTCTTCGGATCGGCCTGCATCGCCGCCGCCACCTCGGCGATCTCCTGCGCGCTGTGCGGCAGGAATTCGTGCAGCGGCGGATCGAGCAGCCGGATCGTCACCGGCAATCCCTGCATGATCTCGAACAGCTCCACGAAATCCGCGCGCTGCATCGGGAGCAGCTTGGCGAGCGCAGTCCGGCGCGATCTTTCGTCATCGGCGAGGATCATCTCGCGCACGGCGCGGATGCGGTCCTCGTCGAAAAACATGTGCTCGGTGCGGCACAGCCCGATGCCCTCGGCTCCGAATTTCAGCGCGACGCGCGCATCGGCCGGCGTGTCGGCATTGGCGCGCACGCCGAGCTTGCGCGCTTCGTCGGCCCAGCTCATCAGCGTCGCGAATTCGTCCGACAACGCCGGCTCGATCATCGGCACGCGCCCGGCGAGAACCTGTCCGGTCGAACCGTCGATGGTTATGACATCGCCTTGCTTCAGAGTCTGGCCGGCGATGCTCATGGTGCGCGGCCGCGTAATCGACCCGCAGCGCGCCGGCGCCCGATACGCACGGCTTGCCCATGCCGCGCGCCACCACGGCGGCGTGCGAGGTCATGCCGCCGCGCGTGGTGAGAATTCCTTCGGCCGCATGCATGCCGTGGATGTCCTCCGGCGAGGTCTCGACGCGCACCAGGATGACGCGCTTGTCCTTGGCCTTGAGCGTCTCGGCGTCGTCGGCCGAGAACACGATCTCGCCAGATGCAGCGCCCGGCGATGCCGGCAGCCCGGTGGCGATCACCTTGCGCTCGGCAGCGGGATCGATGGTCGGATGCAGGAGCTGGTCGAGCGCCGCCGGATCGATTCGCATGACCGCCTCGTTGCGCGATATGAGCCCCTCATTGGCGAGCTCTACCGCGATCTTGATCGCCGCCTTGGCAGTGCGCTTGCCCGTTCGGGTCTGCAGCATCCACAGCTTGCCTTGCTCGACCGTGAATTCGAGATCCTGCATGTCGCGATAATGGCGCTCGAGCACGCCGTAGATGCGCTCGAGCTCCTTGAACGATTCCGGCATGGCCTGCTTCCATGGACGGCTTGTCGGAGCCGGCTTCCCGGCGCGCGGCTTCCGTGATCTCCTGCGGAGTGCGAATGCCGGC
This sequence comes from uncultured Alphaproteobacteria bacterium, assembly GCA_963831225.1. Lineage (GTDB taxonomy): Bacteria > Pseudomonadota > Alphaproteobacteria > Rhizobiales > Xanthobacteraceae > VAZQ01. Next base: position 6,130 of record CAWHPT010000047.1, read on the forward strand.
GACCACATCCTCGCCCTGGGCATTGATCAGGAACTCGCCGTAGAGCCGCTTCTCGCCGGTCGAGGGATTGCGCGTGAATGCCACGCCGGTCGCCGAGGTTTCCCCCATATTGCCGAACACCATGGCCTGAACATTGACCGCGGTGCCCCAGCTTTCCGGAATGTTGTGCAAGCGGCGATAGGTGATGGCACGCTGGTTCATCCACGAGCCGAGCACGGCGCCTATCGCACCCCATAACTGCTGTGCGGGTCCTGCGGAAACGGCTCGCCCTGCTCCTCTTCCAGCCGCTGCTTGTAGCGATCCACCAGCTCGACCCAGTCGTCCGCCGACAGATCGGTGTCGAGCGCGTAGCCGTGGCGGTCCTTGTGATCGTCCAGGATTTCCTCGAAGTGATGATGACCGATGCCCAGCACCACGTCGGAATACATCGTGATGAAGCGCCGGTAGGAATCATAGGCGAAGCGCTTGTCGCCCGAGTTGTCTCGCCAGCGTTTCCACGGTCTCATCGTTGAGGCCGAGATTGAGCACGGTGTCCATCATGCCGGGCATCGATGCACGCGCCCCGGAGCGTACCGAAACAAGCAGCGGATTGCTGCTGTCGCCGAAAGTCTTGCCGGTGATGCGGCCGATCGCGGCAAGGCCGGCATCGACCTGCGAATGAAGCTCGTCCGGATAGCGCCTTCCATTGGCATAGAAATGCGTGCAGACCTCGGTGCTGATGGTGAAACCGGGCGGCACCGGCAGGCCGAGATTGGCCATCTCGGCAAGGCCGGCGCCTTTGCCGCCGAGCAGGTTGCGCATATCGGCGTGGCCTTCGGCCTTGCCGTTACCGAAGCTGTAGACCCATTTCGGCGTTGCCGTGGCATGCGCCGACGGAGAAGATTTGCTGGTCGGCCGAGTTGCGCGCAAAGTCGATTTGACCATTGGACTCACGAACCGAAGTAGGAACTGACCATTGAACTCACCAAGCTGGATTGGGCCGGACGGCCCGGCTCGAGGCTCGATGCGTCCTCCGCAAGCGAACCGCGCTTGCAGGTGTCAGCGGATGAAGTGGTGAATGGCATTGAGCCCCATCAACCCGACCAGGATGAGATAGAGAGCAACAATGTAGTTCAAGAGCCGCGGCATGATGAGAATCAAGACGCCGGCGATGAGTGCAACGAGCGGAGAAAAATGGGCGGCAGTAAGGGTCATGGAAAGTCTCCGAGCGAACGGTGAAGGAATATGATACCTCGTAGGATGGGTTGAGCGTAAGCGAAACCCATCGCGGCCCACCCGATTTCGCGACAGGTGATGGGTTTCGCAGGCGCTCGACCCATCCTACACAGCCGACTTGCGCCGGGATATTTGCGATGCTTCATCCTTCGATGCGGGAGAAATCAGCGACCGTGCGCGTCGCCTCGCGGATTTCGTTGAGCAGCCTGAGCCGGTTCTCACGCAGCTTCTCCTGTGTCCGGCGCGCCGGCGACATTGACCGTCACCTTGTCGAAGAAGGCATCCACATGCGGGCGCAGATTCGCCATGGCGTCGCATGGCGGCCTCGAAATCCTCGCGCGCCACCGCCGCGGCGGCGTCCGCCTTGGCGGCGCCGATCGCCTTCGAGAGGCCCCATTCCTCCTCCTGCCGATAGAGCGAAGGATCGGGCTTGCCGACATATTCGCGCGCGTCCTTCTTCTCCTCGATCCGGATGATGTTGGTTGCGCGCTTGTAGCCGGCATAGAAGATTCGTTCCGTCCTCGGTATCGAGGAATTTTCCCAAGGCCTCGACCCGGCGCACGATGAGCCACGAGGTCGTCCTGGCCTTCGAGCGCGAACACCGCATCGACGAGATCGTGCCGCGCGCCTTGCTCGCGAAGCTGGACTTTGAGGCGGTCCGAGAAGAATGCCAGAAGGTCCAACTCGTCAGCGGCATCGTCCGACTTGCCTGTCCCTGCCCTTGCGGCAAGCCTCTTCTGCGCAATTGTTCGAAGCAGGCGGCGAAGACGATCTCGAAGCGGGAGCCGCAATCCGATTGTCCAGCACGATCCTGATGACGCCGAGCGCGGCCCTGCGCAACGCGTAGGGGTCCTTGCTTCCGGTCGGCTTCTCGCCGATTGCCCAGAAGCCGACCAAAGTATCGATCTTGTCGGCGAGCGCGACCGCGATGGATACCGGGTCGGACGGCACGCGATCTTTCGGGCCGAGCGGCCGGTAATGCTGCTCGCATGCGCCGCGACGCTCGCGTCCTCGCCTTGCGCAAGCGCGTAGTATTTTCCCATCATGCCCTGCAGTTCCGGGAATTCGCCGACCACTTCTGTCAGCAAGTCGGCCTTGGCAAGCCGCGCCGCACGCCTGGACTTCTCCACATCGGCGCCGGCAACGGGCGCAAGCTCCGCAGCGAGCCGCTCGATGCGCTCGATGCGCTCCCATTGCGTGCCGAGCTTCTCGTGGAAAACAATGTCCTTGAATTTCTCCATCCGGTTTTCCAACCGAATCTCGAGATCGGTCTCGTAGAAGAACTTCGCATCGGAGAGCCGAGCTCGAATGACGCGCTCGTTGCCGGCGACAATCGCGGCGCCGCCATCTTCCGCCTCGATGTTGGCGACAAGGATGAATTTGTTGGCGAGCGTTGCGGCTTTACCCTGCTCCTGATGACGAGGCTCGGTCCGAAGCCCTGTCGCGGAGGTGAGCACGAAGCATTTCTGGTTGTTGCGGATGGTGGCTGCGGATGACCTCGGGCGGAATCGACAGGAAGGCTTCGTCGAACGAACCCATCAGCACGACCGGCCATTCCACCAGGCCGACGACCTCTTCCAGCAGCCCGGCATCCTCGACCAGCTCATAGCCCTGCGCGAAGGCGAGGTTGTTGGCATCGGCACGGATCATCTCCTTGCGCCGGGCGGGGTCGAGCACGACCTTGGCCTGTTCGAGCTTCGCGGCATAATCGTCGAGCCGACGCACCTTGAATGATGCCGGCGCCATGAACCGATGGCCGCGGGTTTCGTCGCCGGCTTTGATCCCATCGACCGAGAAGCCAACGATATCGGGCTCTTCGGTTTCCGGCCCGAACGTCGCCACGATGGAATGCAGCGGCCGTACCCAGCCCAGCGAGCGCGTGCCCCAGCGCATCGACTTCGGCCATGGGAAGATTCTTCACCACCTCGGGCACGATCTCGCCGATCACCTCGATCGCCAGCCGCCCAGGCCTCTCGATCACCGCCAGGTAGAAATCGCCCTTCTTGTCGGGCTGGATCTTGGCCTCGCCGATCGACTGGAGCCCTGCGGCTCGAACGAAACCCTGCACGGCGCCTTCAGGGGCACCGACGCGCGGGCCCTTTTTCTCCTCCCTGGCGTCGGGTTGCCTGACCGGCACGCCCTGCACTGCGAGCGCGAGCCGCCGCGGCGTCACGAACGCCTTGGCGCCCTCGTAGGCCAAGCCTGCCTCGACCAGGCGATCGGTGACGAGCTTGCGCAAATCCTCGGCTGCGCGCGCTTGCATGCGCGCAGGGATTTCCTCGGAGAACAATTCGAGCAGAAGATCGGGCATTGCGGTTCCTGATGGCGCTGGCAGGTAGCAGGCGCCGTCGACATTGTTAAGTCGAAAAGCACTCGGGCTCGTGCGCTGGCGCGTTCGTGCCGCGCCGCCAGCTTGCGCGGGCCGTCCGGCTGCCGCACAGTTGTTGCCGAACCATTGATATTACTCGAGGCCCCGATGCACGCTCGCTGCTGCGGCTTTCGCCCGTTCGCCGCAACAATTTTCGCCGCAATGCTCATTTCAATGGCTGGTCCCGCGGCTACCGCGGAAACCGCATACCTCATGTATGTCAGAGGCAGCGAGGGTCCTCCAGCCACGCCGACGCGCGTGCTGTGGCACGAGCTCGACGAGGCCAACGGCCGGATCACCATCGATTTCGGAACCAAATACGAAGGCTTTCTCAGCAAGCTCGGCCTGGCAACCGTCCTCGCATACGACGCCAGGCGGGAAAAGGCGCAGTTCGTGGTGCGCAATCCCGACTTCGCGCAGTTCGTGAAAGTGGTCGCGACATCCATAGTCAGGGGGCTGCCGAAGGCGGTTGCAGGAGCTTGGGTGCAGCCGGTGGAAGCGGAGGTCCAAGACGCCACGCTCGCCATCACGCAAACCCCCGATCACGGTCGCCTCGAAGTGACTACATGGCTGCATGTCACTTATCGCGAGCTGCAAAAGTCCGGACCGCCGAAGCTCAAGACCCTGGTCAAGGGGGATCTCGTGTTCGTCGGCCAGCCCGAGCCTGCGGCCTCCCGCTGACCAAACAGCACCGGTTCTGATTTGCGCTTCGCCGCTCATGAACCTCCTCCTCCGGCTTCCGTGGCAAGCCACGCCTCGCCGCAGGCCTTGGCCAGCTCGCGCACTCTCAGAATGTAACTCTGCCGCTCGGTCACCGAAATTACCCCGCGCGCATCGAGCAGATTGAAGACATGGCTTGCCTTGATGCACTGGTCATAGGCAGGCAACGCCATCAAATGCTGCTTGCCGTTGCCGACCGTGACCCACCCGGCATCGATGTATCTGCGGCAGGCCGCCTCGGCCATCCTGAACTGCTCGAACAGCATCTCGGTATCGGAAAACTCGAAATTGTGGCGCGAGTATTCTTTCTCGGCCTGCAGAAATACGTCGCCGTAGGTCACCTTGCGCTCGCCCTCGCGGCCGTTGAAGTTGAGGTCGAAGACGCGGTCGACGCCCTGCACATACATGGCCAGCCGCTCCAGACCGTAGGTCAGCTCACCCGAGACGGGAGCGCACTCGAATCCGGCCACCTGCTGGAAGTAGGTGAACTGCGAGACTTCCATTCCGTCGCACCAGCATTCCCAGCCGAGCCCCCAGGCTCCCAGCGTGGGCGATTCCCAGTCGTCCTCGACGAAACGGATGTCGTGCAGCTTGGGATCGATGCCGATCGCGAACAGTGATTCGAGGTAGAGATCCTGGAGGTCGTCCGGCGAGGGCTTCAGGATCACCTGAAACTGATAGTAGTGCTGCAGGCGGTTGGGATTCTCGCCGTAGCGACCGTCCTTCGGCCGCCGCGACGGTTGCACATAGGCCGCGTTCCACGGCTTTCGGCCCGAGCGCGCGCAAGGTGGTCGCGGGGTGAAAAGTGCCGGCACCGACTTCCATGTCGTAAGGCTGCAGCAAGACGCAGCCGCAGTCGGCCCAATAGCGTTGCAGCGCCAGAATTAATCCCTGAAACGAGCACTCGGGACGCATATGGGCGGGAAGATCGCTGCGCATGTCGCCTGACGTAACGGCCGCAGTGCGGACGGTCAAGAAATCAAGCCAAATTGGAAGGTTGGAGAATCGAAAGAGCGGCTGCGATCAACTGCGACGGGGTGTTGATGCCCGCCCCGGCTGTCGAAACTGCTCGGCCGTCACATCAGGCGCCACTCACCGGTGCGCGGGTCGCGGCGCAAAGTCGGCAGTGTCTGGCGGGCCGGCTCTACCGGGGAGGCCGACTTCACGCGACCGATCTTGTCGTTGACATGCCGCATCCCTTTTATCACCCAGTGCGCGACAGCGCCTGCGCCGAGCGCACCGAGCGCAAGCTTGACCAGAGGCGGTATGGCCAGGGGAGGCATGATCGATTTCCTTCGAGCTTCGCCTACAGTCCGTAGCGCGCCCACAGGGCTCGCGCTTCGAGCGCCGAGATGACTTCCGCGGCCAAATCCGGCGCGCGCAACAGTCCTTCGCTCGCGCTGCCAACTCCCGGCTGAACGCGGCCGAACCAGCCCCGCGCCGGAGCCACCAGCGGGGTGAAGACGTCATCGCCGAACCGCTCGCGCAAGATCGAGCGCACGTCGCCGATGCTGTCCGCCACCCCCAGCTCGACCGCTCTGCCCGCGGTCCAAAACTCGCCGGAGAACAAGTCATTTTCGGGGCCCGCCAATCGAGCTCCCCGTCGCTCCTTCACGAGCGCGATGAATTCCTCGTGAATGTCTCGCTGTACCGCCTTGAGCCGCTCCACATCCTCGGTTTTCTCCGGCAGGAACGGATCGAGCATCGCCTTGCGTTCGCCTGACGTATAGAGCCGCCGCTCGATACCGATCTTTTCCATGAGCTTGTGAAAGCCGAACGATCCGCCGACTACCCCGATCGAGCCCACGATGGAGTAGTTGTCGCAGATGATCTCATCAGCGGCGCAGGCGATCATGTAGCCGCCCGATGCAGCAACATCCTCCGCAAATGCGATCACCGGCACCTTTTTCTCGGCCGCGAGTTGACGGATGCGCCGGTAGATCAGATGCGACTGTACCGGCGAGCCGCCGGGAGAATTGATCAGCAGCGCCACCGCCTGCGCCCTGCGCATGGTGAATGCGCGCTCGAGCGCCCGCGCAACCCCGGCAAGCGTTATCCCCGGCCGCAGCGGCGTCGACAATCCGATCACGCCGGAAAGCCGCACCACGGGCACGACCGCAAGGTCGCCGCGCAGCCGTCTCGGCAGGAGCGGCCGCAGCGCTTCGCGCGCGCTGGCGAACAGCTGCCGCAGATGCTCGGACATGTTTTGCTCGGTCATGATCGCTTCGTTCTATCCGATGGCAGGGGAAAGAGCCAATGCGGGCGGTCACGCTGCCGTCGATCTCACGTTCTCGAGGCCGCGTTACCTTTCATCAACCATTGTAATGCTAAGTCCCATGTCCATTGAGTCGTGTTACCGGGGGGATCGGGCGACGATGAAGATATACATGCTGATGATGCTGATGAGCGCAATTGCCGCCATGTCGCACCTCAATTTCGCGCGCCCTTCCCGCGAGCGCAAGGCCTGACGATCGGATCAGCGCGATTCGGCGATCTCGAGCTCGGCGACTTCAAATCTCGCTCAGCGGCAGCGCTGCGCCATCGCGCAGCACCGAGGCCGCTCGAGCAGTGGGCCGCCCAAGCTCGTCGTTGAGGAACAAGCCCGGCAATATCGCAAGCGGCGCCCGGCTCGCCTTGCTTGCCCGCACCAGGATCCGGATCGCCGCGTCCCCCATCCTCGAGTGCACCGGAAGCACCGCAACCGCGCCGAACGCAGGTTCGAGCGAACGCAGGACTTCGGCGAGCCCGTCTGCCCGCCAGATCATGGTCAGCGTTCCGCGTGCTCGCAGCAACCGCGCAGCTGTCTTTACCCAGTCGACGAGCACGCCGCGGGGAAGCGAATGGGCAAATCGGCGCTGACGATCGGGTGACGTCCGCTGCCGCTCCGGATCGTTGAACGGGGGGTTCATCAGCACCCGTTCGGCGGATTCCGGATGCAGCCCGGCCGCCGCAAATGCGCGCGCCGGCGCCGCGACATCGAGAAGCGCGGTGCTGACCCGCAGGGCGAGCCCGTTGCGGCGCGCGTTTTCCATGGCCAGTGCCGCAAGCTGCGCATCGACCTCCACCAGCGTCACCATCAAGCCGTCGATGCGCTTTGCAAGCGCCAATCCTGCCGCGCCAACGCCCGCTCCAAGATCGACCGCGCGTTCGCCCTTGCGCGCAGGGCACGCCGCGGCCAGCAGGATGGCATCATGACCGAAGCGATGCCCGCGCCTGGGCTGCTCGAGACGGAGCCTGCCGCCTAGGACTGCATCTGCGGTCCGGCCGGATGCGCCATTTTCACTCATCGGGACGAAGCTCGTGCCCCAATCCGGCCTCTTCGAGCAGCAGACGCGCCGCCGCGACATGACCGTCGGCCACCAGCAGGCGGCGCGGCAGAACGCCAATCGAGCCTTCGAGCACGCTCATGTTCTGGTCGAGCACGAGATGGGGAATCCTGGCGGCATCGAGCAAGGCCTGGATGGCGGAAACCAGGACGGCATCATTGGTGCGTACGAGCTCGCGCATAATTGCCTCTATCACCGAAGCTCGGTGCCTTCGCCGGGCGCGCGCTGCCCCAGATAGGCGATCAGCTTCATCTCTCGCCGGCCCCGGGTCACGGTATCGAGGATGAGCCCGGCAATCATCGACAGGAAGGCCAACAGCATCAGGCCGGTGGAAAGGATCGCCGTCGGAATGCGCGGCACCGTGCCCTGCTCGAAGTAAGTCACGAAAATCGGAATCGCGAGCGCAATGGAAGTGAGCGCAAGCGCGAGGCCGAGCCCGAAGAAAAAAGCCAGCGGCCGCTCCGAGCGATAGAGGCTGACGATGGTGAACAGAATCCGCACGCCGTCGCGCCAGGTGTTGAGCTTGGAAACCGACCCTTCCAATCGGGCATAGTACGGCGTGGACACCTCGGACGTCGCCAGCTCGAGCTCGAGCGCGTGCACTGAAAGCTCGGTCTCGATCTCGAATCCCCGCGACAGCACCGGAAACGACTTCACGAAGCGGCGCGAGAATGCCCGGTAGCCGGACAGGATATCGGTGAATTTCGCGTTGAACGCCGAAGCGAAGAACGCGCTCAGCAGTCGGTTTCCGGTACGGTGGCCGCGGCGGTAGGCGGCCGCGTCAACCTCGACGCGCGCTGCGACCACCATGTCGAGACGGTCTGCGACAAGGCGCCCGATCATGAGGCGCGCGCTCGGCGCATCATAAGTCGCGTCCCCATCGACCAGGACGTAAATGTCGGCATCCACATCGGCGAACATCCGCCGCACCACGTTGCCCTTGCCCTGGTGCATCTCGCGGCGGACGAGGGCGCCGGCGGTCCCGGCGGCCGCGACGGTGCCATCGGTGGAATTGTTGTCGTAGACGTAGATCGTGGCCTCGGGCAAAGCGGCGCGGAAATCGGTCACCACTTTGCCGATGGCTGCCGCTTCATTGAAGCAGGGCACCAGGACCGCTACCCGATGCCCGGCTGGCGGCCGCAAAGCCTGCGCCGACTCAGTGATCAAATCCGCCGGTGGCATCGAATGCGGCTCTTCCGGCAAAGCTTTCCGCGTCCCATATTCCAATCGGGCGGACGTGTGCATTCTGGCCGCACTTGCCGCCCCACCATAGCGTTTCTATGCTCGCGCGTCCTTCCGTCCGGAGCAGGTTTCTTGGCCGTCATCGTCCCGTTCGAAAGCCGTTCCTCCTCCAGCATCGACCGCCTGGTGGAGTTCGTGTCCGATGACATGCAGCGCGTCAATGCGACAATCCTGTCGCGGACCGGATCGCAAGTGGCGAGGATCCCCGAGGTCGCCAATCACCTGATTGCATCCGGTGGAAAGCGGCTGCGTCCGATCCTCACGCTTGCGATGGCGAGGCTCGCCGGCTACGGCGGCGACGGCCATGTCAAGCTCGCCGCCGCCGTCGAATTCATGCATACCGCGACGCTGCTGCACGACGACGTCGTGGACGAGAGCGAGATGCGGCGCGGCAAGCTCGCTGCCCGCATGCTGTGGGGCAACGAAGCGAGCGTTCTGGTCGGAGATTTCCTGCTCGGGCAGGCGTTCAAGATGATGGTCGAGGTCGCGTCGCTGCGGGCGCTGGAAATCTTGTCCTCGGCGGCAGCGGTGATCGCCGAAGGCGAGGTGATGCAGCTCGGCGCTGCCAAGAATACCGCCACGACCGAGGATGATTATCTCGCGGTCATCCGAGCCAAGACCGCCGAACTTTTCGCCGCCGCCTGCGAGGTTGGGCCGGCGCTCGCGTCGCGGCCCAAGGACGAGCAAGCCGCCTGCCGTTCGTTCGGCATGAATCTCGGCATCGCCTTCCAGCTGGTGGATGATGCGCTCGATTACGGCGGCAAGGCTGCCAAGCTCGGCAAGAATGTCGGCGATGATTTCCGCGAAGGCAAGATCACGCTGCCGGTCGTGCTGTCGTTTCGCCGCGGATCGGAGAGCGAACGGGCGTTCTGGCGGCGCACGCTGGAGGAAGGCGAGACCACTGATGCCGACCTCGAGCATGCGGTCAGCTTGATGGTCAGGCACCGCGCGCTCGACGACACCATCCAGCGCGCCCGGCACTATGGCGCCATCGCCACCGACGCGCTCGCCTTGTTTCCGAGCTCGGCGATGAAGGAGGCGCTGGAAGAGGCGGTCGAGTTCTGCATCTGCCGATCGCATACTAGAGATGGCTAGCCTGCCAGCAATCCGTCGGCCGCACCCACCAGGCCTCATGCGAGACCGCTCGCAGAGATGCGCGCAGCGGCGCGGCGGCCGCCTCGCGCGCTGAGTGTCGAACAGCGCGAAGCACGTAGCGCCCGAGCCCGACATGCGCGCGAGCCGGCAGCCGGGCAGAGTGCCGAGCGCCCCGAGGACGTCGCCGATTACCGGCGCAATCGAAGTTGCGGGCACCTCGAGGTCGTTGCGTTCACTCGCCACGGCCGCAAGAAGCGCGGTGCGCTCTCCCCTGCCCATGCAGGGGCCGGCGTGGGGGCGCACTCATCCTGGCCGGCCCTCGCTTCCTCGCACCGGGCAAGGAAGTGCCGGCGGCGATCTCGGAACCGTCCGGCTGGACCCGGAGCAAGCTGAACACGTCCCTGGTTGCAATCGACACCCGCGGATTGACCAGGATCGCTGCAAGCCGTGGGACATCGAGCGGATCGGACAGGATATCGCCGATGCCCCGCATCAGTCGCGCACGCGGATCGAGACACACCGGCACATCGGCGCCGGTCGCCCGCGCCGCCTGCATGAGCCGGGGATCGTCGAGCGCCATGTTGTTTGCGCATGCAAGAATCCGCAAGGCCGCCGCCGCATCGGCTGAGCCGCCGCCCAAGCCCGGCGGCGACTGGCAGACGCTTCGACAGCGCGAAGCGGCCGAGCTTGAGGCCTTCGACCCGGTCGGCGAGAGCGCGCGCGGCCTTGAGCACGAGGTTGTCGGCGATGGCGCCTGACGCCCTCGCGGTTGGTCCCCGAACCGCGAGCGCGAGGGTCGCCAGCCGGCACGAACGTCAGCACGTCGCCGATGCCGGCGAAGACAACCAGGCTTTCGATGTCGTGATAGCCGTCGGCGCGGCGGCCGACGACCCGGAGTGTCAGATTGACTTTGGCGTGCGCCTTCTCGACGCGCGCGCCCGACACGGCGCGGACTTAGCCGCCGCCCGGCTTTTTGTGCTCGGCCTCGGCGGCCGAGGAGGTGTCATCGGGCATTCCCGATTTGAGCTTGGTCTCGATCTTGACGAGCTCCTCGGGCTCCGGCTTGAGGTCGCGCGCATGCGACCACTGGAAGCGCGCCTCGAGCTGCCGACCGACCTTCCAATAGGCATCGCCGAGATGATCGTTGATGGTGGGGTCTTCGGGCTTGAGCTCGACGGCGCGCTCGAGATGCTTGACCGCCTCCTCCATGTCGCCCAGCCGGTAATAGGCCCAGCCCAGGGAGTCGACGATGTAGCCGTCGTCGGCGCGCTGCTCGACCGCGCGCCTGATCATGCGCATGCCCTCGTCGAGATTGATGCCCTGGTCGATCCAGGAATAGCCGAGATAGTTGAGCACATGCGGCTGGTCGGGATAGAGCTCCAGCGACTTCTTCAGATCGACTTCCGCCTTCGCCCATTGCTTCGACCGCTCGAAGCAGATGCCGCGGAAATAATAGATCACCCAGTTCGACTTCTCGCTCTTGGTGATCGTATCGATCGCCCTTGGAATAAACGTCCGCACACTCGGCAAACTGCTTGCGCGCCGCGCATGACGTTGCCGAGCGCCATGATCGCTTCGAGGTCGCTCGGATTCGCCGCTATGAGCTTGTTCAGGTTGGCCTTCGCCTCGTCGGTGCGCTCGAGCGTATCGAGATTGAGCGCCAGCTGGATTTGTGCATTGCGCTGCAGCGGCGAGTTGAGCGGGACGCGCTCATAGGTCTTGTTGGCGAGCTCGGGCTTCTTCATCGCCTCATAGAGGTCGCCGAGCGAGAGCAAGGCGAGCGCGTGGGAGGGCACGAGATAAAGTGCGAGCTGCAGGTAGACCAGGCCGAGATCCTCGCCACCCCGCCGCCCGAGCGCGGCGCCGAGCCCATAGAGCACCTCGGCGGCGCCCGCCTGAGGAGTGTCGACCAGTGCGGCGAGCCGCTTGCCCGACTTGAGGTCGTTGATTGCCTCGACGATCAGCGGATGGCGCGGCAGAGCTTCGTCGAACGTCGCGAACACTTTCAGGGCTTCAGTCGCTGTTGCCCTGGCGCGAGAGGAAGCTGCCATAGCTCTGCACGACCCGCAGCGCGGTGGGATCGAGCTTGTACGAGCGTTCGAATCGTTTCGCCGCTTCCTTCTTCTGGCCGGAGAGATCGAGGATCAGAGCGGCATGCATATCCTTGAAGATGGCGTACCAGTCCGGGCCGGCGAGCTTGTCGATGGATCTCGAGGCAAGCTTGGCCTCGGTTGGGCTTGCCATGTCCATGCCGACAACAGCGTCGCAGCAAGATCGGTGATCGGCCCGCGGACGGATTGGGCGAGCTCACGCCGCGCGGCAGCATATTGCTTCTGCTTGATCGCGCGCACTCCGAGCACGAGCCGGGCGATACGGTCGGTCTTGTCGACCTGCAAGACGCGCTCGGCGAGCTTGACCGCCTCGTCGACCTCGCCGTTGGCCAATACGGCGAGGAAAGTCCGGCCGAGAAGCTCGTTATTGCGAGGATCGCTTCGCAAGCGCGGCTCGATAGTAGGAGGCCGCGGCGGCGGCGTCCTTCTGGTTGCCGGCATGGCGAGCCGCGAGATAGCTGCCGGAAGCCGAAACCCGGGAGAAGTTCGAGGGAGCCTGCGCTCTCGCGGCAGAGCATTCCAGGCCAGGCGATGGCGATTGCAGCCAGTGCGGCCACGGCCGCACGCCTCAAGCGTGGCGAAGGGATCACGGCTCGTCAACTCCATCTGGCGGACAAACGCTCTTGGCGCGGCCGCATTGGGCACAATGGCCTGTTTGGGTCGCGCCCGCAATAACCGCCCTGATCGGACATGTCCACCCGTGCTTTGAAACCGCGATAAGGGCGGCATCGTGGCCCATGAGCGCATATCGGGGAGTAATTCCGTCCGCCCTGCTCGCGTGCTCCCTAACGTCCGACACGGGTAAGCCCACTCACATGTTCGGGTAATTCGGTCCGCCACCGCCTTCGGGCGGGACCCAGGTGATGTTCTGGTTCGGATCCTTGATGTCACAGGTCTTGCAGTGCACGCAGTTCTGCGCGTTGATCACGAAACGCGGCGAGCCGCCCTCCTCCACCCATTCATAGACGCCAGCCGGGCAGTAACGGGCGGAGGGGCCGTCGAAGCGGTCATGCTCGGAGGCCTTCTGCAGATCGAGATCGGCGACCTTCAGGTGCACCGGCTGGTCCTCCTCGTGATTGGTGTTGGAGAGGTATACCGAGGAGAGCCGGTCGAAGGTGAGCGTACCGTCCGGCTTCGGATATGCGATGGGCGTGCATTGCGCCGCCGGCGCGAGCGTCGCCGAATCGGGCTTGCCATGGCCGAGCGTGCCGAACAGCGAAAAGCCGAGCGTGTTCGTCCACATGTCGAAGCCGCCCAGCGCGATCCCCGAGAAGGTGCCGAAGCGCGACCACAGTGGCTTGGCGTTTCGCACTTTCCAGAGGTCGGGCCCGATCGCGGAGGAACGCCAGGCCGCCTCGTAGTCCGCAAGTTCATCATTGGCGCGGCCGGCCTCGAGCGCGGCAACAACCTGCTCGGCCGCGAGCATGCCGGAAATCATCGCATTGTGGCTGCCCTTGATGCGCGCCAGGTTCATGAATCCGGCGGCACAGCCGATGAGCGCGCCGCCGGGAAAAGAAAGCTTCGGCACCGACTGCCATCCACCTTCCGTCAAAGCACGCGCGCCATAGGCCAGCCGCTTGCCGCCCTCGAATGTTGCGCGCACCAGGGAATGCGTCTTGAACCGTTGAAACTCCTCGAACGGAGCAAGATAGGGGTTCTCGTAATTGAGGTGGACGACGAATCCGACCGAAACGAGGTTGTCGTCGAGATGATAAAGAAACGAGCCGCCGCCGGTGCGGTTGTCGAGCGGCCAGCCGAAGGTATGCTGCACCAAGCCGGGCTCGTGCCGATCGGGCGTGACCTGCCACAGCTCTTTCAGGCCAAGGCCGAATTTCTGCGGCTCGCGGCCTTCGCCGAGCCCGAAGCGCTGATGCAGCGATCTTGCTCAGATTGCCGCGCGCTCCTTCGGCGAGCAGCGTGTACTTGCCGCGCAGTTCCATGCCGCGCGCGAAGCCCTCCTTGCGGTGGCCGTCCTTGGCGATCCCCATGTCGCCGGTGGCCACGCCGGCAACCGCGCCATTGTCATCGAACAGCAGCTCGACAGCGGCAAAGCCCGGATAGATGTCGACCCCCAAGGCTTCCGCCTTGCCGGCAAGCCAGCGACAGACATTGCCCAGCGACACCACGTAGTTGCCGCGGTTGTTCATGAGCGGCGGCATCATGAGGTTCGGCAGGCGCACCGCGCGCGGACGCGGATAGCCAGTAGAAGCGGTCGTCGCTTACCCTGGTCTTGATCGGAGTGTCCTCTTCGCGCCAGTCTGGAAGGAGCTTGTCGATTCCGACCGGATCGATCACGGCACCGGAGAGAATGTGGGCGCCGACCTCGGAGCCTTTCTCGACCACGACCACGCGCAATTCGGGGGCAAGCTGCTTGAGGCGGATCGCTGCGGCAAGCCCGGCCGGTCCCGCACCGACGATCACGACGTCGAATTCCATCGCCTCGCGGGCAGGCAGCTCTTGCGCGTTCATCGATTCCCTCCGGGAATGCTCCACCGTTCATCAGAGCGCCTCCGCCGTGCTCGGCGAGCAGCAGGGATTGTTGCGCCGGCCTTCCGATGCGCGATATGGAGCAGCAATGACATTCGACCGCGTTCAGGCCGCCCGCGACTTGCTCGCCTTCTACCAGGAGGCGGGCGTCGATGCACTCTTGCAAGAGACGCCAGTCGACCGCTTCGTGAGCCCGCGTCCAGAGATTTCCGCCCGGCACCAAAGCCCTCCGGTCCGAGCATCCCGGAGCGTGCAGAGAAAACACCCCCCGCTCGCGGCATTCCCTTCCGCGCTCTGCACGAAGGCGGGGCGCAGCCGATGCTCCAGCCCTCGCCCACAGCCGACGCAGCCGTGGCGGCGGCGCGCGCGGCCGCAAGAGCGGCTGCAAGTCTGGACGAGTTGCGCACCATTCTTGAAGGCTTCGAGGGCTGCGCATTGCGAGCGACTGCAACGCAGCTCGTGTTCGCCGCCGGTAATCCGCAGGCCCGGGTGATGTTCGTCGGCGAGGCGCCGGGACGCGAAGAGGACATCGAGGGTCTGCCTTTCGTCGGGCGCTCCGGCAAGCTGCTGGACCGGATGATGGCGGCAATCGGCCTCGACCGCTCGGCGGCGTATATCGCCAACATCATACCGTGGCGACCGCCCGGAAACCGCACGCCGACGCCGCAGGAAACCGCAATCTGCCTTCCGTTTACCCTGCGCCAGATCGAGCTGGTCGATCCCGACCTGCTGGTCTGCATGGGCGCCCCCGCGGCACAGACCCTGCTCAACGTCAAGGACGGCATCATCAAGGCGCGCGGGCGCTGGTACAACTATCACACCGGAACGCGCGACATTCGCGCCATCGCAACACTGCATCCGGCCTATCTGCTGCGGCAGCCTTTGCAGAAGCGCCTCGCCTGGCGGGATTTCCTGGCGATCAAGAAGGCGCTCGCGAACCCATAGAGCGAAATCGCTTCACATCGAGTCTACAGCGACGGAGGCGCACCGATGGCAAAGACGATCGAGCACATACATTGGCCCGATGCTCCCGATCTGTGGATGCCCTATGCGCCGGCGATCAAGGTCAGGGGTGGCACGACCATCTATCTCGCCGGCGTGACCGCGGCCCCGGTTTACCACCATCATCCGCATCGGCCGGAAGAATTCAATTCCATGCCGCGCGACATGGAGCGCCAGGCCCGCGCCGCGCTCGACAACCTCAGCCGCGGCCTCGAGGCGGTCGGCGCAACTTTCGCCGACGTGGTGACGGCGGATCGGTTCGTCACTGACCTCACCGATCAGGATGCGCTCAACAGGGTCTGGGGCGAATATTTCCGTGACGCCAAGCCGGCGACGACGACGGTGCAGGTGGTGCGGCTCGCTACCGATCCGCGCTGCCTGGTCGAAATCAACGCGGTGGCGGTGATCGACTGACTACCCCGGCAGCGCGAACTTGACGCCGAAGGATAAGCGACCGGTCACTTTGGCTGCGATCTGTCCTCGGTTGTCTGTCGTGCGTCCGTTGCCTGCGGCCTGATCAACCCCCAACCGATGCGAATGAGGGGAAGGCGGCCTTGCACCGAACGTTCGAATGCGCGCGGGACTTCGGGCACGAGATCGGGGAAGCGCTCCCTGAGCGCGGCCGGCGGTGTGCCGGCGGTATCGGTGGTCGGCCATACCACGATGGCGCCCTTGCTCCTGATCGCCTCGGCGCTCACCCAGGGCGATCGCTCGGGCGTGGCGCTGAGAAAAAGGCTTGGGCGGCTCGGGGCGCCGAGAGCGACGATTGCGGCCGTGCGCGGATCGCCGGTGACGATCTGCAACCGCGCTCCGGTGCGACGTTCGAAGCTTTCTGCGAAAAAGCGCGCCATTGCCTGAGCCGGCTGCATCACTCGCAGGTCGACGTTGAGCCACGGCAGAATCGCAAGTGCTGCGGCTGCCATGATCGGCGGAATGATCAGGAGCCCAAACCAGGCGGCGATGACGACGTGCTGGCGGCTGAAGCGAACTCCTTCTCCGGCAGCGAGCACCACCGCAAGCCCTGAGAGAATCACCAGGGGAGCGATGCCACCGACCGGTCCCGACCATCCGATGAGGACGGCGACGAGGGTGCCGGCGAAAGCCGGCACGACAGCGAAAAAATATACGAACTGCCGGGCAAACGGATCGACCGGACCGCGCACGATGACGGGCGCAGGATCGTGCCGGGGCCATGGCCATCCCGCCACCAAGGCGACCAGAACGAGGAGACCGGCATGGGCGGCGAGGATCAGTCCGCATTGCCGCAGCCATGCAGTGAAATTGCCGAAAACAGCGTCGGGAGCGCGCAGTCGCGCGAGCACCGGCATCAGGCCCTCGCCGGAATTGGCTACCCAGATCAGGTGCGGCCACATGACCAGGCCGGCCACAGCGGCGGCGATCAGCGGGTCGTAGGAACCGAGCGAAGCACGCGCGCGCTCGTTGACCAGCGTGAACAACAGGAGCAATCCGACCAGGATCAGCCCGACATAAGTGGTGAGCAGCAACAGCCCGACCTCGATCGCGAGCGGAAGCCAATACGAGCGCCGGCCCTCGCCCACCGCCCGCCAATAATGCAGGAGGATAACCGCCCAGAGCGGCATCGTGAGAATGACCGGTCCGAAATCGGGCGTCGGAACCGTGAAGGCCGCAACGCCGACCATGAGCAGCACCGCGAGCGCCGCATGCTGCGCACCGACGATGGCACGTCCGAGCGTGAATACCGCCCAGTAGGTGACGACCACGCAGACCTGCGAGAGCACGTAGACGGCGACCAGCCTGCGGCCGAAGAGATCGTAGACCAGCTCGGCGAGCCAGAAGGCGAGCGGCGGACCGAGATAGGTGCCGAGCTGGAACTCGTGTCCGACCGCAATCACGCTCGGCAGGTCGCCCGGCGGCCCGGCATAGAACAGGCTCGGAACCAGCGTCCACAACAACGCCTGTGCAATCGCAGCCAGCCAAACCGCGAGCGACGGACGCGATCGCAACAGTTCCACGAAGATGGAGACGTAAAGCATCAGCCGGAGGTTACGCGAGAGCACCGGCCGAGATAAAGCCGGAGCGGGGTCAGGGAGCGTCAGGACCAATTGAGCATCTGCGAATGCCATGACCCTGGTCGAGACTTGCACAATGTCGGGTGGAGTCGCCAGCTCTCAACCGATCCTACAGTTGCAAACGGAGCACGTCATCCTCGACCTCGGCAACCGCAACCGCACCATCATTGGACATGACCTCGGCGTAGCTTGCGGCAATGGGAGCAAAGGAGCGGCGGTGGTAGATGGTGGGGCCCAACCGCGCGAGCGCGTGGAAATGCTCCGGCACGCTGTAGCCCTTGTGGTGCTCGAAGCCGTAGCCGGGATAGAGCATTCCCAATCGTGTCATCAGCCGGTCGCGTGTGACCTTGGCGACGATCGAGGCGGCGGCAATCGAGGCGATGATGGCGTCGCCGCTGATCACCGCCTCGCAGTCGCAGGCGGCATCGATGCGGTCGCGACCGTCCACGAGCACCAGCTTCGGCTTGACCGGCAGCGCCGCGACCGCGCGCGCCAGCGCCCATAGCGAGGCGCGCAGGATATTGTCCCGGTCGATGCGCCAAGGCGGCGCGAAGGCGACCGCCACTTCCGCGGTCGCGCAAATCTTGGCGTGGAGCTTCTCGCGCGTCTGCGGATCGAGCTTCTTGGAATCGTCGAGGCCGCGCGGAACACGCTTGGGGTCGAGAATGACCGCCGCAGCAACAACCGGGCCGGCGAGCGGTCCCCTTCCCGCCTCGTCGCACCCCGCTACCGGCCAGACGCCGCGCTTCATCGCCGCCCGCTCGCGCCGGAAGGTGGGACGAATCACGTCATCCGCAAGCGGCAGGCGGACGGCGCGGATGGCAGTCGCGGTTCGACTCATGAACGCGATGGTGCGCGACGCGAGCCGCAAGTCAACCGGCGTGAGGCGCAGCCGGTGGGAAACTCACGATAACGTCTCCGGGTACTGGGAGTGAGCTGCGGCGATCACCCTCAGTTCGATCAGGAGAAAAATGCGGCACGGCAAGAGAACTGTCAAAACAGGCTCAACTGCTCGGGTCCCCGCCGCGGCGGATCGAAGCAATCGGTGGTCAATTTCGATCGTGTCTTGTTGAAGCCGAGCTTTTCGCAGGCAAGCTCGAAACGGCGGCCGATCATCCAGGCGACCGGGCCTCCGCCGGTCATGCGCTTGCCCCAGCTCGAATCATAGTCCTTGCCGCCTCGGGTCTCGCGAATGAGCTTGAACACATGGCGGTAACGGTCGGGAAAGTTCGCCATCAGCCATTCACGGAACAGATCACGGACTTCGAGCGGAAGCCGCAACAGTACGTAGCCCGCTTCCCTGACACCGGCGGCCGCGGCGGCATCGAGAATGCGCTCGATCTCTGCGTCATTGAGCGCGGGGATCACCGGCGCGACCATGACCGAAGCTGGAACGCCGGCGGCGCGCAACTGACGCAGTGTCTCGAGCCGGCGCGCCGGCGTTGCCGCGCGCGGCTCCATCACCCGCGCCAGCTTGGCGTCGAGCGTCGTCACCGACAGGGCGACCTTGACGAGATTGCGCTCTGCCATGCGGGCAAGAAGCTCGAGGTCGCGCAGAACGAGCGCCGACTTCGTCACGATGCCGACCGGATGGCCGAACCGGTCGAGCACTTCCAGGATCCCGCGCATCACCTGATGCTCGCGCTCGATCGGCTGGTAGGGGTCGGTATTGGTGCCGATGGCGATCGTGCGCGGCACGTACCCGGCGGCGGACAGTTCGCGCTCGAGCAACCTCGGCGCCTCCGGCTTGGCGAACAGCTTCGATTCGAAATCAAGCCCGGGCGACAAGCCGAGAAAGGCGTGGGTGGGCCGCGCGAAGCAGTAGATGCAGCCGTGCTCGCACCCGCGATAAGGATTGATCGAGCGGTCGAAGGAAATGTCGGGGGAGTCGTTGCGGGTGATGATCTTGCGGGTCGAATCGATCGTCACTGTAGTCTTGAACGGCGGCAACTCCTCGAAACTCTGCCAGCCGTCGTCGAAGGCGCTACGAGCCAGCGGCTCGTAGCGGCCCGACGCGTTCGACTGTGCGCCACGACCGTTACGCCGAAGCTCATCGACAGCGGCCTCGGTATCGTTCGGCGCATCGAGGTCGACCGCAGCAGGTCGGCGCTTCGCCGTCGCGCCCGCGCGCCCGCGCTGGGCAAGCCCACCCGCCGACGCGGAGGGCTCTTGCGCCGGTGGGTGTCGTTCGGCTGCTGCGGCGCGAGCCATAAGCTGATCCGTGTGAACAAAACAAGAACATAGCCATGCTCTTGCTCTCGCGCAAGACCCCTGCGAGCCATATCTGCAAGCCCAGCGCACGGGCAAATCAGGGTCGCAAGCAAAAAGGGAATTCGCCATGAACAAGCTCATCGGTGGCTTGGCGTTTCTGTTGATCGTGGGCGGGGCCAGCACTAGTGCCAGCGCCGCGGCTTGGTGCGCGAACTATGATTTTTCTACCCGCAACTGTGGTTTCCACAGCTATCAACAATGCCTGGCGACCATCAGCGGCGTCGGCGGGTGGTGCTCGCGAAATCCTTTCGAGGACAATAGCGGCAGGCGGCGATCCGGTCGGAGGTAGGCTCGCTAGAGCATTTTCGCGGAAAAGTGGACACCGGTTTTCCGCAGAAAATGCGACCAGCTAAAGAAGCTAGAGCGCGTTTCCGATTCAACCTAATCGAAACGCGCTCTAGCCCCGCGACGTCGTCAACTGCCGCAGGAGGCCGCTCGGAGCGCGTCGGGGAAATGGGCTCATGCTCAGCGTGGTGATCCCCACGCATGACAGCGAACGTGCGCTATTGCCGACCCTGGCCGCTCTCGTACCCGGCGCAGTGGCCGGAACTGTGCGCGAAGTGATCATTGCCGATGCAGGTTCTGGCGACGCCACCAAACAGATCGCGGACACTGCCGGCTGTCGCGTGCTGACACTGCCGGGAGGCCGCGGAGCACGGTTGCGGGCAGCCGCCGACGTTGCCCGTGGCCCCTGGTTTCTGTTTCTGCAGCCCGGCCTCGTGCCCGCTCCCGGTTGGATCGATGAGGTGGAGCCATTCATAGAGGCCAACGAGCATTGCGACCCCGCCCGCGTGCGCGCGGCCGTCTTCCGCCCGGGTTCGTCGGCATCACGTCTCCGCTGCTGGTCGAGGCACTCGCCTTGCTGCGCGCGGCGCTGCGCACAGAACGCACGCGGGCCGAGCACTCCTGATCCCAAAGCTGCTTTATCACGGCATCGGCGGGCACCACGACGTCGGTGATACCGAGCACGACCTGATGCGGCGGCTCGGGCGCCGCCGCATCACCATGCTGCGCTCCACTGCCCACGCCCGCTGATCAGGTCATCCGCAATTCAGACAGTGGCGCCTTTCGATTTGGCACGGCGCAGATGCTCGTCGAGCCGCGGCATGATCTCGACGAAATTGCAGGGGCGGTAACGGTAGTCGAGCTGGTGCACCAGGATGTCGTCCCAGGCGTCCTTGCACGCGCCAGGCGAGCCGGGCAGGCAGAAGATGTAGGTCGCGCCGGCGACGCCCGCGGTTGCCCGCGTCTGGATCGCGGAGGTCCCGATCTTCGCCTGGCTCACGATCAGGAACATCATCGAGAAGCCTCCATGCGCTTCTCGAACAAGGGCTCGATCGCCTCCGGCGTCACGTCACGGCCGGTGAAGCCGGTGCCGCCGGTGGTGATGACGACGTCGATTGCGGGATCGGCGATCCATTGCTCGATCCGCGCGCGGATTGTTTCGACGTCGTCAGTGACGATGGCGCGATCGGCAACGACATGACCGGCCTTCGCAATGCGATCGACCAAGGTCGACCCGATTTGTCGTCGGCCAGGTCGCGCGTGTCGGAAACCGTCAATACCGCGAACCTGAGCGCAACGAATTCCCTGCTCTCGTCGATGCCCGCCATGGCTTTGCATTGCCTTTGCTCTCACCGCCTCAGCGATGCAGGCGATGGTGGTCCGCGTGACCGCCCCCGCCATAGCCGCGCAACTCACGTAACGTTGCATTTGCTCGGGGGTGACGATCGCCAGCGTCAAAAGATGGTATTTCAAGTGAGTATGGCGCAGCTCGGATTGGGTCGCGCCGATTGCCGTGGCGCCGTCGCAAACTCTCCGGAGTGACCGTGCGCCCGGCAAACTGCCGATCCAGCTCGGTCTCCTGCCGATCAGCCTTCTCCCAGCTGCACCGCCTCAGCCTTCATCGCCTCGAACAGTTCTCGAACCTCGTGCGCTGCGCCGGCGACAATGCGAGCTGGTCGGCAAGCTCGAGCAGATGAAGCGGGCCTGGATAGCCGTTTAGCTCGGCCGCGAGCGCGAGCCCCATGCCGCGCCCCGACTTGAGATCCCCGATCTGCTGCTCGGAGAGCGCCTTTATCGGCCCGCTCCTGCATTCCGATATAGGGCTGCGGCACCTGGGCGAGGGCAAGGCCGTTCCCAAGCGTCAACATGGCAAGCGTCGCAAGCACGCCGCGAATCATCGGAAGGCCTCCCAGCGATCATCCTCACGTCAATATAGGTCGCGCGATCCCGCGAGACACCCGGGTGGAAAAACATGCGCCCCGGCCGCTGTGGCCGGGGCGCCGCAATAGAACCAGGCTAGTGCGGCGCCGCATCGGGCGGCCGGCGTTCGTCATGCGAACACGCGAGTAATCGACCGGCCCGTTCGGCACCACATAGCCGTAGCGCAGATTGGAGCGGCGCGGGGCCGTTTTTCTCGTACGCTTCCTTGAGGGCGGTGATGCGGTCGCCCTTGATGTCGAGCATCGCCCGCCGCGGCTGGATGTCGTAGAGCTTGGCATTGTTGAGCACCGAAGATCGCGGCTCTTGACCGGGCCGTCGGCGGCGCCGAGCGCGGCGAAGCCGTGCTTCTTCTGCATCTCCTCGGGGATTTCGAGCCGGCGCAGGCCCTCGATCTGCCATTGCGGCGAGCCGGTCCACAGGGCGTCGGTGCCCCAGCAGACATGGTCGGCGCCGAGGCCCTTGATCAGCGTGCCCATCAGCGCCGCGCACACATTCGGCTCGGCGACGAGCGTGGTCGCGAACAGTTGGCCGACGTCGCCGTAGACGTTGCTCACTCCGTATTGCGCCGGGATATCGGCGAGGTCGCTGGTCCAGGCGATCCGGCCGGTGCGCTCGAACTCCGCGCGCGCCACCTTCGGATCGCCGCCGACATGGCGGTAGGCCGAGTGATAGATGATGAAGTTGAGCTGCGGCCAGTCCTTTGCCGCCTTGCCGACGTCGGCGACGTCGCAAAAGCCGCGCAGATGCGGGAACTGCTTCTCCACGCCCGGCGCGAACAGACCCTTGTGAACGCAGACGTTCTTGATGCCGTGCTTGAGCGCCAGCTCGTAGCCCTTGTAGGCGACCTTCTCGTCGTCCATCCGCCAGGGATAGCGGCTGATGTTCTTGTGGGTGTTGTCGCCGATGGTATAGCCCTTGATCGAGTCGGGCTTGTCCTGCGGTCAAGTCCTTTTCCAGGTTCTCGAGCCAGTTCGGCTGGCCGGGCGTGAAGATGGCGTGCGCGAACATGCGCCGCGAGCCGGCTTCCTTGTTGACCTTGTCGCGCGCCGCCGCCGCCATTGAGTTGGTCAGGAACCAGTCGGCCGGCATGTCGGACGGCGCCGACGAGATCAGCGACATCTTGGTGTCGCTGTCGAGGAACATCTCCTTCTTGTAGTTCTCGAATTTGAGATCCTCGATGGTCTGTTCCTTCTCCGCCAGCGACTTGTTCCAGCCGGCCTTGCCGACCGCGGCGCGCATGTTGACGAAGGTCATGATGCGCGTGTCGTCACGCAGGAAGTGCGTGTGCATGTCCATGATGAACTGGTCCTTGAGCGCGGTCGCGCGCTCCTGGGCCATGGCCGGCGTGGCAGCTTCCGCCTTGCTGACCTCGAACAGCGGCCCGGGACCGTTCACTCG
>CAWHPT010000048.1:0-19127 GCA_963831225.1 uncultured Alphaproteobacteria bacterium
CAGACAAGCATATCAATTCGTCATTCTCCAAAATTGTGCAGACGGCCTCGTAACAAGGGTTGGCGCTCTCCGCCGCAACCCGCGAATCTGAAGTCGTGAGCGCGCCGTCCCGCGCCGAGCACGTTGGCGCGAATGAGGTTGTCCGTCAATTTGGCCGAACGAACCCAACGAAGGAGCCGGGAGAGGACTCCGTCAACTTGGCCGAAACGAACCCAACGAAGGAGCCGGGAGAGGACTCCGTCAACTTGGCCGAACGAACCCAACGAAAGAACCGGAAGAGGGACTCCGTCAACTTGGCCGAACGAACCCAACGAAGGAACCGGAAGAGAACTCCGTCAGCTTGGCCGAAACGAACCCAACGAAGGAACCGGAAGAGGACTCGGTCGACTTGGCCGAAACGAACCCAACGAAGGAACCGGGAGAGGAACTCCGCTCAACTTGGCCGAAACGAACCCAACGAAGGAACCGGGAGAGGACTCCGTCATCTTGGCCGAACGAACCCAACGACGGAACCGGAAGAGAACCTCCGTCAACTTGGCCGAACGAACCCAACGAAGGAGACCGGAAGAGGACCTCCGTCAACTTGGCCGAACGAACCCAACGAAGGAACCGGGAGAGGACTCCGTCAACTTGGCCGAACGAACCCAACAAACGAATCCCGGCCCTTTCCGGCGTGGCTGGGACAGATCGAGCTGCCCGGGACAACAGCTGGGACATCGAAAGTCTGGCAGCCAGCTTTTTGTCCCGCTGTCCCGCGCCCCCCGGGGGCCACGCGAAAAGAGGAGCTCTCAAATCAGGCGAACTCCAGCAGGACGGCGTCCACAGCCAGGCTGTCGCCCTTTCTGGCGTGGATTTTCTTGACGATCCCATCGCGTTCGGCGCGCAACACGTTCTCCATTTTCATCGCCTCGACCACGGCGAGCGTCTCGCCGGCCTTGACCTCCTGCCCCTCGGCCACCGCGATCGAGAGCACAAGGCCGGGCATCGGGCAGCGCACAGCCTTGCCGGAATCGGTCGGCCTTCTTGCCGGCATCAGCCGCGCCGCCGCGGCCTCGCGCTCGGTGTAGACGTAGGCGCGCACGGTCAACCCGCGATGCGACAGATCGAACCCGTTGAGCACGGGACGACCTGCACCGCGATCACGCGCCCATCGATCGTTCCCGATCCAGGCGGCATCACCCGGCTTCCAAGTCGGACGCCAGCACATGCCGCGTGGCTGCCGCCATCGACGAACCGCACCGCCAGCACCCGTTCGCCAGGGCCGGTGCTCGTGCCCGTCCATGCTTCGGACGGCATGTCCGAACCAGGTACGGGACCGGCCCGCTCGATATCGAGCACGATCTCGCGCTCGCCTAGCCGCACCGCCCGCCGTCGCTCCCGGGTGACCGCAGGGCCCGGGATTTGGCCGGAGATGCGGCGCTTGCGCTCGCCGAGCACATGGTCGAGGCAGGCGGCGACCGCCGCCAGGACACGCGCTGTCTCTTCGCTCGGTGCAAGCGGAGCGAAAGCCTTGCGGAAACTCCTCCTGCAATAAAGGCGGTCGAGAGCTTTCCGTTCTGCCAGCGCTCATGCTGCATCAGCGCCGAAAGAAATGGAATGTTGTGGCGAACCCCCTCGATGGTGAAACCATCGAGGGCATCGGCCTGCGCATCGATCGCCGCTGCTTCGGCTCGGCGCGTGAGTGATGAGCTTGGCGATCAACGGATCGTAATAGAGCGAAATCTCGCCACCTTCCGTTACTCCGGTGTCGGTGCGTATCGTGATGCCGCCCGTGCGGCCCTCCGGCGGAGGACGATAGCGCCTGAGCCGTCCGGTCGACGGCAGGAAATTGCGCGCGGGGTCTTCGGCGTAGATGCGGGTCTCGACCGCCCAACCCGCAAGCTTCACATCGCTCTGCGCGAGCGCGAGCTTCTCGCCGGCCGCGACGCGGATCATCTGCTCGACCAGATCGATGCCGGTGACGAGCTCGGTCACGGGATGCTCGACCTGCAGCCGCGTGTTCATCTCGAGGAAATAGAAGCTCTTGTCCTGGCCGGCGACGAATTCCACCGTTCCCGCCGAGTCGTAGCCGACGGCCTTGGCCAGCGCGACCGCCTGTTCGCCCATTTGCCTGCGCGTCGCCTCATCGAGCAGCGGGCTGCGGCGCCTCCTCGACCACTTTCTGGTTGCGGCGCTGAATCGAGCATTCCCGTTCGCCGAGATGGATGATGTTGCCATGCTTGTCGCCGAGCACCTGGATTTCGATGTGGCGCGGCTCGACGATGAACTTCTCGATGAGCACGCGGTCGTCGCCGAAAGCGGAGCTGGCTTCCGAGCGTGCACGCGCGAATCCCTCCGCAACCTCCAGCTTGGAATGCGCTATGCGCATGCCTTTGCCGCCACCGCCGGCCGATGCCTTGATCATGACCGGGTAGCCGATCGCGTCCGCGACCTCGAGCGCGTGGATCGCGTCCGCGATCACGCCGAGATGGCCGGGAACGGTCGAAACCTTTGCCTTGGCAGCTGCCTTCTTGCTCTCGATCTTGTCGCCCATGGCCGCGATGGCGCGGGGATTGGGACCGATGAAGACAATGCCGGCCTCGGCCAGCGCGCGGGGAAAGGCTTCCTGCTCGGACAGAAAGCCATAGCCGGGATGCACGGCCTCGGCCGCGGTCTTCCTGCATGCGTCGATGATCTTCCCGATCGACAGATAGCTCTCAGCCGCCGGCGGCGGACCGATGGAGACGGACATGTCCGCCATTTCCACGTGGAGTGCGTCCCGATCGGCGTCGGAATAGACGGCGACGGTCTCGATACCCAGGCGACGCGCGGTCTTGATGATCCGGCAGGCGATCTCGCCGCGATTGGCGATCAAAATCCGCTTGAACATGCCCTGGACAAATCCCGCAAGCCGCTCTCGAGGCTTTGCGGTGCCGGCGAATAAAAGTCAATGCGCCGGCCTGGCCGGGCACTGGCCGGGCGCGAACGCCCGCTCGATCATGCGTTACATGAAGTTGCGAGGTCGACGCCGGCTCCCGCGCACGTGGCTGGCTATCCAATCGAGCACAAAGGCGTCCACTTCGGGAGATTTGCGCACGATCGCCCAGCGCAGCGGTGCCCAGGCTCGCGCCACAATGGGCGAGGCTTTGATCGCCGCGAGCAGTGCGCGCAGACTTGAACAGGTCCCCTCGGACATCCTGGTCATTACGCTCTCCCGACCTCGCCTTGGCTGCTCGAGGACAACTCGCCCAATAACGCAATGGGCGGGCCGCGGTTCCTCCCCCCGCTGCATTAGTCGAAGCGGCCGGCACTCTGGTTCGAAATCATGGATGACACGGAGGCAATTTCGCTTGACGGCAGCGAGATGGCAAAGTTGCGACCGCGCTGCGTCAGGATGGATTGAGCGACTCTGCGACGACGTCGCAGTGCCATAGCATCGCAGGCGACTCGAGCCGCGCTTGGTCAGGCGAAGAAAGTTTCCTATCCGCCAGGGATTTCGCAATCAATCCACTCCAAGGAAGCAGCCGCGGGCAACGAATTTTGCCTGCGTTGCCTGTGTCGCCATGGCTGGTTGCTAGGGTGCAAACCCTCTATATATTTAAAATTCAATCCGCCCTTGTAAGACGGAAAGCACGGAGGTGAGTGATGGCTGTCTCTATCAATGATACCGCGCCGGATTTCGAAGCGGAAACGACCGAAGGCAAGATTCGCTTCCACGACTGGATCGGCGACAAATGGGTCGTATTGTTCTCGCATCCCAAAGATTTCACGCCGATCTGCACGACCGAGCTCGGCTACATGGCCAAGATCAAACCTGAATTCGACAAGCGTGGCGTGAAAATCATCGGTTTGTCCGTCGATCCCGTCGACAAGCACAACCAATGGTCACAGGACATCAAGGACACGCAGGGCTTTGCCCCCAACTATCCGATGATCGGCGACGTCGATTACAATGTGTCGAAGCTTTACGGCATGCTCCCTGCCGCGGTTTCGGGCGACCCTGCCAAGCGCACGCCTGCGGACAATCAGACCGTTCGCAATGTGTTCGTCATCGGCCCCGACAAGAAGATCAAGCTCATCCTGGTCTATCCGATGACCACCGGCCGAAATTTCGACGAGGTGCTGCGCGTGATCAACTCGCTGCAGCTCACCGCCAGGCACAAGGTCGCGACGCCGGTGAACTGGAAGCACGGTGAGGACGTCATCATCGCCGGGTCGGTCTCCGACGAGGATGCAAAGAAGCAATACCCGCAAGGCTGGAAATCGCCGCGGCCCTACATACGCATCGTGCCGCAGCCGAAGGCATAAGCTCCGCATCGCGTCGCGAAGGATTGGTCGGGAAAACCGATCCTTCGCAGTGATGCGCGGTATCAGCGCAAGGGCATTTCTTGCGCTCGATCTGCGCAGAGCGCTTCCTTCAAATTCATCATCGAGCAGAGCCTGGCCGGTCCGTCCATTGCGGGCCGAATTGACGCGTGCGCGGGCCAAATTGGGGCAACAAAACGGCGACTGCACAGTCTTAACGGAATCAACACCAACGGCGGCCAAATTTTCGCCGAATGCTCGTGTGAGTCACACTGTCGGGAGTGGTGTCCTGTTCTGGGGGGATCGGGGGCAATGGGGCGTCTGGCTTGGCTGTTGGTTGTGCCAGTGTTGCTGGCAAGCGGTTCCGCGCGCGCCGATCTGCGCATCACGCGCGACTATGGCGGCTGGGTCGACCAATACAAGGTCGAAATATGCATCGATCCGCGACCGCGGCGAGCGCGTCATCATCGATGGCATCTGCAACTCGGCTTGCACCCTCGTGCTCGGCATCGTGCCGCTCAATCGCGTCTGCGTGACGCCGCGCGCCAGTCTCGGGTTTCACATGGCATATTACGACAAGGCGACGACCTTCGGCGTGAAGGTGACGAGCTATGCCGGGACAGCGGATTTGATGTCCTATTATCCGGAGACGGTGAAGGATTGGATCAGCCGCAACGGCGGGCTCACCCCCGAAATGAAGAAAGTAAAGAACGGCCCCGAGCTTTGGGCCATCGTCGATCCCTGCCCGGAGGAGATTTCTAGCCCAGGCACCAGACTTCCAGGCGCACTCGAAGCCCTCGCGGGAGTGCCGAGCACTTTGTTCTGATCCTGGTGCCGGACCGCAGACCTCTGCTTAGTGCAGGCTCGGACCCTTGAGGAAATCGGTTGCGGTCTCCGGAGGTCACGCGCGCCTCGAAGGTGCGGCCATCGCGGTAGATCGTCAGCGGCACCTCGACGCCGGCCTTGCCCAGCGACCACACCTTGCGGAAAAAGCCGGCGAGCTCGTCCACCTCGCTGCCTGCAACCGCCAGCACGACGTCGCCGGTGCGCAGATTGGCGCGGCGCGCAGGTCCGCCATTGGACACCCGCGCGACCACGACCTTGTCGTCGATCTCGGTTGCGTTGAGACCGAGCCACGGACGCGGCGGATGGTTCGGCCGGCCGAGCGTGAGGAGGTCATCGAGGATCGGCTTGAGAATATCGATCGGCACGATCATGTTGAGAGGCTCGGGCGAGCCGCTCTCGCTGCACTTGCTGAACCTGCAGCGAGCCGATGCCGAGGAGGTCTCCCGACTTCCCGATCATGGCGGTGCCGCCCCAGAACGGATGCGCGGGCGCAGTGAAGATGGCTTCGTCGAGCACGTATTCCCAATTGCCGGCGAATTCCTGCTTGGCGGCGATACGCGCCACCACCGAGTGCTTGCGTCCGCCGGCACCCGCCACGACAACCGGATCGCCGACCTTGGCCGCCTTCGACTGGCCAATCGGCAGCGCCGGCAGCTCGAGGCGCGCCAGGGCCTGGACCAGGCCGAATCCGGTCTCCTGGTCATAGGCAAGCACATGGCCGGGAACAGCGCGCCCATCTGCCAGATGCAGCCAGATCGTCTGCGCTTCGGTGATGAGGTAGCCGATGGTCAGCACGACGCCGTCGCGGATCAGCACGCCGTTTCCGGTCCTTTCGGTGCCGAGCGTGTCAGCGGTGAAGGCATCACCGGGCACAAGCGCCCGCAATCCGACCAGCGAGGTCAGCGCCCCATCGAGGTCGTAGGCATAATTCTCCGGCTTCGGCTGGACGGCGGCCGGCATCTCCCAATCGCTCTCGGATGACATCCAGGCACTCCTTCGCTGAAGCAAAGCTGGCGCCGCCAACATAATCATACACCAGCGCACCCGCGCGGTGCGGCCGATCCATTCTACCATTTAGTGCTGCAGCGGCGCTCTGGGAGGGCTCGGCGAAGCGACGACGCCTTTGTCACTCTCGGACAGGTTCGCCGTGGCGCTACGACTTGATATCCGGGGTAACGCCAGGGCCGGCGAAAGCACCTTGGACCGGCCGACGCTTCCCGTTCCGTCAAGACACTTGTTCCCAATTTGGGAACATGCTATGCGGTGCCATGAGGGTCATTGCCCGAAACACGCTCGTCGTTTTTTGGAGCAAGCACCCGAAGGCGAAGGTTGCGCTGGAACGCTGGTACAAATTCGTTAGAGCCGCGCATTGGACCTCGACGGATGAGGTCCAAAGAGCGGCTCCGAAATCCAAGGTGCTCAACCGCGAGCGCGTCAAGTTCGAAGTTGCGGGAGGAAACTACCGCCTGGTGGTCGCATTCGATTTCCGCCGGCAGGCAGCCTTCGTGAAGTTCATCGGCACCCATGCCGAGCACGACCGCGTCGATGGTTTGACCATATCGCAATTCTAAGGGAAACATCTGATGGAGATTCGGCCGATCCGTACGGACGAGGATCACCGGGCCGCGCTCGCCGAGATCGACACCTGCTGGGGTGCACCGGATAGCACCGAGGAAGGTGACAGGCTCGACGTGCTCCTCGCACTTGTCGAAATATACGAAGCGAAGCGATGGCCGATCGCCATCGACGAGAGCTTTGATCCGATCGACGTGCTCAACTATGCCATCGAGGAGCTCGGGCATACCCAAGCAGAATTGGCCGAACTTTTGGACTCGCGCTCGCGCGCATCGGAAATTCTCTCACGCCGGCGCGCACTCACGGTCGACATGATCCACACAAT
The DNA here is from genome assembly GCA_963831225.1 of uncultured Alphaproteobacteria bacterium. Lineage (GTDB taxonomy): Bacteria > Pseudomonadota > Alphaproteobacteria > Rhizobiales > Xanthobacteraceae > VAZQ01. The sequence goes on from CAWHPT010000048.1 coordinate 7,031, forward strand.
CAGCGAAACGTGGAAAATTCCGGCTGACCTTCTTGTCCGTCCTTACAAGATAGAACGAGCCGCTTGAGGGCAGCACTCTCGCGCATTCCGGGCTGGACACTGGCGTAGGTTGCGCGCCACGGTCGATGAAGATGGGCACTATTGCTTCGCCGTTGCGCTATGATGCTGCGGCCCGCCACGCGCTCCAATCGGCAAATCTGCGACGGCCTGCGATTTCCCGCTACGCCTCGCGGGCGGCTGTCTTCCCGATTTCCAGTGTGGCCGGTTGCCCCCCCGATAGCAGCCCGCACGATTGATCCCGAGATCGACGCGAAGTGCCAATTCATAACTCATGCGGTGCAACAAAGTGTGCGTACAGAGATCCCGGCCGGATGACGGTCATTCGATCACCTCGTCGGCGCGGCCGAGCAGCATAGGCGGGATCGCAAGCCCGAGCGCCTTTGCAGCCTTGAGGTTGATCACCAGCTCGAATTTGGTCGCCTGCTGTACCGGAAGATCGCCGGGCTTTTCACCCTTGAGGATCCGGCCGGCATAAACGCCCATCTGCCGATAGTCGCTGGTGTGGTTCGCTCCATAGCTGATGAGGCCGCCAACGGCGACAAACTCGCGCCGATCGTAAATCGCAGGCACGGCGTGCCGCGCCGCCAGCGCCACGAGTTGGTCGCGGCGGCTGGTGAAGAGTGGGTCGGGATCGACGAGAACTGCGGCAATACGCTCTCGAGCGAGGGTGGCGAAAGCCGGCTCCAATTCGCTTGCGCTGCAGGCTCTCACGACGTGTATCTTTCGCCCGAGTGTCCCCGCAGCGACCTGAGCGTCGCTCCGATCGGATTCGGCATTCGGGTTATTCGGATTGAGCAGCATGCCGATCGTTTCAGTGCTGGGCACGAGCTCCTTCAGCAACTCCAGCCGTTTCGGTACCAGTAGGTTAGCTAAATAGCTCATTCCCGTGATGTTGCCACCTGGCCGATTGAAGTTGCTGACGAGGCCAACCTTGACGGGATCAGCGCCGATGGTGAAGACGATCGGAATTGATGTCGTCGCGGTTTTAGCAGCGCGTACCGCCGCGGTGCTGCTTGGTCCGGCAATCACTGCAACCTGCAGGCGGACCAGTTCGTCTGCGAGCGTTAGCAGTCGCTCATTCCTCCCCTCCGCCCACCGGTACTCGATCGCCACGCTCTGGCCCTCGACGAAGCCGGTCTCGCTCAGGCCTGCGCGAAATGCGGCGACCAAATGCGCAAAGGGCTCAGGCGAGCCAGGGTTGAGAAATCCAATCAGGGGCATTGCCGACCGCGCTGAAAGCGGCAAAGCGAATCCCAGGCTCGCGAGCGCGATGAACTCCCGCCGTCTCATTTCATACCTCGACACAGATGGAGTCAGAACCAGGATATCAGGCTCAGCGCTGACCAGGCACGACCCGCAAGCAAATGTTACATCGCAACGCTCGGGCAAGTCAGTTGGGGGTCATTCGCGTCGATATTGCCATGTCCGATCTCTCGTCCGACTATCCACAACACCGGACATTACCACGTCCGACCGAGACCCGTCTGCTTGTCGCCTTCCTGCGTTCGATCTGCAAACAACGGGCACAGCCGCCGCAGCTCCTGCGTCCTGGCCTCGGTCGATCTGGTGAACATGACGCACGTGCGGTCGCCAAAAAATCGGCATACCGGCTGCAATAAGTCTGCACGCAAACTGCTGCCTGGGTGGTTCGCCTGGTTTTTATCAGATCGCAATTTAGCGAAGGACAGCGCAGGACTGGCGGGACGCAGACCCCCGACCGAGCGATGGCAAGATAAAAGGCCGCGAGGTGCGGCCCGGTCGAAGAGGTGAAGAAGTCAGGAATATCAGCGCCTTCCGGCGATGCGCATTTTTGACCCGCGATGTGCGATTTTCGGCAAGCCCATGCAAAATCACGGATTCTCGCACCTCGCATGCTCAGACAGCGTGTCGTCAGGAACCATTGCTCGTGGCTGCGCCGCGACGCCAGGCACGCCGAGCCGTGCTCCTTGGAGAGCCCGCTGCCGGACCGTCGCAGCCCCGTCAAGGCTCGCGCTGTGCACGACCGTATCCGACGGCTCCGCAGTACGCGATTGTTGGCGCGGCCGCGACGGCGTCGCACGGCGCTGCGCGCTTGTTGCCATGCAGGTCGCATCGAGCCAAATCATGCCGCTGCGATGCCAGAGGAAATGAACATCCCCGGCTTTGATTTCCATGCTTTGCGAGGCTTCAAGCCTACGCGCTATTCGGTCCACGTGAATGGGCCGTGGTGCATCACGTTCGAATTCGAGGACGGCGACGCCTGCCGGATCGACTTCGAACAATATCACTGAGGAGAGACGGTCATGGCTCATGTCACCAAGCGCAATCCGGATCGCTGCCCGACCCATCCCGGCGCTTTGCTGAGGGAGGACGTGATCCCGGCTACCGGCAAGACCAAGGCCGAGATTGCGCAGCTTCTCGGCATTTCCCGGCAGCATCTCTATGACATTTTGCGCGAGCGCAAGCCGGTCTCCCCGGCCGTTGCGGTTCGGCTCGGCAAGTTGTTTGGAGATGGCGCGGGAGTTTGGGTACGCATGCAGGCGGCTTACGATACTTGGCACGCGGAACGCGAAGAGGACGTGAGCGGAATTCCCACGCTCCACCCGAGTGCCGCATAAGCATAAGCACCACGGTCGCGACACCCCAACGGCGATGGCAGGGCATGATGGGCGCATATTTGGCCGGAACTGGTGCCTGCCGCGCATCCGCTGCTACAATATCGTGTGAAATCGTAGAGTGGCGCGCTCGGAGGGATTCGAACCCCCGACCCCCAAATTCGAAGTCTGGTGCTCTATCCAGCTGAGCTACGAGCGCCCGAGGCCCATCGTCGAACTGTAGCAAGGCTACCCGGCTCAGATGCTGCCCGCGCCCTGCCCTGTCAAGCGGCCGATGGTTCGCGGGGGATGTCGAGCTTTGCGAGCGTCACCGCGACCCCACCGCCCGCACGCAGTCGCACGAGGTTGACCGTTCCGGCATATTCTGGCGAACCGGAGTAATAGGCAGGAACGCGGCGGCCGACCTTTGCCGCCCGGTTCCAATGCCCGAGGGCTACATAATCGGCGCCAGTCGCCGCGAGCTCGTCATCGCCGATGAGCCAGGACGGACGCAATCGTGTCGTTCGATCTGGAATCGGGACGTAGTGCCCATGCGCCACCGCGATTTGCCAGGAAGTCGAGCGCGGTCTTGGTGTTTCGAAGGGAATCATGTCGCCATAATCCCGGTGCGGCCGTCCCCAGATCTCCAGTCCGAGATCGTCCAGCACGATGGCTTCGTCATGCGTGATACCGAGCACATGAAGGTTTTCGACGAGGGCGAGCTCGTGACGGTGGTAGACGGCGTCCGGCACCGCGGGATCGTGATTGCCCGGCAGCAACACCACCGGTACCGCCGCAGCCGAGATGACCTGAGCAGCTTGCTCGAGCAGATCGCCCGGCAACCGGTGGCAATCGAAGGTGTCGCCGGCCAGGACCACGACATCAGCCGCAGCAGCGCGCGCAACTCTCAGGACACAGGCGAGCCCTGCGGTCCCGTCGCCGCCGTGCAGGCGGGCCGTGTAATCATGATCCATGTGCAGGTCGGAGCTGTGAACGACCACGATGTCTCGAGTCGGCGGCGCATGCGGCATGGTCGCCGAACATACCGAATTTGTGCCGCTCTGGATAAGCGCCGGCAGGATCCCTGCGGGCAACAGCTCGCCGCATCTCAATCGACCTTGGCCCCGGACGTCTTGACGATGGCGGCCCATTTGGGGATCTCCGCCTTGATATAGGCACGCAGCTGCTCCGGGCTGCTGGCGACGACATCGACGCCGAGATCGGTCAGCGCCTTGCGGACTTGCGCATCGTGGAGCGCTACGACCGTAATGCGGTGAAGCTCCGCTATCACTTCTTTCGGCGCGCCGGCCGGCAGCACGAAGGCGTGCCAGGTCGTCGCGTCGAAGCCGGGAAACCCAAGCTCGGCGATTGTCGGCAGATCGGGCAAGGCTGCTGTGCGCTCGAGGGTGGTAATCGCAATCGGGTGGATCGTCCCTGCCTTGATATGCGGGATCAGCGGCGGTGGCGGATTGTACGCCAGCGGAACGTGACCGCCGATGACAGCTTGGAGAGCCGGTCCGGTTCCGCGGAACGGAACATGGGTCATGTCGATCTTTGCTTCGATCTTGAGCAGCTCGCCGGCAAGGTGTGCCGGAGTGCCGTTGCCTCCCGAGCCGAAGCTGAGCTTGCCGGGATTGGATTTGGCATAGGCAATGAGCTCCCCGAGCGATTTTGCCGGAAACGATGGATGGCTGTAGAGAACGTTGGTCTGAGTTCCGATCAGGGTGATCGGTTCGAAATCCTTTTCCGGGTCGTAACCGAGGTTCTTGTATAGGCTTGGATTGATCGCGAGCAGGCTGCCTGTCGCCATCAGGATCGTGTATCCGTCGGGAGCCGCACGGGCGACCGCAGCACCGGCTAAACTGCCACCCGCTCCAGCACGGTTCTCGACCACGAATGGCTGCTTGATGATGTCTTCCATCTTCTTGGTCAGGATGCGAGCCATCACATCGCTGGGACCGCCCGGCGCGAAGCCGATGACAAGGGTGATTGGTTTCACCGGATAATTCGCTGCCGACGCAACCGATGCTGAGCAAACGAGTGCGGCGCTTGCTGCCAGGACGATCGCTTTCATCGTCTTTCTCCACACCTTTTGCGATAACAGGTTCGGTCCGCATCATCGCGCAATGACGGGCCGGCCGTCAAAGCCGCAATGTGCGCCACGAGGATCGGGTGCGGCCGAGGCTTTTAGCTCTAGCGCCGCGAGCTCGAGCGGCCCGAATTGAAGGATTTCGACTGCCGACAAATGCCGGAGGTCGACGGAACGTCTCGGTGCCTGCGGCATTTACCTCCATTAGCCGGAGCACTGCAATGAATTCCAAAGTTTTCCATCAACGCGCGCGGGATTGTTTTCGGCTTGCGCAGGAATGCCCTGATTTCTACGCGAGGGAAGCCTTGGAAGAGCTTGCAGCCGAGTTTCGACACGTAGCGAAACTGCTCGCCGAAGAATCGCTTTCCGGCCAACGCGGACGGAACGTTGGTAGAGACAACGCGCGCGCCCAGCCGTCTTCGCGAGCATTGATCGTTTGACATCGCCCGAAGGCGAGAGTTTCCAGACCCGCGAGCTCGGGTCCCGCTGTTGCCGCCGGAGGCTCCGGCTGTACGTCGGGTCGGAACCAGTGTAACTCCACCGCGTCGCTGGGCGGAAAGAGCGCACGGATGTTCTCCCCGGAAATCCTGCTCTACGTCGCACTGGGCTTCGTGGCCCAACTGGTCGATGGTGCGCTTGGAATGGCTTACGGCCTGATAGCGACCTCCTTTCTGCTCGCATCGGGCACCCCTCCGGCACTGGCGAGCGCCAGCGTCCATACCGCCGAGATCGTCACCACCGGGCTCGCCGGCGCTTCGCATGTCTGGAACAGGAACATCGACTGGTCACTGTTCAAGCGGCTCGCTCCCGCCGGCATTGCCGGCGGGGTGCTCGGCGCCTATGTCCTGGTCGGATTACCCGAGAACGCGATCAAGGCGTTCGTGACCATCTACCTCATCGGCATGGCAGTTCTCATTGCGCGCCGGATTCTGCTCGGCGAGCAAGCGAGCGCAAGACGAGCGCGGCGCAGAGGGAGCGTTCCGCGCCCACCATTCCGCTCGGCGCTAGCCGGCGGCTTCCTCGATGCGATCGGCGGCGGCGGCTGGGGTCCGATCGTGACCTCGACGCTGATTGCGCGCGGCGATCACCCGCGCCAGAGCATCGGATCGGTTTCGCTCTCGGAGTTTTTTGTCACTCTCTCGATTTCGCTCGCGCTTCTCACCGCGCTCGATCTTTCGCAGTACGGCTGGGTCGTGCTCGGCCTGATCATCGGTGGGGCCTTGGCGGCACCATTCGCGGGCGTGCTGAGCCGTGTTCTGCCTCCCCGATTGCTGATGATCATGGTCGCGGTGATTGTTGCCGTGCTCGCCGCCTATAGCCTGGTACGTCTGATCGGGGCTCGGGCGAGCGGCTAGCCTCGAGGCGGCAGCGGCATTTCATCCTTGAATGACGATCGAACCCTGGCCCATGCCGAGGCAGCGCCATGCTTCAACTTTTCGTCAGCCTTGACGAGGCCGGGGCTCGAACGCCAGCGGAATGTCCGAGCACGCAATCATCGTCCAGGAAGGAGGCGGCGACGCCATCACGGCATACCGCGTTTACGGCGGGACCTATGACGGTTGGACGGTTGGCATCGATAACTCGGACGCCAACGCTTTTGTGATCTCGTCCGGCTGGGCGTTGGGCGGGTCGGAAAATCGTGTCCGCATCGATCGCACGACACATGTCGTGGACGTCGGCGGCCCCGTGCGGCTAAAGTCCTATACGGTTGCAAACGCACCGAGTGCAAGCGCGACTGGATCCGGCGCTATGATTTACGTGTCGAACGGGGACGCAGGCAGTCCCTGCCTTGCCGTATCCGATGGTAGCGATTGGAGGCGCGTCTCGCTCGGCGCCACGATATCCGCAACCTAATCGTGGAAGCCTATCGTGAACTCCTACAGCGGCAGATTGTCGTGCTTGCGGGCCGGCATCTCTACCCGCTTCTCCCGCAACATGGCGAGTGCACGGGCAATTCGCGCGCGGGTCGCGTGCGGCATGATCACGTCGTCGATATAGCCACGTTCGGCAGCGACGAACGGCGACAAGAACCTGTCCTCGTATTCCTTGCTGCGCGCGGCGATTTTCGTCGGGTCGCCGATGTCTGCACGGAAGATGATCTCCACCGCACCTCGTGCCCCCATGACGGCAATCTGCGCAGTCGGCCAGGCATAATTGACGTCCCCGCCGACGTGCTTCGAGGCCATCACGTCATAAGCGCCGCCGAATGCCTTGCGAGTGATCACCGTGACCAACGGCACCGTGCATTGGCTGTAGGCGAACAGCAGCTTGGCCCCATGCTTGATCAGCGCGCCGTATTCCTGGTTGGTTCCCGGCAGGAACCCCGGCACGTCGACGAAGGTGATCAATGCGATGCCGAATGCGTTGCAGAAGCGAACGAAACGTGCGGCTTTACGCGAGGCGTCGATGTCGAGCACGCCCGCGAGCACCATCGGCTGGTTCGCCACCAAGCCGACCGTGCGCCCGGCAACTCGACCGAACCCGGTTACGATATTCCTCGCGAACGCTTCCTGCAGCTCGAAGAAGTCACCCTCGTCGACGACCTTGGAAATCAGCTCCTTGATATCGTAAGGCTGGTTCGGGCTGTCTGGAACGAGCGTGTCGAGCGCCTTCTCCTCGCGGTCGATGGCGTCGTAGGACGGCCACTCGGGCACGCCGGCCGCATTGTTGGCAGGCAGAAAATCCAGCAGCCGGCGCATCTGGAGCAGACATTCGACGTCGTTGTCATAGGCTCCGTCGGCAATCCCGGACTTCGATGTATGCACCAGCGCGCCGCCCAGCTCCTCTGCCGTCACCACCTCGTTGGTCACCGTCTTCACCACGTCGGGGCCGGTGACGAACATATAGCTGGTGTCGCGCACCATGAAGGTGAAATCGGTCATTGCCGGCGAATAGACGTCGCCGCCTGCGCATGGCCCCATGATGACCGAGATCTGCGGGATGACGCCGGAGGCGACGACATTCCGCTTGAACACCTCGCCGTAGCCGCCGAGCGCAGCGACGCCCTCCTGAATGCGCGCGCCTCCGGCATCGAACAGGCCGACGATCGGCGCGCGCGCCTTCATGGCCATATCCTGGATCTTCACGATCTTCTGGGCGTGCGCCTCGGACAGCGAGCCGCCGAACACGGTGAAATCCTTTGCGAAGGCGAACACCGTGCGGCCATTGACCGTGCCCCACCCCGTCACCACTCCGTCGCCCGGGATCCTGCTGTTTTCCATCCCGAACTCGGCCGAGCGGTGCTCGACGAACATGTCGAACTCCTCGAATGAGCCCTTGTCCATCAAGAGCTCGAGCCGCTCGCGTGCGGTCAATTTGCCGCGCTTGTGCTGTGCCTCGATCCGCGCCCGACCACCGCCCGAACGCGCGCGGGCGCGGCGTTCTTCGAGCCTGTCGAGGATGTGCTTCATGGCCAGCCTGCCCGTTCCGCCCAGCGCAAAATCCATAGCACGCATCGGCATTTGAGGGTAAGGTTCCGGCCGCACTCTGTCGCTCGAGGTAAGGGTATCCGAGGGGACCTATCCATGCTCAAAGCGCTCCGCGTCTGTGCCGCCGCTCTGCTTGTCGCCGTGTTGGCCGTGATTGCGCCGGCAACCGCACAATTTCCTCCGGTTCCGGATGATCCGCCGGAGCCGCTAGCCGGCACGCCCAAAGGTAAGAAGGGTGCGGCCGGGACGGCGGCGGGACCCACCGTGAATGGCAATTGGAGCGGCCGCTCACTCAGGTCGGCAGCCAATCCCCCTACAAGTTCGACCTCGCCCTCACCGCCAAGACAGCGGAATCGAAATATCCGGACCTCGATTGCGTGGGCAAGCTCACCCGGGTCGGCTCCTCGAAATCCTATGTCTTCTTCATCGAGGTGATCACCAAGGGCCAGGCGGAAAAAGGCGGGCGTTGCCCGGACGGTACGATAACCGTCGCGCGGCAAGGCGAGGATCTCGCGGTGGGGTGGTTCGGCAGCATCAGAGGCGACACGATCGTCGCCTACGGAACGCTCAAGAAGAGATAGAGCAGGCGAAGGCCGAGAGAGAGGCGGCTTCAGGTCGCGTGCAGCACCCGAGCCGCTGCCTTCATCTCGGCGAAGCGGGCGGCACGGCGCTCGAGTGCCAGCTCGTCGCACCCCCACAGCTCCATGTTCCAGTCCTCATCGACATGCGCTGCCGACCAGGCCGAAGCGACCGAGAGGATGCCACGCGCGAGCGCAAGCGCAATCAGCGCCGAGCCGGTCAGCGTCGTGATCGCATGGAATGCACCGAGCCGCCAGGGATCCCGCGGGATGGCGGCGTGCGCCGCTGCCAGAGCCTGCGCGGGCTGCGCAGCGAACACGATCCCTCCCTGGACCACGATGAAGCGGGCGTCCAACGCATCGTTCGCCCATGCCAGCACCGGGTCCCAGGCCTGCCTCTGTCGCGCGACCAGGCCTTCGGGGCCGTCGGCGCGATAGCACACGAGATCGGACGCGAGATACTTCGCCGCTTCCTCGATCACCGCTGCGGGCGCGTCAGTCACGCCATCGATGATGGTATTGGCAAGGCGCGTCAGCGGCATCCTGGCGGGATCGACCACGTCGTGTTGCGCTTCCCATTCGGCAGCGAGGGCCTGCGCCAGCGCACGTGTCGGCGCCGCGAGTACTCGGCGGCCCGGCGTTCGCACCGGGCGACCGTCGAGCACGACACGCAACGCGCCCTCCGAATGTTCGACCTCGACACGCTGGTAGAAACGTCGACGCGATTGGGGGCGCGAGGCGCGCCGCGCCGCGTGCGTTGGATCGGGCAACTCGCTTGCGAACGGATCCTGGAACAGTTCGCGCATGCCGCTCAACATGGGTTGCGGGCAAGTGCCATGCAACGCCCTTGCGTGCCAATCATAACGTGCCGCAATTGTGCGAGCGTTGGCTTTCGCCGATGGTGACACGCGCCCGGAGCATCGATCTGGTCGCATGATCTGACGCGAAAGTCTGCAACCATTCCTGGCGTTCCGGTGGAGTTCGAGCCGCTGTCGCCCAGTTCGCCTTCGGGATCTGACGCTGCCCGAAATTCCCCATTCAGATCAAGGCGTTATGCCTCGTAACGTTGTGTTCATATCGGGCGATGATGAACTTGGCAGGCGTGCAAGCGTTGGTAGGGATGCAGGTTCACGAGCCTGTCATGACGAAGGTAGCGGTGGAATTATAAGGGGGGCTCCACTACTATCCTGCCGGATTCGGCAAACAATAGCCGGACCGCGGAGGAAGCCGGCCGACGCTTGCTCGCGCAAGGTTCCCGAGAGACGCGCCGCAAGCGTGCGTGTAGAGGAGTAAATGAAACCTACGAACATTTCGGCCCCGGACTACTTCCATAAGGTCGTAGATTGCCAGTGGGCCTGCCCGGCGCATACGCCGGTGCCCGAATACATCCGGTTGATCGCCGCCGGCCGCTACAGCGACGCCTACATGGTCAACTGGAAATCCAATGTATTTCCCGGAATTCTCGGGCGTACCTGCGACCGCCCCTGCGAACCGGCCTGCAGGCGCGGACGCGTGGAGAAGGAGCCGGTTGCGATCTGCCGCCTGAAGCGGGTCGCTGCTGATTACAAGGACGACATCCGCCACCGGCTTCCCAAGCCGGCTGCCGTCAAGAATGGAAAGCGTATCGCGCTGGTGGGCGGCGGCCCGGCGTCGCTCGCGGTTGCGCGCGATCTCGCCCCCCTCGGCTATCATTGCGTGGTGTTCGATCAGGACCCGAAGGCTGGCGGAATGATCCGCACCCAGATCCCGCGTTTCCGGCTGCCGGAATCCATCATCGACGAGGAATGCGATTACATCCTCAATCTCGGCATCGAGTTCCACGGCGGCAGGCGTATCGACAGCTTGAAGGACCTTCTGGCCGAGAACTGGGATGCGATTTTCGTCGGCTCAGGCGCACCGCGCGGTCGCAATCTCGATATTCCGGGACGGGAGGAGGCGGCAGCGAACATCCATATCGGCATCGACTGGCTGTCTTCGGTCTCCTTCGGACATATCGACAAGATCGGCAAGCGAGTCATCGTCCTCGGCGGCGGCAATACCGCGATGGACTGCTGCCGCTCGTCCCGCCGGCTCGGCGGCGAGGACGTGAAGGTAATCGTGCGCTCGGGGTTCGAGGAGATGAAGGCGTCGCCTTGGGAAAAGGAGGACGCCATGCACGAGGATATCCCGATTCTCAATTTCCTCGTGCCGAAAGAGTTCACGCACGACAACGGCCGTCTCACCGGCGTGATGTTCGAGAAGGTGAAGGCTGAGTACGACGCCAAAGGCCGTCGCAACCTTGTTCCCACCGGCGAGCCGGATCAGCATGTTGCGTGCGACGATGTGCTGGTAGCGGTCGGGCAGGAGAACTCCTTCCCGTGGATCGAACGCGATATCGGCATCGAGTTCGACAAGTGGGACATGCCCAAGGTCGATCCCAAGACCATGGCTTCGACGCATCCCAAGGTGTTTTTCGGCGGCGATGCCGCATTCGGCCCGAAGAACATCATCTGGGCCGTCGCCCACGCTCACGAGGCAGCGCTGTCGATCGACAAGATGTGCTCCGGCACGGACCTCGAGGACCGTCCCCTGCCGATGGTCGAGATCATCAGTCAGAAAATGGGCATTCACGAGTGGAGCTACGACAACGACATCGCACCCGATAAACGCTATCGCGTGCCGCTACGCGACAAGGTGCTTGCGCTGCGCGACATCAAGGCCGAGGTCGAGCTCGGCTATGACGTCGAATTGGCACTCAAGGAAGCGGATCGCTGCCTCAATTGCGACGTGCAGACCGTCTTCACGTCCTCGCTGTGCATCGAGTGCGATGCCTGCGTCGACATCTGTCCATGGACTGCATCACCTTCACGCAGAACGGCGATGAAGCTGATCTGCGCACGCGCTTGAAGGCTCCGGCCCCGAACGTCACCCAGGATCTGTACGTCGCCAACGATCTCAAGACCGGCCGCGTCATGGTCAAGGACGAGGACGTGTGCCTGCACTGCGGATTGTGCGCCGAACGCTGCCCGACCGGCGCCTGGGACATGAAAAAATATCTCATCGACATGACTAACGCGGATGACCTATGCCGAGTAGCAGCCCGATCAGCAGCGTAAACGACTTCGTCGTCCGCTTCGCGAACGTCAACGGTTCGGGCTCCGCCAGCGCCAACGAGTTGTTCGCGCGGTCGGTGCTGCGCATGGGCATTCCGTGCGCGCCGCGCAACATCTTTCCTTCCAATATCCAGGGTCTGCCTACTTGGTACGAGGTGCGGATTTCGGAAGCCGGCCACCTCGGCGCGCGCGGAGGCACCGACCTGATGATTGCGATGAACCCGCAGACCTGGGACAAGGATGTCGCGGGGATCGAGCCCGGCGGTTACCTGTTCTA
>CAWHPT010000049.1:0-39017 GCA_963831225.1 uncultured Alphaproteobacteria bacterium
CAGCTCGGGCGGTTTTTCGACCAGAATGATCGCGTTTTCTCGCTTCGGCCGGGGCCATGAGCAGCGCGCGCTTACATTTCGACAGCGGAAATTTTTCGAGCGGGTTCAGTAGCTTCTTCGGTATGGACCGACCCGCGAACACCGGGATGTCCGACCGGCTCGATTTTGCGCTGTCGGTAGCTTTTGGAGTTGTCCGGTTTTTGTAGCACATCATTTGTCCGCTTCGGGGTTGCTATCGACCTGGCCGGTTTGGAAGCGGTGGACGCCCCGGCCAGGTGTAGGCTCATGCCGCTGCAGCTGCCGCGTTTGCCCCTCTCTTTCTGGTCAGTTTCTTGGTTCGACCTGAGGACCGTTTCTTCGTCCCGACCTGCCTTCCCCCGGTGACGCCGTGTGCAGGCGCGGTCAAGGCTGGCCGTCGTTCCGTCGCTTCCCCAAGCTCTGCCCTCGCCAGGCCACGCCTTGACGGCGGCAAGCACGGTGTCACGCTGGCAATGGGCGGGACCTCGGCGATCTCTTCTCCCTCGGTGCTGTAGCGCGCGAGCCGTCGCGGGCCGTGGAATACCGCGAGCGTGCCGTCCGGATATTCGCGTACCGTGACGTTGGCCTTGACGTAGTGGGCGCGCGCCGGGCTTTGCGGAAGCTGCAGCGAGCGCCCCTCGTAGGACACCGTGTTGTCGCGCGCGACCACCCGGCTCTGCTCGATGCACAGAATGTCGGGGAGGCCTGCGGGATCGCGCGCCGGCACGAACGCGCTCCCCTTGATTTGTGGCGGCTTGGCGAACCGCTCGTTATGCAGCGGCAGATAAATCTCCCGGATGTAGCGGTTGGCCTCCGCGACATCGCTGATGCCGCACAGACGCAATTCCTGCGGCAACCGCCCTTGGAGCGTGCCGAACATGCGCTCGCTCCGCCCGCGTGCCTCCGGCGAGTAGGCCGGAATGTGCTCGATGTGAAGGTGCGCCAGCGCCCGCCCCACCTGCGTCCGCTGCTGCTTGTCGACCGCCCCACCGGCGGTCGGGGTGAAAAAGTAATGGCTGCCGCGGTCGGTGTAGAGGCTCGAGGGCAGGCCGTGCGCGGTGAACACTTCGAGCAGCGCCCGCAAGCTCGAAGCCGTGCCTTCCTCCTCGACCAGAAACGCCGAGTAGATCTCGCTGGTGGCGTCATCGAGCGTGACGATCAGATCGAGCTCGGGCGCCTCCTCGAGCCAGGCAAAGCGGCTGGCATCCTGGTGCAGCATCATGCCAACGCACGGCTTGCGCGGCCGCTTGCGACGGTGGATGCCGCGCTTCCTGTTGCGCTCCACCAGACCCGCCGTGTGCAACTGCGTCTTCACCCAGGTGTAGCTCCACCGGAAGCTATGCTGCTTCTGCAAGTGCTCGTGGAAGTGCTTCACGTTCCAGCCGCTGTAGCGGGTCCGGTACTCACCGAGCATCCATGCCACCTTGTCGATCGGCACCCGCCGGGCAGACGCCTTGCCCAGCCGACGGTCGAAGAGCCCCTGCAGACCCTCCTCCTCGTAACGAGCCCGGTAGCGCCGGAACTGCCGCTCCGAGCACCCCAGAATCTCGCCAGCCTCCATCGCCGACAGCTGCTTGCGCTCCCATCGGCTCAATACCTCGCCAAACTTCGCCATCCTGCGGTCCTGTAGCCACGTCGTCCGGTTCATCGTTCCTGCTCCTTCGCAGGGCATGAAACCGGACAACTCGTGTGCTACCTAACCCGGACAACTCGTGTGCTCCCGACACCGGCTCGATTTTGCGCTTGCATTTGTTACAGAGATGGGGCATAATTGCTCATTATCCCCAATTGCGTTCTGACCTGACGACGGTTCGCTGCAGCCGGCTCCTCCCGCTGCATCGAAGCCGGCGGTCGTGGCTTGCGCGTCGCATCGCGCAGGGCGGCCGCCGGCAGGGAAGCTGTTGCGGATCGCCCATCGCCCTAAAACACGGAGAAATCGACATGAACAGCAAAGCCAACGGATCCGGCGCTCGCACCTGCGATACCATGATGCGCGATGCGCTGTTGCACGCCTTGCAGCAGGAGGTCGCAGTCGACGGATGCATCATGAGCAAGATGCAGGCCATCGCGGGCCAGCTGGTCGCGATGGCGCTTGCCGGCGATATGCGGGCGATCAAGGAAATCTTCGATCGCATCGACGGCAAAGCGAGGCCGGCCATGGTCGCGCGCGAGCAACCGATGGAAGCGCAAGCCGGCATCGGATTGAAAGAACAACTGCGGCAATTGACGGCATGGGATTTTCCGCCGCCGCCCGCCGTCGCGCCCGAGCAAGACCGATGGAGGCGCAAGCCGGCATCGGATTGACCCAACGGGAAAACCCCCAAGCCATACCGGATGTTCACCGGGAAATTGCCGCGCCGTCCGAGGCCGCGAGGAATTGCCGCGGTGACGAGATGGCGCTTACCGGATTTGCGGCACGCGCGGATGCTCCCCCTTCGCCTTTGTGGCGGGCAAAAACCTTGGAAGGGCCGGACCCTCGTTGCTTCGCGTGACTGATCTGAACGACGGCAAGCGCGTAGCCCGCATGGAGCGCCAGCGCAATGCGGGACGATCGTGCCACGCGGCAATGGTTCCCCGGATTTCAATGGCGGGTTTGCTTCGCATGGTCCAAGTGCGCAACCCGACGGACACCGCCCGGCGTTTTGGCGGAACGAAGCCAACGGGCATCACCCGGTGTCTTGGCGGAACGAAGCCAACGGGCATCACCCCGGTGTCTTGGCGGAACGAAGCCAACGGGACCCAACCGATGCATTGACAGAACGAACCCACCAACAATCTATTGCCCTTGGGTCCCGGCTCTTCGCGCGCAACCCCCGGATCAAGTCCGGATCAAGTCCGGGGGCGCGCTCGGCCGGGACACGAGCGTTTGCGCAGGCCGCGGCGTCGACCATTTTCGCCCAAACGAAGCCAACGCAAGAAACGTCGATGCATTCAACGATCCGTCCCGCGGATCCATCCGAAACGCCAGCTCACCGGTGCTGAAATTTCGCCGGCCGCTTCCCGACGAACGCGCGGCCATTCCTTCTTTCTGATCCTGCGTCGCCCTGCCCGGTCAAGCCGACTTGCGCAGCGGAGCCAACTCGGTCGCGGGTTCGGCATTGCGCGACTTGGTCGAGTAGTATGATGCATTCTGCTCGCCGCGCAGCGCCTCGCGCGTGAACTGGATGAGATGGTGCGCTACGAACCCCATGCCGAGGACCGCATCGATCTGTCCGCGTCGCAGCGCGTGACGCGCCGCCCGCCAGAACGGCCTCCGGTAATCCGACAGGATGCCGATATGCAGCAAGACCCGGAACGCCAGCACCAGCGCGCCTGAAAGGTTCGACCAGTTGAGCTTGCCGCGCGCGGGCGGCATCATCCGGTTGACATAGGTTGCATCGACCTGATGATGATAGCGCGAGAACAGGCGCTCGGGATCGTTGGCATAGGCGATGCAGCGCCGCCACATCGCGACCACGTCGTCATACGGCCGCGTGAACCGCACATTGCTTTCGCGCGCGGGATCGTCGTCGAGCCGGTCCGCCACCTCGAGCCGGTCCCACAGCGGCGTCTTCGGCAGCGCCTGCAGCAGGTTGATGGTCAGCATCGGGATTTGCGAGATGTCGATGAATTCCTTGAGCCGGCTTTCGGTATCATCGGAATCGGTGTCGAGCCCCAGGATGATGCCCGACGTCACCTCCAATCCGTGATCGTTGAGGGTCTTGATCGATTCGAGCATCGGCACCGCGATGTTCTGGCTCTTGCGCATGGCCTTGAGCGCATCCGCCTCGGGCGTCTCGATCCCTACGAACAGCCCGAGGAACGATGCTTCGCGCATGAGCGCGAGGATCTCCGGCTGCTTGGCGATGTTGAGCGTGGCCTCACAGTAGAACTGCAAGGGATAGCCGTGCTGCTTCTGCCAGGCGACCAGATGCGGCAGCATGTCCTTGGCGGCCTTGCGATTGCCGATGAAGTTGTCATCGACGAAATAGACCACGGGCGGATGCTTCTGCGTGCGCATGGCATCGAGCTCGGCGGTGATCTGCTGCGGCGTCTTGAGCCGCGGCTGCCGGCCATAGAGGTTCGGAATGTCGCAGAACTCGCAGAGATAAGGACACCCGCTGGAGAACTGCAACGTCAGCATCAGGTAGCTCTCGAGCGGGATCAGGTCGTAGGCGGGGATCGGAAATTGCTGCAGCGGAAGCCGTTCCGTGGTTTCGAAGCGCATCTGGGCGGGCGGTCGCGCCACGCTCTCGTCGAGCAGCGTAATGATCCGGTCGGTTGCATCGCCCATCTCCCCGATGTGGAGGTAGTCGATGTCGGGATAGATTTCCGGCGAGGCGGATGCCGACGGTCCGCCCAGCATCACCACCTTGCCGGCGGCGTGAGCGCGCGCCGCGATGTCATGAATTTGCGCGGCCTGCACGTGCATGCCGCTGACCACGACGACGTCGGCCCAGGCGATCTCGGCGGCGCTGGCCTTGCGAATGTTCTCGTCGACGAAGCGCACCGGCCAGTCCTGCGGCATATAGGCCGCGATCAGCAGCAAGCCTTGCGGCGGCATGAACGCGCGCACGCCTCTCATCAACCGGTAGGCATGGTTGAAGGTACCGAAAGCGGGAGTGTAATGCGGAAAGACGCACAGCACCCGGCGCTTGTTGACCACTGGGACAGCGCAGCGCACGCGACCTCCGATCTGCTCCATCGTCGCCCTGCAAAGGGCAGGACGCAAGGGGTTCCGGCGCGCTTTGAAGGCCTCGAGCGCGTCCCCCCGGACGGCGGCGCGCTGGCAGCCGCCCCTTTCCAAGGGAACAATGGTGCATTGCGTCTTTCGACTTGCTGACTATATTCGCCGCTGAAGCGGGCCCTCTTGGGGCCCGCGATTGGTTTTCAGCATCCCATGCTTCGCAATCTCGCCATCATTGCCCATGTCGACCATGGCAAGACCACCCTGGTCGACCGCCTTCTGCAGCAGTCCGGCGCCTTTCGCCAGAACCAGCGCGTCGCCGAGCGCGCCATGGATTCCAATGATCTCGAGCGCGAGCGCGGCATCACCATTCTCGCCAAGGTGACCTCGATCCCTTGGCACGATATCCGCATCAACATCGTCGATACGCCGGGGCATGCCGATTTCGGCGGCGAGGTGGAGCGCATCCTCAACATGGTGGACGGCGCGCTGGTGCTGGTCGACGCCGCCGAAGGGCCGCTGCCGCAAACGAAGTTCGTCGTATCGAAGGCGCTCAAGGTTGGCCTTCGCCCAATCGTCGTCATCAACAAGGTCGACCGGCCGGACGCGCGTCCTGCGGTCGTGGTGGACGAGGTCTTCGACCTTTTTGCCGCGCTCGATGCCGGCGAGGAGCAACTCGACTTTCCGATCCTGTACGGATCGGCCAAGGAAGGCTGGATGGCGCCCTCGCCGGAAGGACCGAAGGACCTCGGCATGGCTCCGCTGCTCGATCTCGTGACCCGGCACGTGAAGCAGCCGAAGATCGAGCCCGGACCGTTCCGCATGCTCGGCACCATTCTGGAGGCCAATCCCTATCTCGGCCGCATCGTCACCGGACGTATCTCCTCCGGCACGGTGCGGCCCAACCAGAGCGTGAAGGTTCTCGACCGCGACGGCAACCTGATCGAGGACGGCCGCGTGACCAAGGTGCTCGCCTTCCGCGGGCTCGAGCGCACCGGCGTCGACGAGGCGTCCGCCGGCGACATCGTTGCGCTCGCCGGGCTGCCGGAGGCGACGGTCTCGCATACGATCTGCGCGCCGGAGCTGACCGAGCCGCTGCCGGCGCAGCCTATCGATCCGCCGACGCTGGCGATGACCTTCCGCATCAATGATTCGCCGCTTGCCGGCACCGAAGGCGACAAGGTGCAGAGCCGGGTGATCCGCGAACGGCTGTTGCGCGAAGCCGAAGGCAATGTCGCGCTCAGGATCGGAGAGTCGACCGAGAAGGATTCCATGGAGGTCGCCGGCCGCGGCGAGCTGCAGCTCGGTATTCTGATCGAGACCATGCGGCGCGAGGGCTTCGAGCTGTCGGTTTCGCGGCCGAAAGTGCTGTTGCAGCGCGACGCCGCCGGCGAGCTCCTGGAACCGATCGAGGAGGTGGTGATCGACGTCGACGAAGGGCACACCGGCATCATCGTGCAGAAGCTCTCGGAGCGCAGGGGCGAGATGACCGAGATGCGCCCCTCGGGCGGCGGACGCGTGCGGCTCGTCTTCCACGCTCCGACGCGCGGCCTCATCGGCTACCAGGGCGAGCTGCTCACCGACACGCGCGGCACCGCAGTCATGAACCGGCTGTTCCACGGCTATGGCTCCTACCGGGGCGAGATCGTGGGCCGGCGCAACGGCGTCCTGATCTCCAACGACCAGGGCGAGGCCGTGGCGTATGCGTTGTGGAACCTGGAGGACCGCGGGCCGATGATGATCGAGCCGGGATGGAAGGTTTATCGCGGCATGATCATCGGCGAGCACACGCGCGGCAATGATCTCGAGGTCAACGTGCTCAAGGGCAAGAAGCTCACCAATATCCGCACCCATTCCAAGGACGAGGCCGTGCGCCTGATCCCGCCGATTCAGATGACGCTGGAGAAGGCGCTGGCCTATATCACCGACGACGAGCTGGTCGAGGTCACGCCGAAGGCGATCCGGCTGCGCAAGAAGCTGCTCGATCCCAACGACCGCAAGAAGGAGGAGCGCCGCAAGGAGGCGGAGCAGGTGTGAAGCGAGCGTGCGTGCGCGCATCGGATTCGCATCCCGACTGGATTCGTTTCGCGTGACAAGGTGTTTGCACATGCCGCGCCGCGCCTAAACCCGGCTGCCCGGCCACGGCATGCCGGATTTTCTCGAAGCCGCGTGTCGCCGCGGCAACAACCCGGCAGAGCGCGATCATCATTCGATTTTTCGCACTGGTTCGAATGCTTCGACGCGACCGGGTGTGACAAATCCACACCAGCTCACGACCCGATTAACGTCAGCGTTAAATATAGCTCTTGAAGGCAGCGAAGTGCTTGCTTCTATCTCGTCATGAGCACGATCCTCATCGAAGTCCGTCGCGCCAAGCCGTCCGATGCACGGCGATCGCGGCGACCCACGACGAGGCCTGGAGGGCGCGTACCAGGGCATCATTCCCGGAACGGAGCTCGACCAAGCTCATCAATCGGCGCGGCCCGCAATGGTGGGACAGCGCCATCCGCAAGGGCAGCCGGATCGCGGTGCTGGCATTCGGCGATTGCGTCGCCGGCTACGCCAATTACGGTCGCAACCGCGCGCGCAGCCTGTACTACGACGGCGAGATCTACGAGCTCTATCTGCGGCCAGAGTTCCAGGGGCTCGGCTTCGGCCGCAAGCTGTTCGGCGCGGCGCGGCGCGACCTCCAGCAGAGCGGCCTGCAAAGCCTGGTGGTCTGGGCGCTGTCCGACAACGAGCCGGCGGTCGGGTTCTACCGCGCGCTCGGCGGCAAAGCGGTGGCGCGATCCTCCGAACGGTTCGGCACCCGCGTTCTCGACAAGGTCGCGTTCGCCTGGAACGGATGAGCGCGGGCGAGCGGCGTGGCACGCCGGCCGAGGCCGACTCCGCGTCTGATCCGGGCCACCTCGGCATCCGGCGTTGAACGTATTGCCTCGGATCGTCACGGCCTGATCCGCAGAATTCCGGCTCCGGCAAACCCGCGATTGCGCAAGCCGCGCGCATGGTATTGGCGAGCAGGCACGCGATCGTCATTGGCCCGACCCCGCCCGGGACCGGGGTGAGCGCGCCGGCGACCTCAGCGGACTTCGGCGAAGGCGACATCGCCGACGATGCGCGACTTGCCTGCCGCGTCGGTCACGCGATTGATGCCAACGTCGATCACCGTGGCGCCGGGCTTGACCCAATCGCGCCGCACCATCTCCGGCGCGCCCCACCGCCGCGAACAAAAGATCGCCGCGGCGGCACACAGCCGGAAGATCGCGCGTCCTGGAATGCGCCAGCGTCACCGTTGCGTTCTCCGCCAGCAGCAGCTGCGCCAGCGGCTTGCCGACGATATTGGAGCGGCCGATCACCACCGCTTCCAGTCCGGCAAGCGAGGGCTGCACGCGTTTTGGCGAGCAGCACGCAGCCGAATGGGGTGCAGGGCGCCAGCGCCGGCAGCCCGGCCGACGAGGCGGCCCGCATTCACGGGATGGAAGCCATCGACATCCTTGGCCGGATCGATTGCGGCGATGACTTTGTGCGGATCGATCTGCTTCGGCAACGGAAGCTGCACCAGGATGCCGTGAACGGCAGGGTCCGCGTTGAGCCGCGCCACCAGGGTCAAGAGCTCGGCTTCGCTGGTTGCGTCCGGCAACCGATGATCGAACGAGCGCATGCCGCTGCCGGCCGTCATCTTCATCTTGTTGCCGACATAGCTTTCGCTGGCCGGGATTGTTGCCGACGAGGACGACCGCGAGCCCCGGCACGATGCCGCGGTCGCGCGCCAGCCGGTGCACCGCATCCGCCACCTTGTCGCGCAGGCTCGCTGCGATCGCGTTGCCGTCGATGAGCTGTGCCGTCATGGTCCCGTTACGCCGTGGCGCAAGCCCTCTCCAGCGCAGCGGCGAGCGTTGCGCGCACGCCGATAACGATGCCTTGCGCCGTTGTCGTCCACGCCGTCATCGCGATCAGAACACGTTCGGAAGAATATAAAGCGCGATGCAGTAGCGAATGAAGATGATGATCAGGATCGAAGATGACCGGCGAGATGTCGATACCGCCGAGATCGGGCATCACATTGCGGATCGGACGCAGCGCCGGCTCGGTAATTCGATAGAGAAAGTCGCCGACCATCCCGACTACGGAATTGCGGACGTTGACCACGTTGAAGGCGACCAGCCAGGAAAATACCGCTGCCGCAATCAGGATCCAGATGTAGAGCTGAAGGGCGAGATCGATGACGAGGAATAAGGCGCGCATGGACCGGTATTGCTCATGGAGGTCGTGGAGAACATGTAGCGGCCCGTGGCGCTGCAAACAAGCGCGCACGCGGCGAAAACCGTTACGCGGCGAAACATGGTTCGCCGATCCTTGACTCCCTGGACCTCGCGCCGTAAATGGCCAGCACTCGCACGCGCCTGCACGGCGGGCGCATCTTGGCGGGGCCGTAGCTCAGTTGGGAGAGCGCCTCGTTCGCAATGAGGAGGTCAGGGGTTCGACCCCCCTCGGCTCCACCAGCCTCCGCAAATCCGTAGAATTCCACCGATGAACCCGAACGAGGCCGTGCCGGCGTCGATCCTGCGCCATCGCCCGTTCACGCTTTATTGGATTGCGCGGACCTGCGCCGGCATGGGCTTCCAGATGCTGGGAGTGGCCGTCGCCTGGCAGATGTATGCGCTCACCGGCAGCGCCTTCGACCTCGGCCTGATCGGCCTCGCCCAGTTCCTGCCCGGCGGCGGCGTTCATGCTGGTGGCGGGTCAGGTCGCCGACCGGTATGACCGGCGCCGAGTGCTGCAGTTGTTTCAGGCGGTGGAAGCGCTGGCTGCCGCGGCGCTCGCCGCCGGCTCGGTCTCCGGGATGGTGACCAAGGAGTTCATTCTGGCTGCGGTTTTCGTGTTCGGCATCGGGCGCGCGTTCGAGGCGCCGACCCAGCAGACGCTGCTGCCCGCGGTGGTGCCGCCGGCGTTGTTTCCGCGCGCGGTCGCCGCCTCGGCCTCGACCACCCAGTTCGCAACCATCATCGGTCCCGCGCTCGGCGGCGTGCTCTACACATTCGGCGCCGGGCGTTCCCTATACGATCTGCTGCGTGCTCTTTCTCGCATCGGTCATCTTCCTGAGCCTGGTGCAGATCGAACGTTTCGTAGCTATCCGCTCGCCCATCAACCTGACCGCATTCTTCGCCGGTGTCGCCTACATCCGCCGCAATCCGATCGTGCTCGGCATCATCTCGCTCGATCTGTTCGCGGTGCTGCTCGGCGGCACGACCGCGCTGCTGCCGATCTTCGCCGATGAAATCTTCAATGTCGGGCCAGAGGGTCTCGGTCTGTTGCGCGCCGCGCCCGCCGCCGGCGCGCTGGCGGTGATGGCAGTGCTGACGATCTGGCCGATCTCGCGGCGGGTCGGACGGATCATGTTGCGTCAGCGTGGCATTGTTCGGGCTCGCGACGGTGGTGTTCGCGCTGTCGAAGTCGTTCGTCCTGTCGATGGTTGCGCTGGCCGTGCTCGGCGCGTCGGACGCGGTGAGCGTGGTCATCCGCAGTGACGCTGGTGCAGATCGAGACCCCCGACGAGATGCGCGGGCGGGTCAATGCGGTGAGCTCGCTGTTCTCCGGCACCTCCAATCAGCTCGGCGATTTCAGGGCGGGCGTCATGGCGGCCTGGCTCGGCGCCATTCCGGCCGTGCTGGTGGGCGGCGTCGGCATCCTGCTCGTGGTGGCGATCTGGACGCGGGCGTTCCCCGCGCTCAATCGCGTCGAGAGCTTCTATCCGAGCAAAAGTTGAGAACATGCCGGGCGGATTATCGGTTCCGCGGCGCAACCTCAACGCCAAGCGGTGTGAATGAACGAGCGCAACTCGGGAAGTCTCGCCATTTTCTTCCAGGCTACGCTCCAATACGGTTCTCTTGGTTCTCTGTGATTCGGTTCTCTGTGATTCGTGCGTTGCGACTTGAGACGTGCTATAGTGCTCGACATGAAAAGAGAAGAAGTCAAAGAAATCCTCGAGCGTGTTTTGACTTGGCCTCCAGCTCGGCAGGAGGCCGCCGTTGAAATTCTCATGAGCATCGAGGCGCAAGATAAGAGCGGTTACCGTCTTACGGACGAACAGCTTACCGAGCTTCGTCGGCGGCGAGCAGAACAGAATGCGGAAACATTAAATTCTTCAAGAGTTCGACGAACGATTGCGACGCTTTGGCGTATGAAGATTGTCGTCCGCAAGAAGGCTGATGAAGACCTAGACGAGATCTTCGCGTGGATCGCCAAGGACAATCCTCGTGCTGCCGCTGGCATGATCCAGCGCATTCGCCAGCACATTGGGAGGCTTGCGACGCCCGGCCTCGAGCAGATGGGGAGGCCCGGTCTTGATCCGGGAACTCGCGAGCTTGTCGAACCGCCGTATATTATTGTCTATGAGGTACACGAAGGGCGGAGAGAAATCGAAGTGCTTTACATCGTGCATGGCGCGCAAGATCGTAAGAGCGACGAGCGCTGACTATTGAAAGCGCCGAACAGCTTTAGCGACTTCTGTTGACGATCATTTTGCGCGACGTCGCTCAGCGTGGGTCCGAGTGACGCTGGTGCAGATCGAGACACCCGATGAGATGCGCGGGCGGGTCAATGCGGTGAGCTCGCTGTTCTCCGGCACGTCGAATCAGCTCGGCGATTTCAGGGCGGGCGTCATGGCGGCCTGGCTCGGTGCCATTCCGGCCGTGCTGGTGGGCGGCGTCGGCATCCTGCTCGTGGTGGCGGCCTGGATGCGGGCGTTCCCCACGCTCAATCGCGTCGAGAGCTTCTATCCGAGCAAAAGTTGAGACCAGGTAGTGCGGATTATCGACCGTAATCCGCCCTCATCTGGTGCCGGCATATGGTCAATCTCTCGGACTGCCGCCGAGGCGAACCCGTCCCGGCTGAAGCACGACGAAGCGGTCCCCGAGGCTTTCTCCATGGTTTGCCACGACCTCAACTATCATTGTCGGCAGTTTGGCACGCGCGGTCGATGACGGCGGTATCGACTACGCCCGGTGCGAACTCGATGACCGCCGTTACGTCGTGTCCGGCATCCCGCAATGCCCGCACAACGCGAAAGTCGCAGCTCTCGTCGGCAAGAAAGCGCATTCACCCCTTCGGCTCCACAAGCACCGTTTCTTCGTGGGCAAGCGTGTCTGCAGCGTAGGTGATGGCAGCCTGAATATCGTGGTCGGTGAGTTGGGGGTAAGCCTCCAGCAAGTCCGAATGCGCGGCCCCTTCGCCGAGCTTTCGCAGAAGCAACTCCACTGTGATGCGGGTGCCGCGAATGACCGGCTTCCCGAGCATCACCTTCGAATTAACTTCAATTCGACCTTGCGTCGACATGGCTTCGCTCCTTCCGATTCGCCTTCATCGGCTCATCCTGGTCGGCGACAGCGCGAGCGGCTGGCCTGCATTCTACATCAGAGCGCGTTTCGATCAGGTGGAATCGGAATTACTCGCTTGTAACGGGACAGACGCCAATCAATGCATTCGTCGAGTAGGATTTTCACGTTGCTACTTCGATCAACCGGTCCTTTGCTTGCTCCAGAAAAGCAATAATCTGTTCCCGAGTCACGGACGGAAATCCTTCGAGAAAATCATCAATGGATTCTCCCGCTTCAAGATAATCGAGTAAAGTCTGCACCGGCACTCTCGTGCCGGAGAAGCGCCCCGCATGGTAACCAGCCGGATTTGGCGCAGCGCAATCACCCGGTCGACGCTTGCTGCGGCGGCGCCGCCGCCGTGTTGCCGAGCCAATGGTTGAGGAACGCTTCCAGCCAGGCGCGGCCGGCAGGATCGTAGACCGCACGATCGGCGAAATGCGCGACCCGCGGCTTGGCGTTCGGCAACAGCATGCGCTCGTGCCCGCGCGTGGTCCAACGGCACATCATGGCGTGGGTCACGTCGGGATGGAATTGCAGCGCATAGGCGGAGCCACCATAGCGGAACGCCTGCACCGGAAACGAGTCGCCCTCCGCCAGCAACTCGCCGCCCAGCGGCAGGTCGAACCCTTCCCGGTGCCATTGATAGACCTGCTCCGGCCAGGGATCGCAGACCTCGCGTCCGGTCTCGGTCGGGCGGATCGGATAATAGCCGACCTCGGCATGGCCATCGGGATGCTGGAAGATCCGGCTGCCGAGATGACTTGCGAGCATCTGGGCGCCGAGGCAGATGCCGAGGAACGGCTTTCTCTGCCGCAGCGGAACAGCCAGCCAGTCGATCTCCCGGCGAATGAATTCGTCGGTGTCGTTGGCGCTCATCGGCCCGCCGAAGATGATCGCCGCGGCATGCCCGGCCATGGTCTCCGGCAACGGATCGCCGAAGCGCGGGCGGCGCATGTCGAGTGGGTAACCGCGCTGGCGCAAAGCGTGGCCGACACGCCCGGGACTCGAGGTCTCCTGGTGCGTCACGATCAGGACCGGCTGCAGCATCGGCTCGATTCACCCGCAATGCGCGATCACTCACGCTATCAGCCAGCTCGATCGCGTTTGCAAGATGGTTGTTTGCAGGTCCGCCATGATGATGCGGCGATGCCGTGAGAGCCGCCCGGCGGCAACCCTGTCAACCCGCCGGCGCGCCGCTCTGGCGGCCTTTCTGGTGCCGGGCCGTGGCCCTGAGCAGCAGTGGGCGAGGAATGATGCGGGTAAGCACTGTCATCACCCTGTTGGCGGAGCCGGGAACCACCACCCGCTGGTTGTTCTTGAGCCCGAGATAGCCCTCTCTCGCTACCCGCTCGGCGGAACGCGTGAACAGCGGCGGAAAGGTCCCATGCGTGATGCCGGCGCGGGCATGAAACTCGGTGGGCACCGGTCCCGGACAAAGCACGCTCACCCGCACGCCTCTCGATGCGAGCTCCTGGTGCAATGCTTCGCTGAACGAGAGCACATAGGCCTTGGTGGCGTAGTACACCGCCATTCCCGGACCGGGCAAAAACCCGGCGATCGAGGCGACGTTGAGGATGCCGCCGCGCCGGCGTTCGAGGATGTCGATGAATGAAAGCGACAGATCGGTCAGCGCCCGCACATTGAGATCGATCATGGCGAGCTGCTCGGTGCGGTCGAGCTTGTCGGCCATGCCGAGCGAGTCCGAAGCCGGCATTGTTGACGAGGATGTCGGGCTCGAGCCCGCGCCGCGCCAGCGCCTCGCGGATATCACGCGCTGCATCGATGCGTGCGACATCCATCCGCAGCACGGTCGGCCGTGCCACGCCCTTCGCCGCGATCGCGTCGGCGAGGGCGGCGAGCGGCTGCTCGCGCCGGGCAACGAGAACGAGCTCGTGCGCGTGCGCGGCAAATTCATGCGCCAGCGCCGCCCCGATGCCGGCGGACGCGCCGGTAATCACCGTGACCGGACGCTTCTCCTCCGTCACGGCTCGTCGATCTCCCGCTCACCGGCGATGCGGCGGCCGAGCTCGATCCGCTCGCGCGAGGACACTCCGAGCAGGTCGGCTGCGCGCCAGATCAGGTTGCTTTCGAACTCGGTGATGCGGCCGTCGGCATGGACCATCTCCCACATCATCTCGACCATCCGCCGGCGCCCATTCTCGTCGAGGGAGCGGTTGATCATCCGGGTGAACTGATAGAGGTCGATGGCCTGGTGCTCGGCGTCGGTCGCCTCGGCGATCAATTCGTCGCTCGCCTCTTGATCGAGCCCGAACCGCCGCTGCACGACCCCATGCAGCTTCTCGCGCTCGACACCGGATATCTCGCCATCGATGGCGGCGGCATGGACGAGCAACGCCGCCGCCGCTAGGCGGTAGTCACTCTGCTCGAAGCGGCTGGGGTGCTTGCCGCCCCCGGCGACCTCGGACAGGAACTTGCGAAAGCTTGCGAACATGAGCGCAGCCATGCCTGTTTCACGCGTCAAGTCGCACGCGGCTTGCGCGTTGTCCAGGGCGGCCGGTGCGAAGCGCACCGGGATCTCAGCGGACGGCCTTGCCTTTGCGGGAACTGACCTCCAGCAGCTCCAGATTGTTCTTGATGTAGGCATTGGCGGGGTCCTGGGCCTGCGCCTGGCGCAACGTCTCGCGGGCGCGCGCGTAGTCGCCGCGCAGCATGTAGGAATAACCCCGGTTGTTCAGGATCTCCGCCTGCGGCCCCGCGATTTTCTGTGCCTGGTCGTAAGCGCGGTCGGCAAGATCGAACTGCCGCAACCGGTCGTAGGAGGCGGCGAGCCCGACCCAGGAATTCGAGATCGCGCGGATGCGTGCTCGACAGCGCGGCGGAAGTGGCGCTCGGCAAGATCGAAATTGGCGGCCCGAAAGTGCTTCTTGCCGAGGCTGAGATCGTCGTCGGGAGCCTGGCCCAGCAACCCGTTCGGCACCGCATCGGGCGCCAGTCCCACCTGATGCATCCACGCTGCCGGTCGAGGCGAGGATTGGACGCGGCAGGACGCCTTCGACTGGAAGGATCGCCGGGCGTGATCGAGGTCTTGCAGCCGCTGAGGCAGAGCAGGCACGCGACCGCCGCGAAGACGACTCGGCCTGAGCTCTCCCCCATCGGCGGTTTCCTCGGCGACGAGCCGTGCGGGTTTCGTTCGCCGTGGAATGCTCCGGTACGGCCAACAATCCGGCCGTCACGCTAGGCGATGATGGTTAAGAATCTCTGCTCGGAGGTGAACGCATGGTTGCAATGACCGTGCAGCAATCGGACACTCCGCCCCGGCGACGGAAAAGAAGGAGAAGTTATCGATGTCCAAGCCGCGCATCAGCTACGTCGATCCCGCCACCGTCACGGATGAGGCCATGCTCGCCGAGTTCGACCGCTGTGCCCGCGAAGGCACGCCGCGGCCGGAGAGCCAGGCGATCCGCGCCCACGTGCCGGCGGTGTTCTGGTCGTTCGCCAATTCATGGCGCGACGTCTTCAAGAACGGCGTCGCCGACCACGCCATCAAGGAGCTCTGCCGCATCTACGTCTCGCGCTCGGTGCTGTGCGAGTTCTGCGGCAACCAGCGCTCGATGAAGGCGGCGAAGCAGGGCATCGTCGAGGACGACTACCGCGATCTGATCAATTTCGAGAGCTCGACGCGCTACGACGAGCGGCAGAAGGCGGCGTTGTCCTATGCCGAGGCGATCACCTGGGATCTGCCGGTCGACGACGCATTCTGGGCGCGGCTGCACCAGCATTTCAGCGAGCCGGAGCTGGTCGAGATCGGCTATTTCGTCGCCCTGACCATGGGCCAGCAGCGCTGGCTGCGCACGCTCGACATCGAGCACCACCAGATTCTTGCCGGCACCGATGCATCGATGGCGCCGGGCTTCGAGACCGAGGCGGCGCTCAAGCGATCGAAGAGCGCCGGCGATTACTGGGCGAAGAGCGGCGCCAAGCCTCAGACCCAAGCGGCCGAATAGGCGAGAGCCGCCGCATGTCCCCGGCTGCAAGTTGGCCACCCGACTGATCGCTGCCGAGTGCAGGAAATGGGTGACGATTATCCAGTGGTGAAGGTCGCCGCGGTGCAGGCGGCATCGGTGTTCCTCGACCGCGAGGGCTCGACCGAGAAGGCCTGTCGCCTGATCCGCGAGGCCGGCGCGAACGGCGCCCGCGTGATCGGGTTTCCGGAAGGATTCATTCCCGCGCATCCGGTCTGGTATCACCACCATTCCGCGACCGGCACGCTGTCCAACCGGCTCGCCACCGAGCTGTTCAAGAATTCGGTCGAGATCCCCGGCCCTGAGATCGACGCGCTATGCGCGGCGGCGCGCGATGCCAATGCCTATGTCGTGGTCGGCGTCTGCGAGAAGATTCCCAACACCACCGGGACGATGTTCAACAGCCAGGTCTACATCGCGCCCGATGGCACGCTGATCGGCAAGCACCAGAAGATCATGCCCACGGTCGGCGAGCGGCTCGTGCATATGGGCGGCTTCGGCGATACGTTCGGCGCGTTCCAGACCGAGTTCGGACCGATGAGCGGGCTGATCTGCGGCGAGAACTCCAATCCGCTCGCGGTCTTCGCACTCACCGCCGAAGGCACCCGCATCCACGTCATGAGCTGGCCGAACCATTTTCCCATCAGCGGCGATCCCCTGCGCAATCGGGTCGCGGTGGATTCGCAGGCATTCGCGCAGATGAGCAAGGCGTTCGTGATCTCGGCCTGCGGCACCGTCGACGAGCGCATGATCGAGATGCTCGAGCCGACGGCGGAGGCGGAGGCAATTCCTGCGCAGTCCGGATTGCAGCGGCGGCAGCGTGATCGTCGCGCCGAACAGCCGCATCATCGCCGGACCGATGGGCGCCGAGGAAGGCATCCTCTATGCGCAATGCAATCTGGAGCTCGGCGTCCAGATGAAGCTGCGGCACGACTTCGCCGGCCACTACAATCGGCCGGATATTTTCCATCTCCAGATCAATCGCGCGGCGCCCAAGCTCTATTCCGTGCACGGAAGCGGGACCGATCCGGCGCTCGCGGCGGCGCGCCGCCGCTGCCGAGATCGGAACGACGCCGCGCGCGCTATTGATGCCATCGGCGGTGAAGGACGAAGACGGCAGCCCGGATTGAGCGTGTAGGGAGCACGCTCACACCCGCGCGAAGCCGCGCGAGCCGCGGCGGCAGCGGCGGCAGGTCTGCGAAGGCGGCATTTCATCCGGTTGCGCGCGCCATCGCTTCCGGCTTGGCGGCGAGGCGCTCATCCACCAGCTTGCCGACGGCCACGATGTCGACCTTGCCCGAGCCAGCATGGGAAGCTTGTCGACCACCCAGACTTCGGCCGGGATCATCAGGTCGGAGGCGTGCTCGGCTTTGGCGAAGGACTGGAAATCGGCGCGGGTGGCATCCTTCTGCTGGGTCAGCAGATGAGCCGCTCGCCCTTGCGCAGGTCGGGAACCGCACTCACGGCCGACGGCGCGTTCGGCCACAGCTCTGCGGCCAGCGCCTCGACCGCCGCGAGCGAGACCATTTCTCCGCCGACCTTGGCGAAGCGCTTGGCGCGTCCTTTGATGGCGACGAAACCCTGCTCGTCGATGGTGACGATGTCGCCGGTGTCGTGCCAGCCTTCCTCCGGCGGCTCCGAGCACGCCGGGGTTGTCGACCTTGAGGTAGCCGAGCATCACGTTCGGGCCGCGCACATAGAGCCGGCCGCCCTCCTCGACGCCCTCCACCTTTTCCAGCCGCGCTTCCATGCCCGGCAGCAGCGCGCCCGACGGTGCCGAACTTGTTGAACATCGGCGTGTTCAAGGCGAGCGCCGGCGCGGTTTCAGTGACGCCGTAACCTTCCAGGATGCGCAGGCCGAACTTCTCCATGTAGGTCCGGCGGGTCGCTTCCTTCACCGGCTCGGCGCCGGCGAGGATGTAGCGCAACGAGCGGAAATCATAGGGATGCGCCACCCGGGCATAGCCGCTCAGGAACGTGTCGGTGCCGAACATGATGGTGGCGTTCACCCCGTAGATCAGCTCGGCGACCGTGCGGTAATGCAGCGGCGACGGATAGAGATAGATGCGCACGCCCGAGACCAGCGGCAGAATCAGGCCGACCGTGAGCCCAAACGAGTGGAACACCGGCAGCACGTTGAACACCTTGTCCTCGCGGCCGAAATCGATGCGCGCCGCGGCCTGGGCGGCGTTCGCCAGCATGTTGCGGTGGGAAAGCACGACGCCTTTCGGAACGCCCTCGGAGCCCGAGGTGAACAGGATCGCGGCCCAGTCGTCGGGCTTGCGCGCCACCAGCGGCTTGCCGGCGTTGAGCAGGCCGCGAATCTTGTCAGCCGCGGTGATGCCGGCGCGGATGTCCTCGAGATAGACGATTTTGACCGCGCTGCTCGATCGCGGCAACGAGGGTTGTGAGCTTGCCCTTCTCGATGAAGGTGCGTGACGTGAGAATGGTGTCGATCTGCGCCGCCTTGCAGGCGGCCAGAATGTTCGCCGCGCCGGCGGTGAAATTGATCATCGCCGGCACCCGGCCGGCGCTCATCAGGCCGAGAATGGTCACGACGGCGCCGTTGGCATTCGGCAGCATGACGCCGACGGCGCGCCCTTCCGGCGCAAACGGCATCAGCTTGCTGCCGAGGATGGCGGCGCCGAGCGAGCAGGCGCTTGTAGGTGAGCGCGCCGGTGACGGGATCCTCGACGGCGACGCGGCTGCGGCCGTGCGTATCCGCGGCTTCGATCACCGCTTCCACGACCGTGCGGTCGGTCGAGGTGGTGCGGAACACGAGATCGGACATGATCCCGTAGAGCGCGGCGCCGGCTGCCTGCCGGCGCTTGCGGCCCTTGAGCTCGGGATCGACGGTGAGCTTCACCGGCTCGAGCACCGTGACCTTCACCTTCGGGAACCATTTGCGGCGCACCTGGCTCTTGGACAGCCGGCTGAACGGGGTCTGCTCCAGTCCTTCGATGCGAACCGGCACGATCTCGGCGTCGGCCTTGTCCGCGATCATGGCGGCGCCGTCATAGACCTTCATCAGGCTGCCGGTGACGGTGATGCGCCCTTCCGGAAAGATGATCAGCGCATTGCCGGCCTTGACCGCATCGATCAGGGAGCGAACCGCCATCGGCTTCATCGGATCGAGCGGCAGCGCGTTGGTCAGCTTCACGAACGGCCGCACCCACCACAGTTTCGCGATGCCGACATCGATGGCGAAAACCGGCTTGCGGTTGCGCAGCGACATCGCGAGGCCGGCGTCGAGGAAGCTCACATGGTTGAGCGCGATGATGACATTCGGGCCGGCCTTGTTGAGATTGTCGATGCCCTTCACCTCGATTCGAAACAGCGTGCGAAAGAGGATGGACAGCGCGTCGCTGAGCGCGCTCGCCGGCATGGTCCGGCCGACCGCAATCGCGACCAGCAGACTGCCAATGCCGAGCATGATGAACAGGCTCGACGTGCCCATCCCGGCAGTCTGCAGGAGCGCGACGGCGAGCGCGCTCACCGTCATGAAGGCGGCATTGAGCACGTTGACCCCCGCGACCACGCGGGCGCGGCGATCGGCGCCGGCCCAGGCCTGCACCGCCGCGAAGGTCGGCACGATGAACAGGCCGCCGGCGATCGCGAGCCCGGCGAGGTCGATCGCCAGCCGCAGGCCGCGCCACGAGCCGAACAGCGCAAAAAAGCCGGCAAAGTCAGGAATTGGCGGACGCGCCCCTGGTCGACCAGCCGAGATCGATGGCGAACAGGCCGAGAAGAACGGCGCCGATCACGGTCGGCAGCAGAATGATCCGGCCGGCGGCGAGCCAGGCTGCAAGTCCCGATCCGATCGCGATCGAAATCGAAAAGATGGCAAGGCATGCGGTGACCACCTCTTCGTCTCCGCCCAGCACGTTCTTCACCAGCGGAGGCATCAGCGAGAGCGAAACCGCACCGACGAGCCAGAACCAGCTGGTCACCAGCGCGCCCCACCACAGCCGGGGATCCTCGCGCAGGAATTTCAGCAAACCGCCGGTCGAGACGAGAACATTTCTCTGCACGACGAGATTGGGCGCAGCTTCCCCGGTGCGCGGGATGAACAGGCTGGCGCTCCAGCACATGACCGAGAACACGATCATCAGCAGCGCGAATTTGGCGGGGTCGCCGCCATCCTTGGCGGCAAGCCCGCCGACGATGGTGCCGAGCAGGATGGCGATGAAGGTGGCGCCCTCGACCAGAGCGTTGCCGGCCGGCAACTCCGAGCGGGCGAGATGGTCGGGAAGAATGCCGTATTTGATCGGCCCGAACAGCGCCGCGATCACGCCGAACAGGAACAGCGCAACGAACAGCACCGGCACCGAATGCAAGGCAAAGCCGAGCACGGCAATGAGCGCGATTGCGATCTCCGCAAGCTTCAGCCGCTGCGCCACCACCGACTTGTCGTAGCGGTCGGCAAGCTCGCCGCCGAGCGCAGAGAGAAAAAAGTAGGGCGCGATGAACACGGCAGCCGCCAGCGTGATGAGCGCCTCGGCGTCGGGGCCTCCGATCTTGAAGAGAATGAGAAAGACGAGCGCATTCTTGAGGAAATTGTCGCTGAAGGCGGAAAAGAACTGAGTCCAGAACAAGGGCGCGAAGCGCCGCGTCATGAGCAGGGACGAGGACATGGCTTTCCATGGTTGGACGTGCCGGAGCGGCCTATCCGGAGTGTAGGATGGGTCGCACGCGAGCGAAACCCATTTGCCGCAGGGCTGCCGCAGGTGCGGGCGACCCCCGGTTTCGTTCCGCTCGGACAAGCGCTCGCTGCACTTGCAAGGGATACAAAGCGGGCGACCCCGAGGTCGCCCGCTTTTCAAGTCCGCTCAGCCAATGCCGATGCTACGCTACCCGCGGAGGGTCCGCTGCCCCGCTGGCTGCATCAAGACTGCTGCAACGCCCAGACAAATGGCAGCTCCAGCCGCGATAGTGAAGAGCGAGATCCACATGGCGCGATTCCCTCTTCTGCTTTTTAAGTTGCCTAGATCGCTTGTGAGCGAGCCGACAACGCCGCAGCCTGGAAGCTCGTTCCTGGAACTTTCCGAAAATGATATGGTATCATAGCACCTTTTTGTCAGGCTGCTCGCACCGCCGCAGCCGGGAGCAAGCCACTCAGGACCGGTTCCCGGCGCGTGCTTTTGACGCCGAAGGAGCGATGCGCCAGTATCGAGCCCGCAGCCCCGCTTCGACCTTGAATCCCCTCCCCGGTGGGCCGCACTGCCAGGCCTTGCTGTTCGCGATGGCAGCGCATCGAGCGCATGGACGAACGTGTGAAATTTGGATGAAATTCACCGGTGACATTCTGGTGGGGGCGCCGCCCGAGGCCGTGTATGCCAAAGTGCGCGATGCGCGCTTCTTCGCCTCCTGCATCGAGGGCGTACGGGAGCTCAACGAAATCGATGCAGACCATTACACCGCAATGCTGGAGACGAAGGTCGCTTATCTCAAGTTCACGTTCAAGGTGGCGGTCGAGGTGGTGCGCACTGATCCACCGCGAGAGATCGAGGCCAGGATCGAAGGAACACCGCTGGGAATCGTCGGGCGCCTCACCGCCAATTCGGTGACGCGGCTGGCGGCAGACAATGGGGGAACCAAGGTGAGCTATGAGATCGACGCAGGGTTGACCGGCAAGCTCGGCAGCCTCGGCCAGCCGGTGCTGCGCGCCAAGGCCAGGGACATGGAACGGCAATTCGCCGAGCGGATTCGAGCGGCGTTTACCGTGACGCCATCCGAATGCTCATCGTCACGGGATCTCATATGACGCCGTTCGAGCTTGTCGAGCCGACCTCGTTGCCGGAAGCAATCGGACTGCTCGATCCTGGCGATGCGATGGTGCGGCCGATCGCCGGCGGCACCGCGCTGATGCTGATGATGAAGGCAGGCGTGTTCCGGCCAACCCGGCTGATCAGCCTGCGCAAGCTCGACCGGCAGCTGTCCGGGATCGCGACCGGGCCAGATGGCGGGCTCGTCATCGGCGCCATGACCCCGCTTGCCGTAGTGGAGCGCTCGGCCGAGGTGGCGCGCGCGGCGCCGGTGATCCCGCGCGCGATGCGACGGCTCTCCAATATCCGGGTGCGTAACGTCGCCACCATCGGCGGCAATCTCGCGCACGCCGATCCGCACATGGACTTGCCACCGGTGCTCATTGCGCTCGGCGCAAGCGTGGTGGTCAGCGGGCCCAAGGGCGAGCGCAGCATCGCGGTCGAGGACCTGTTTGCCGGCTATTTCGAGACCGTGCTGGCCAAGAACGAGCTGATCGCGGAGTTGCGGATTCCGGCGCAGGGCAAATTTCGCGCCGCGTATCTCAAGGTCACCACCGGCTCGGCCGAGGATTGGCCCGCGCTCGGGGTGGCGGTGGCGCTGGAGACCGACGGAGCCGGCGATCAAATCCGCCCGCGTCGTGGTGAGCGCCGCGACCGAGAAGGCGGTTCGCCTCACGGCGGCGGAGAACTACGCTCATCGGCGCCACCATCGACGACAAGGCTTTGGCACGTGCCGGCGATGCCGCGGCCGCCGAAACCGAGTGCATTTCGGACGTGCGCGGCTCGGCCGCCTACAAGCGCGAGTTGCTACGGGTCTATGTCGGCCGCGCCGTGCGTTCGGCATTCGACGCCACACCACACGAGAGCGGAGCCGGTCACTGATGGCAACCACGACCATGCAGAGCGAAGTCAGCGCCCAGGCGGGCAGCCAAATCGGACGCTCGCTGCCGCGGATCGAGGCGCGCGAGAAGGTCACAGGGCGCGCCGAATACACCCACACGATGCGGCTGCCCGGCATGCTGCATGCCAAGATTTTCCGCAGCACGGTGGCGCACGGCCGCATCAAGTCGATCGATACCAGCGCGGCCAAGCAGGTTGCCGGCGTCTACCGCGTCATCACCTCCGAGGATGTGCGCAAGGTCATTCCCGAGCCCTATTACGGTCCGGCCTTCCACGACCAGCCCATCCTCGCCATCGACAAGGTGCACTATCGTCGGCGAGCCGGTCGCGGTGGTGCTCGCCGCCGATCCGCACGTTGCCGATGAGGCGGCGCAACTCATCGTCGCCGAATACGAGGAATTGCCGGCCGTGTTCGACGAGATCGAGGCGGCGGAGAACAAGACGCTGGTGCACGAGGAGCTTCGTCCGGCCGGCACCTTCGCCGATCTCAAGCACCTCAAGGGCCGCAAGGGCACCAATGTCGCGCTCGATTTCAAGCTCCGGCGCGGCGACGTCGACAAGGCCTTCGCCGGCGCGGCGCACGTGTTCGAGCACACCTTCCGCACGCAGAAAGTGCTCCATCTCGCGCTCGAGCCGTTCGCCTCGATCGCGGATTGGAAGGAGACCGGCGTAACCATCTACAGCGCCTCGCAGGGGCCTTCGTTCGTGCGCACCGAGATCGCCCGCCTGCTCGGCTGGCCGGAAAACCGCGTGCGCATCAAGGTGCCCTATCTCGGCGGCGGATTCGGGTCGAAGCTCTACATCAAGATGGAAGCGCTGGCGACCGCGCTGTCCATGATCGTGCGCCGCCCGGTGAAGGTGGCCCTCACCATGGAGGAGCAGTTCTACACCATCACCAAGCATCCCAGCACGTTCCGCATCAAGACCGGGCTCGACGACAGCGGCCGCATCACCGCGCGCAAATGCGAGGTGTACTGGAACGGCGGCGCCTATGCCGATGTGGGCCCGCGGGTGACGCAGAAATCCGGCTTCACCGCATCGGGGCCCTACGATATCGACAATGTCTGGATCGATTCCTACGCGCTCTACACCAACCTGCCGCCGGCCGGAGCGCTGCGCGGTTTCGGTATTCCGCAGCTGGTCTGGGCCTATGAGAGCCACACCGACATGATCGCACGCGCGCTCGAGCTCGACCCGATCGAGTTTCGCCGCAAGAACATCGTGCGCGAGGGTCGCCAGCACGCCACCGGCACCGTGCTCGAGGATGCCAAGGTCGAGATCGCGCTCAATCGCGTGGCCGAGCGGCTGAACTGGAAGCAGCCGCTCGAGCGCGGCGCCGGCTCCGTGCGCCGCGGCCGCGGCGTCGCCATGGCGATCAAGGCGGTGATCTCGCCGACCACCTCGGTCGCCAATGTCAATGTCTCGGCCGACGGCAGCACCATCCTCTATTGCGGCACCGTCGACATGGGCCAGGGCTCCGACACCGCCATGGCGCAGATGGTCGGCGAGGTGCTCAACATTCCGGCCGAGAGCGTCAAGGTCGTGGCACGCGACACCGATGTCACGCCCTATGACATGGGCACGCTCGGCTCGCGCTCCTTGTTCCATATGGGGCACGCGGTGCGGCTCGCGGCCGAGGAGGCGCGCGACAAGATCAAGGCGCTGGCGCGCGACGTCGGCGAGCCCGAGGGCAGCAACATCCCGCTCGCCGAGCTGTTCAAGAAGAAATACGGCATGCAGGCCGGCAACATCGTCGGGACCGGCATCTACAAGCCGGACTATGTGCCGCCCGATGCGGCCACCGGGCTTACCTCCAACGCGACGCCGTTCTGGATGTGCGCCGCCGCCGGCGCCGAGGTCGAAGTCGATACCGAGACCGGCCAGGTCCGCATCACGCGGCTGATCAACGTCGTCGACTGCGGCCGGCCGGTGAACCCGAAGATCGTCGAGACCCAGATTTCCGGCGGCCTCGCTGATGCAGCTCGGCTTCACCATGTTCGAGAAGATGCACATCGATGCCGGCCAGGTGACCAACGCTTCGCTCGCCGACTACAAGATTCCGGGCATTCTCGACGTGCCGGCTGTGATGGAGAACGAGACGGTGGCCGCTACCCAATCGAACGGTCCGTTCGGCGCCAAGGGCGTGGGCGAGACCGCGACCTTCTGCGTGTCGCCGGCGATCGCCAACGCGATCGAGGATGCCTGCGGGGTGCGCCTCATGGAGCTGCCGCTCAACGCCGGAAGCCGTGTTCCGTGCGCCTGCGCGCCAAGAACGGCAAGCCGCTCGAGGATCGAATGATGACGCGCACCATCAGCTTCACCCTCAACGGCGAGCCGGTGGCCGCCGAGATCGAGCCGCACCACAATCTGGTCGAGCTGCTGCAGCGCGATTTCAACCTGACGGGCGCGCGCGAGAGCTGCGGCCAGGGCATGTGCGGATGCTGCACCGTGCTGGTCAACGGCAGCGCCGTTTCCGGCTGCCTCTATCTCGCGGCCTTCGTCGACGGCGCCGAAGTGACCACGGTCGAGGCGCTCGCGCGCTCGGACGAGCTCGATCCCGTGCAGGAGGCCTTCATCGAGGCGGGCGCCTTCCAGTGCGGCTATTGCACGCCGGGCTTCGTGCTGATGACGACGCAATTGCTCGATGCGCATCCCGATCCCGACGACGATGAAATCCGGCACTATCTGTCCGGCAATCTGTGCCGCTGTGCCGCCTATCCCGAGATCATCGAGCGCCGTGAAAATCGCCGCCCGCAAGCGCAAGGCAGCGGGGGTGGGTTAGCGCTCGAAGTCATCGCCAGCCGCGTCCAGCGCAGTGGCGCGGCCTCACCCCGAGGGGTCACGCTCGGGCGGCAGAATCACGCCGGTCTGGTTGGTAATCCGGCCATAATGCTCGATGCGGCGGTGGCGCTCGAAGTCGAACACCGTTCTCTTGCCGAACACTGTCGCGTCGAGATCGCAATCGGCAATGACGATCTCGTCGTTCTCGCGTGCGTGCCTGCGCAACGATCTCGCCGTCCGGGTTGACGATGCAGCTGCCGCCGATCAGCGGATGTCCATCCTCGACGCCGCACTTGGCAGCCGCCACGACCCAGGTGGAGTTCTGATATGCGCCGGCCTGCAGCGAGAGCTGGTGCTGGAACATGCGCCGCTCCGGACCTTCGCTCGCCTTCTGCGAATTGACCGACGGCGTATTGAAGCCGAGCACGATCATCTCCACGCCCTGCAGCCCCATGACGCGATAGGTCTCCGGCCAGCGGCGGTCGTTGCAGATGCACATGCCCAAGATGCCGCCCATCGTGCGCCAGACCGGAAAGCCGAGATCGCCGGGCTCGAAATAGCGCTTCTCGAGATGCTGGAAGGAGCGCTGCGGATCGAACTCGGCGTGGCCGGGCAGGTGCACCTTGCGGTACTTGCCGATGATCTTGCCGTCGCGGTCGACCAGGATCGAGGTGTTGAAGCGGCGGCCCTCGGGCGTGAGCTCGGCATAGCCGAACGACAACGCGATCTCGTGCTCGCGCCGCCGTCTCGAACAGCGGGCGGGTCGCGGCGTTCGGCATCTCGCGCTCGAACCAGACAATCGATCTCGGCCTGATCCGTCATGTACCAGCGCGGGAAGAACGTGGTGAGCGCAAGCTCGGTGTAGACGACGAGGTCGCAGTTCCGCGTCCTTCGCCTGGTCGAGCAGATCGATCAGCCGCTGGACCACGGCCTGGCGGCTGTCGGCCTTTTGGATCGGGCCGCTTTGGGCGGCTGCCACGCGCAACACTCGACTCACGTTCTCCCTCCGGCAAAAAAACCGATCCCGCACTTATGCGGCGATCGTCGCCAATCGCGCAAGCAAGGCTCCGATTGCTGCCAGCAGGGCCTTCCGCACGCATGCCGGGAGCGATAGGCTGTCTGAAATTGTGGGCGTGCGATTGGCACAGGTGTTGCAAGAATTGCAGAACATCCGATGCCGACCCAATAGCCGATATGCTCGTTTCTCGATCACCACAGCCGGAGGACCCCTCGATGTGCGCAGGCGATGATCGCGATTGCCCCGAGTTCGAGTTGCATCGTCAAAGGCTGCTCGATGATCTCGACGCCGAAAGGCGCAGCTTCCTGAAAAGCGCGTTCGTCGCCACCGGCGGCGCAGCCGCCCTGACCGCCGGCGGGGTGTCGCTGGTCTCGCCGGCCGCGAGCCAGACAACGGCGGCGCGGCAGGGCAAGCCCAGCCATCATTACGTGCCCGCCACCGCCGAGACCGTGCATTGGGGCTACTTCAGCAAGCTGCTCAAGCCCATCGTCGAGATCGATTCCGGCGACTACGTCACCATCGAGACGTTGACCCATCACGCCAACGACGATGCCGAGCGCATGGTCAAAGGCGATCCCGGTGCGGAGAGCGTCTATCTCTGGACCAAGGACAAGAAGGGCGTGAACCGGCGCGGCGCCGGTCCCATCGACGGCAAGCTATTGGGGCGCGGCGCCGGCGAGGGGCTGGGCGTGCACATCTGCACCGGCCCGATCTATGTGCGCAACGCCGAGCCCGGCGACATCATCGAATTGCGGATCATGGACGTGAAGCCGCGGCCATGCGCCAACCCGCTCCATGCCGGCAAGTCGTTCGGCAGCAATGCGGCCGCGTGGTGGGGCTTCCACTACAAGGAGCTGATCACCGACCCCAAGCCGCGTGAGGTGATCACCATCTACGAGATCGACGCCACCGGCCAGCGCAACTGGGCAAAGGCCGTCTACAATTTTCAGTGGACGCCGCAGACGGATCCGTTCGGGGTGGTGCACAAGACCATCGATTATCCCGGCGTTCCGGTCGATCACAGCACGATCAGGGAGAATCACGGCATCCTCAAGAATGTTCGAATCCCGATCCGGCCGCATTTCGGTGTGATCGGGCTCGCCCCGAAGGAAGCCGACATCGTCGACTCGATCCCGCCCGGCTATTTCGGCGGCAACATCGACAACTGGCGTATCGGCAAGGGCGCGACCATGTACTATCCGGTCGCGGTGCCCGGAGCGCTGATATCGGCCGGCGACCCGCACGCCTCGCAAGGCGATTCGGAACTGTGCGGCACGGCGATCGAATGCTCGCTGACTGGCACGTTCCAGGTCATTCTCCACAAAAAGGCAACCCTGGCAGGAACCTCGCTCGCCGATCTCGACTACCCACTGCTCGAGACCCAGGATGAATGGCTGCTGCATGGTTTCAGCTACGCCAATTATCTGCAGGAGCTCGGCGAGAAAGCCCAGTCGACGATCTACGAGAAATCCTCGGTCGATCTCGCGCTCAAGGACGCGTTCCGCAAGATGCGAGCGTTCCTGATGAACACCAAGGGTCTCACCGAGGACGAGGCGATCTCGCTGATGTCGATCGCCGTCGATTTCGGGATCACACAGGTGGTCGACGGGAACTGGGGCGTTCACGCGGTCATCAAGAAGAGCCTGTTCGCCGGCGCGGTGGCATGAGAGCATCGATGGCGTGACCGGCGCGGCCCGCAAGCGCAATACCAGTAGCGCGGGTCAGCTCTTGCGTGACCCGCCCGCCGCGCCGAGGCAGTGGGCAGCGCCGCCGCCGGATAGCGCCTCCGTGTGAGGGATCTCACACTCGCACCGCGCTGGCATCTCTAGTGTTGCGGTCTTCGCATGGGCGATGGGGAGCCGGTCCGAAGCTTTGCCGGCCTCGATCAGCAAAAGGAAAGAGGTTTCAATGAGAAATCGATGCGACGAGACACCCTTTGCTCATTCGATCGACCGCCGGTTGCTGCTTCGGGCCGTGGTCGGGGCCGCGGTGCTCATCCCTCACGCCTCGGACGCGCAAAAGGCGGAACAGGTGGGGTCGGTTGAAGATGTCAAAGGCGAGGCATTTGCGGAAGCTCGGTCCGAACGCCGGCCGCTGGGCCGCGAGGCGCCATTGTTCATCAAAGACCTCGTCGGCACCGGCGCGGAGTCGCGCCTCACGCTGCAGCTCGGAAAGGATACGACGCTTCGACTCGGACAACAGGCGCGTCTTACGATCGATCGTTTCCTGGTGAATGCAGGCGGCGAGATCACGCTTGGCGCCGGTCCGATTCTGCTGGACCGGCCGGCCGCGAGCGCTTCCTCGCGCATGCAAATCCGAAGCTCATTCGGCCTGATCGCAGTGCGGGGAACGCGCTTCTTTGCAGGACCAAGCGCAGGCGTCTTCGGGGTGCTCGTCGTTCGCGGCAGTGTCGCCGTTTCGGCTGCGGGTGTGCGGGTTCTGCTCCGGAGCGGCCAGGGCACCAACATCGCGCGTCCTGGCGCAGCGCCCACAGCCCCCGCGACTTGGAAACCCGAACGCGTGCGCGCCGCGCTCGAAAGTACGGCATAATCCCCTTACCCGGCGCCATCAGTCGGCTGAGGGGAAACATGGCGGCCGCCACCAACGCGGGAGCGATTGTGCGCTTGCTTTCAAGGGGCAGCGCTTGACCGGCTGGCGCAACAAGATGCTCGAGCGCTTGCGAATGCGGCCAACAGCGATTGCGGGGACGGCGACGATCATCGCACTGCTGTCGGCCGAAATGCTGTTGCCGAGAAGTTGGCGCGACGGCTTTCGGGAAACCGCTTTCGATCTTGTGCTCGCCGCCGATCAGCGGCTGCGGCCCGCGACCGACCGCGGAGGTGCTCGTGTCGTCGTAGTCGATATTGATCGCCGATCCCTCGAGGCCGTAGGGCCATGGCCCTGGCCGCGAGCGAGAATTGCCGACCTCGTCGACGCCATCGCAGCTGCCGGGCCGGCGATTGCGGCGATCGATATTCTGTTTGCCGATCACGATACCCGTTCGACGGCCGCGCTTCCACGCCGACTCGAGGCGCCGACCGGTCGCAATGAGCCGCGCGGACCGGCCGACAAATTGCCCGATGGCGATCAACTGCTCGCGAACGCGATAAGCCAGTTTCCGATCGTCCTCGGATTTGTGTTGGATCCAGCCGGAACCAGCTCGTTTCCTCAGATGCCGGTGGCCATACGGGGAGCGCCATCATTGGACGAGCTTTGGCGCGCTGCCGGTGCGGTTGCGCCGCCTTCGCTGCTGACCGAGAAGTCCAGTGGAACCGGTGCACTGTCGCTGCCGGCCGATAGCGACGGAGTTGTCCGGCACGTCCCACTTTTGGTCGGGATCGGCGGCTACATTTTGCCGGGCTTTGCTCTTGAAACGGTCCGCGTTGCACGCGGAGCCTCGGTTTATCTCTTGCAATCGGCCCCGCCGCTCCTGGCGACCGGCGATCTGAGCATCCCCTTCACAGCCGATGGACTCCTGCGCTTGCGTCCGACCATGCCCGAGCGCGCGCGCGACTCGGACAATTTCCGCAGTCGATGTCCTGGAGCGAAAGCCTCAGGTAGTAGCCAGACTTGCCGGCGCGGTGGCACTTGTCGGCGGTTCGGCACCGGAGCTCGGAGGGTTGCGCGCGACAGCGAGCGATCCGCTCACGCCCTCGGTTCATATCCAGGCAGGTGCCATCGAGCAGATCATTGCCGGACGGTTTCCACGCGCAGCGGACGGCAATAGAGTGGCACAGCAGCTACTTGTTCTCGTGCTCGGCGCGCTGGCGCTCGCGGCCAGCATGGCGCTCCCGCCAGTCGTCGGCGCGCTCGCCGTCGTCGCCATAATTCTTCTCACATGGGCGGCAGCGATCGCGGCTTCCCTGTTCATCGATCGCCTTGTTGATCCGCTGACACCGACGCTCGCCGCTGCCGCGGTCTTCGTCATGGCCTCGGTGACCTCCTTTGCGGTGACGCACCGGCGGGAAGTCCTCGTGCGCCGCCGGTTCGAGCAACACCTCGCCCCCGCAGTCGTTGCGCGGATCGTCGCGCAACCCGATCTTGTCAAGCTCAGCGGGGAACGGCGCGAGGTGACGTCACTCTTTACCGACGTGGAAGGGTTCACGGCGATGACCCACCGTGCTGAGCCGCGACAGCTCGTCGCCGTTCTGGATTCCTATTTCGAAGGCATTACCGCAACGATCATCGAGCACGGTGGCATGGTCGACAAGCTCATTGGGGACGCCGTCCATGCAATCTTCAATGCCCCCCTCGACCTCGACGACCATCCGCGCCGCGCAGTCGAATGCGCCATCGCGATCCATTCTTGGACCGAGCACTACCGTGGCCTGCCGGCGCCAGCCGCGATCGGCTTGGGGCGAACGCGCATCGGCATCGAAACCGGGCTGGCCATCGTGGGCGACGTCGGATTGCACTCCAAGCTTGATTACACGGCCCACGGCGATGCCGTGAACGCCGCGGCTCGATTCGAAGCCGCCAACAAAGTGCTCGGCTCGGCGATCTGCGTCGGACCTGCCGCCGCCGATCGCTGCGATCCAGGCATGCTTCGTCCGCTCGGAACGATTTCGGTGCGGGGTCGCGATGAACCTGCTGCGGTGTTCGAGCCTTGGCCGGTCGACAGCCCGCCGGAATGGCGTCGGCGATACCTGGTCGCCTTCGGATTGATCGACATCGATCCGGCGCGCGCAGCCGACCTGTTCGAGCAACTCGCTGTCGAACGCAGGAATGACTTGGTGATCCCTGTGTTGGCAAAAGGGCTTCGAGCCGCCAGCGCGAGGGCCCAACATCCGAGAGAAAATTCGCAATCCGACGACGGGTCGGTCGCTTCGCCGTAGCCCGCCAATCCCTTACGCGCCGTGGCGGATTACGCTAACGCTAATCCGCCCTGCGACCCACGATAAAGCCGAACACGGAGCCTCGTCATCAGCATTGACCCCATGCACGTCGAGACCGATGTCCTGATCGTCGGAGCGGGCGGCGCCGGCATGTATGCGGCGATCGAGGCGGCGCGCGCCGGCGCGAGCGTCTTCCTGGCCGATCGCAGCCTGATCGGGCGCGGCGGCGCCACCGTGATGGCGCAGATGACGGTCGCCGTGGCGCTCGGCTCCGAGACGCCGGATCATTGGAGCCACCATTGCGACGACACGCTCGAGGCAGGGCGCGGGCTGTGCGA
Source organism: uncultured Alphaproteobacteria bacterium (assembly GCA_963831225.1). Lineage (GTDB taxonomy): Bacteria > Pseudomonadota > Alphaproteobacteria > Rhizobiales > Xanthobacteraceae > VAZQ01. The sequence continues at coordinate 31,681 of CAWHPT010000049.1, forward strand.
CGAGCGGCTGGCGCGGCTCCTTTGCGAGGAAGGTCCGAGCTGCATCCGTCAGATGGACGAATGGGGGATCGGCTGGGCGCGCAAGGACGGCCGCATCACGCAGACCTTCGCGCCCGGCCACGACCGGCCGCGCTGCGTCTATGTCGATTTCCTCAACACCGGCCCGGCGGTGTCGAAGACCCTGCGCGCCGTGGTCACCCGCAGCAAGGACATCCGCAAAGCCGGCGACCTCGCGATCGTAGATCTCGTGCGCGCCGGCGAGGAAGTTGCAGGGGCAGTCGCATTGCACGTGCCCTCCGGCGCGGCCGTGACGATCGCAGCCAAGGCGACGATCCTCGCCACCGGCGGCTTGACGCGGCTCTACCGGAGGAACAGCGCGTCTGCCAATATGGGCGGCGACGGCTATGCCATTGCGCTGCGCGCCGGCGCGCCACTCGTCGACATGGAGTTCGTGCAGTTCTTCCCGATCGGGCATCTGGCGCCGCGGCTGATAGGCATGGACCCGATCATGTGGGATCCGTTCCGCTACAAGCTCGGCGGACGGCTGCTCAATGGCGACGGCGAGGAGTTCACCACCCGCTACGGCGTGAGCGAGGGCGGCCGCTACGTCATCACCCGCGACGTCGCGACCTATGCCATCGCCAAGGAGGTCGAGGCAGGGCGCGGCTCGCCACATGGCGGCGCGTATCTGAGCTTTCAGCACTGTTCGGACGCCGAGTTGCGCGCGGCCTTCGGCCCGGTGATCGACCGGCTCGCCAGGAACAACATCGATCTCACCCGCATGCCGATCGAGGTCGCGCCGACCGCCCATTACCATATGGGCGGCGTCATCGCGGACGAGCGCATGCGGACGGCATTGCCGGGCCTGTTCGTGGCCGGGGAAGCGGTCGGCGGCGCCAATGGCGCCAACCGGCTTTCCGGTAATGCCATCACAGAGGCGCTGGTGTTCGGAAGCCGCGCCGGAAAGAGCGCCGCCGAGCGGGTCGGGCGCATGCATGCGCCAGCGTTCCGGCCGGAGGCAGGCCGCGCCGGCATCGATCTGCTGGCGAGCGCGCATGACCGCGACGACATCAATACCGCGGCGATGATCCAACGCCTGCAGGCAACCATGTCGGACGACGTCGGCCCGTTCCGCACCGGGGCCAAGCTCGAACGTGCGCTTGCCGCCATCGCCGACATGAGCGGCGCATTGGGCGAGCGGCCGATCGGAAACGGCGCCGCCTTCGACTTGCGGCTGCTCGAATGGCTCGACCTGCGCAACATGCTGATGGTCGCGCGCGCGGTAACGGCGGCGGCGCTTGCACGCACCGAAAGCCGCGGTGCCCATCAGCGCGAGGATTTCCCCGGCATGCTGCCGGAATGGCGAATGAACCAGGTGGTGCGGCGCCGCGAGGGCGGCATTGCGCTCGCCGCGGTCCCCACCGCAACGCAGGCGGCGGCGCAATGAACGGGTTCGAACAGATCCCGAAATCGTGTCCCGGCCGAGCAAGCGCCCTGCTGGGGCGCGCGCGATGGGCCGGGGCCCAGGGGCCACACGACGCTGGACGAAGCATACGCCCTGCTGGGGGCTGACATGACTTCGATCGCGCATCTCAAGATCCGGCGCGGCTCTTCCGCCGGCACCGGCCACTGGGAGCAGCCACGAGGTACCCTTCGAGCCCGGCCAGTCCGTGCTCGACGGATTACGCTGGATCAGGACGACCCGCGATCCCTCGCTCGCCATCCGGTTCTCCTGCATCAACGCCAATGCCTGCAAGGAATGCATGATCGAGCTCGACGGCAAGACCGTCTATGCCTGCACCGCACGGCTCGAGCCGCGCGAGATGGTGCTGGCGCCGCTCTCCAACAAGCGGCTGGTGCGCGATCTCGTCACCGAGATTGCCCCGCCCGCAGAGAGGTTGTTGAAGCAATGATGGTCCCGGCCGAACGGGGCGATCGCTTCGAACGAGCTTGCGGTGACAACAGCGGCGATGACGTGTAGTGCCATGACGCTCGATCGTACCCTGAGCATTCGATGTGAGCATCCCCGCCATGTTCCAGACCCGGAAAGAGGATATGTCGGTCGAGCGCAAGCCCACGGCGTTCGGCGATATGCGCGGCTGGATCGACGCGCTGCGGCGCGCAGGGCGAGCTGCACGAGATCGACGCCGAGGTCGATTGGAACCTCGAGCTCGGCACCATCACGCGGCTGGCGCAAGGCACCGGGACCGGCAAGGCGCTGCTGTTCAACAACATCAAGGACTACAACAAGCCGGACAGCCGCTGCCGCCGCATCTTCGCTTCCGCGCTGCTGAGCTACCGGCGCATCGCAATGATGCTGGGGCTGCCGCCCGACACCCATCCGCGCGAGCTGGTCAAGATCGGCCGCACCATCCTCACCGGCAGCATCCCGCCGAAGATCGTCGCCACCGGCCCGGTGAAGGAGAACATCCTCACCGGCGCGGACATCGATCTCTACGAGTTTCCGACGCCGCATTGGAACCGGCTCGACGGCGGGCGCTATCTCCTCACCTATGGCGGCTGCGTCACCAAGGATCCCGAAACCGGGATCATGAATGTCGGCATCTATCGCGGCATGGTGGCGGGCCACGACCGGATCCCGATCCTGATGTGGCGCGCGCAGCATATCGGTCATCATTTCACCGCCTGGCAGAACGGCGGCAGCGCCGAGATGCCGATCGCGGTGGCGATCGGCTGGGAGCCGTCGCTCGGCTTCACCGGCGGCTCGCCGGTGCCCAAGGGCATGTGCGAGTACGACGTGATGGGCGCCATCCGCGGCGCGCCGGTCGAGCTGGTGAAATGCGAGACCGTCGATCTCTATGTGCCGGCGACGCGCCGAGATCGTGATCGAAGGCTATCTCGGCCTCGATCCCAAGACCTACGCGATGGAAGGGCCCTATGCCGAGTTCACCGGCTATCTCGCCGGCGACCGCTCGCCCAAGCCGACCATCCGCGTCACCGCCATCACCCACCGCAACGATCCGATCCTGCGCGGCACCATCGAGGGATCGATGCCCGGCAGCTATTCGGAGAACGGCGTGTGCTCCTCGATCATGCGCGCCGCCACCGCCTGGAACGTGCTCGATCGCGCCGGCGTTCCCGGCGTGACCGACGTCTGGTGCCCGCCGGTGCAGACCGGCATCAATGTCCTCGTCCGCATGAAGCAGAGCTATCGCGGGCAGGCCAAGCAGGCCGCCAATGCGCTCTGGGGCTCATCGGCCGCGCATGTCCGCTACAAGCACGTCACGGTGGTCGACGACGACATCGACATTCACGATTATGCGGCGGTCGATTGGGCGATCGCTCACCGCGTCAATGCCGGCGAGAACGACATCGTCATCATGCCGGCCACCTTCGGGGCCGGGCTCGATCCCTCGACGCGGCGGCGCGACCGCAATGCCGACCTGTTCGGCACCGGCAAATGGAACCGGGTGCTGATCGACGCCACCGTCAATCTCGACTACGACCCCGATCCGGACCTCGGCGGCGCCCGCTTCCCGCCGACGGTATGGCCGCAGAAGGACGACATCGAGAAGGCCTATGCGCGCTGGACCGAGCTCGGGCTGGGCAAGCCGAAAGGCACGTGAGTTCGTTCGCATCCAAGGAGCCCACACCGATGACCGAACAAGCCGTCACCATTCCCTCCGCCGGTCTTCGCCTCTCCGGGACCGTGCGGGTGCCGGCCGGCGTGAAGCCTGGCGAGCACCGCGCCGCCTTCCTGGTGCTGCATGGCTTCGGCAGCAACAAGAGCTCCTCGAACGTGCTGCCAGCCGAGCAAGGTGCTGCAATGATCTCGGCTATGTCACGCTCGGTTTCGACATGCGGGGATGCGGCGAAAGCGAAGGTGAATTCGGCCGGGTGATCTGTCTCGAGCAGGTGGAGGATACCCGCAATGCGCTGAGCTTTCTCGCCGACCATCCTGCGGTCGACCCCGGGCGGATCGGCGTCATCGGCTCGAGCTTCGGCGGCGCGGTCGCGGTCTATTCCGGCGGCGTCGATGAACGGGTGGCGGCGGTGATCTCGAACGGCGGCTGGGGCGACGGCGAGCGCAAGTTCCGCGGCCAGCACAAGAGCCCCGGGGAGTGGGAGCGCTTCACCAACATGCTGAAGGAAGGCCGTGAGCACCGCGACAGAACGGGCAAGTCGCTGATGGTGCCGCGCTACGACATCGTGCCGATCCCGCCGCACCTGCGCAACAATCTCGCCAGCAACTCGATCCACTCGTTCCCGGCGGAGACCGCGCAGAGCATGTTCGATTTCCGCGCCGACGACGTGGTCGGCAAGATCGCGCCGCGCCCGCTGTTGCTGCTGCACGCCGCCGACGATTCCGTGACCCCCACCGAGCAGTCGATCGAGCTGTTCAAGCGCGCCGGCCAGCCGGCCGAGCTGCATCTGATCAGCGATGCCGATCATTTCATGTTCGGCGAAGGCAATGCCCGCATCTGGGACCTCGTGCGCGGCTGGCTCGACTTGTACTTCCCGGCGGCCGCGACGACAGCTGAGGTGAAAAAAGTTGCAGCCGGGTCAGGACACTGAGCTTATCCCCGTGTCGTTCCGGCCGAGCGACCCCCGATCTGATCGGGGGAAGCGAGAGCCGGAATCCAGTACCCCGCAAACCCTGTTATCGAGACGACGGTGCAACGACGGCTAACGCGGTGTCTACTGGATGCCCGCTGAAAAAGCGGGCATGACACCGAGCGAGTGGCATGCGCCGTGGATCATCACTCCGCCGCGCTCAGATGCGGGCGAAAACCTGTCGGCGCCCCGATCTCGTTCTGCCGGGATTCGAGATCGTCGAGCAATTCCGTGATCCGGTCGACGTAGCCGTTCTTGTCGTAGATGTCGTAGAGCGTCGCGGCGAGGCGAACCGGATCGCCGGAATAGTAGCGCTCGTAGAGCTGCTGGCGGCCCGAGAACGACGAGACCGCGGCATCGAAGGCGAGCCGGAACAGCTTGATCCGATACCTGCGAGTCGGCGTTCGCGGCCTGGAAGTATGTCTCGACGTCGCCGCCGAGCGGGCCGTCGAGCTCGGCATAGGACGGCACCGCGACCAGGCCGCCGGCGCCGAGGGTCTGGATGATCTCGCACATGCGGATGAACATCTTCGGAAACATCATCCGCACCGTCCACAACGGCATGGCGGCCGGCGTCATGAAGCCGGCGGCGTTCGGCGCGGCGTCGGCCTCGCTCGCCCGCAGGCAGGCGCGCGCGAATTCGGCGTACTGGATCAGCTCCGAGAGCATGCCCTGCACATGGAGGTGCGCATCGATCTTGGTCGAGCGCGCGATCGCGAAGCCGAGCGCCATCATGAACTCGGCCTTCGACAGGTTCTTGGTGCTGAACTGGTGCATGATCTGCGGCATGGCGCCGGTGCGGTTGTAGAGGCCGTTGCACATCTCGGCGTCGCGATAGATGAACACGCGCTCCCACGGCACCAGCACATCGTCGAAGACCACCATGGCGTCGGTCTCGTCGAGCCGCGACGAAAGCGGGTAGTCCATCGGCGATCCGGCATCCATGTGGATCACCGATGGCCGGCAGATGAAGCGCAGCCCCGATGCATTGACCGGCACCGCGAAGCCGAAGGCATAAGGCTTCGCTTCCTCGCTGTTGGCGAGATAGGTCGAGGGCATCACCAGCAGGTCGTGCGAATAGGCGCACAGCGTCGACACCATGCGCGCGCCGCTGATGACGATGCCGGCGTCGGTCTCCTTCACGACCTTGGCGGCGAGGTCCTTGTCCTGCTGCTCCACCGGCTTGGAGCGGTCGACCTGCGGATTGATCAGCGTATGCGTCATCGCGACGTCGTTCTCGCGGCAATGCAGATAGTAGTTCCAGATGTTGTCGCTGTACTTCTTGTCGCGCAGTCCGAATGCGTCGGCCGCCGAGGCAAACCCGGTGACCATGATGTTCATGAAATCCGGGCTGCGGCCGAACATGCCGCAGGTCGCATCCATCCACGTCTTCACCATGTTGCGCCGGCGCACGAGATCGTCGATCGATCTGCGGCTGGATGAACGAAAGTCCGACACGCTCGCCGCTCGACGGCGACGGATAGGTGAGCTTGTCGTGCAGCGCCGGATCGTGCTGCATGTCGTAGAGCTCGGCCATGGTATGGGCGGCGGCGGCAAAGCGGCGGTCCTTTGTGACGTCGGATCACGCATTCGCCGTCGATCCACATCTGTCGATCGTCGCGCGAGCGAATCGAGATATTGCCGGCCGGTGCGGATGCCCATCTGCTTGCCCTAAGTTTCTTCGTCAGGCCACGCGATCTTATCCGAAAGCCTGCGACTATTCGGGATCATGCCGTATTCACGCCCTCGAAAACGACAAGACCGTAACCGGTCAACATCGGCGCGTAATAGTGACGGTGACGCGCCGCACCTTCTCGCCGAGCGCGGCTCGCATGGCCAGCCACATGATGATCTCGACCGACTCGGCGCCGCCGCGCTCCATGTAGTCGTGGTGGGAAAGCTCGGTGAGCGAGACCGGATCGCTCTCGAGCTTGTCCATGAACTCGTTGTCCCATTCCGGATTGAGGAATCCGAAGCTCGGCCCGTGCAGCTGGTGCGACATGCCGCCGGTCGAGACCACCAGCACCTGCATGTCCTCCGGATAGCTCTCGATCGCCCGGCGAATCGCCTGGCCGAGCTTGTAGAAGCGGCGCGGCGTCGGGCAGCGGATGCTGAATCACGTTGGCCGCGATCGGCACGATCGGCGCCGGCCAGTGCGTGTCGGTGAGCAGCGGCAGGATCGACAGGATGCCGTGATCGACGCGTCATCTCCTGGCAGATCGTCGGGTCGAACTCGTCCTCGATCAGGCTTTGCGCGAGGTGCCAGGAGAACGCGGGCATGGCCGGGGAAATCGGGGAAGTCGCGCGGCCCCCAGCCTTCGTCGGCCTGCGGATATCTGTCGGAGGCGCCGAGCGCGAAGGTCGGATAGGCGTCGAAGAAGAAGCGGTTCATATGATCGTTGTAGACCACCACCATCAGGTCCGGCTTGAGCTGCGCCAGCCATTCCTTGGCCGGCTCCCAGCCGTCATAGAGCGGCGCCCACATCGGGTCCTTCTGCAGCTTGCGATCATAGGAATGCGCGATCGAGGGCGCGTGCGAGCAGCCGATGCCGCCGACGATCCGTGCCATGTCAGCCCTTTCTCTCCACCGCGGTGCCCTGATTGCCGGGGCGCGCCGCCATGAAGCTCTCGAGCGTCTCGCCGCGCATCTGCGCGCCCATCTGCAGCAGGTTCTGACCGACCGTGCCGGCGATCTTCAGCAGCACGTAGATGTTGCCGCCGGCGCCGACGAGGCCCGTCCAGTCGCGCCGCGCAACCAGGTC
>CAWHPT010000050.1:0-34730 GCA_963831225.1 uncultured Alphaproteobacteria bacterium
TCTCGCCGGTGACGTGGTCGATGCGATTGTTGACGGGAAATCGCAGCGGACGTAATTGTGCTCGCGATCGTGATCGCGCTGATCGCCATTGCCGAAACCGCGGTTGGATTGCTGAACCGGTGGCTCTCGGCAAACATTGGCGAAAGCCTGATCCTGGACCTGCGCACTGCCGTCTTCGACCATGTCCAGCACATGCCGATCGCGTTCTTCACCCGCACCCGCACCGGCGCCCTGGTCAGCCGGCTGAACAATGATGTGATCGGCGCCCAGCGCGCGTTCAGCGACACGTTCTCCGGTGTCGTCAGCAACCTGGTCACGCTCGCCCTGACGCTGATCGTGATGGCCGGAATCTCGTGGCAGATCACCCTGCTGGCGCTGGTGCTGCTGCCGGTCTTTGTCCTGCCCGCCCGGCGGATGGGCTCACCGGCTGGCCGGCCTCGGCGCGAGGCGCGAACCACAACGCCGAGATGAGCACCCAGATGACCGAGCGGTTCTCGGCTCCGGGCGCGACTCTGGTCAAGCTCTACGGTCGCCCGGATCGAGGAGTCGGGGGAGTTCGCCGCCGCGCGCGTCGGGTGCGGGATATCGGCGTCCGCTCGGCGATGCTGCAGTGCGGTGTTCGTCACGCGCTGACACTGGTGTCGGCGCTGGCCCTGGCGCTGGTCTACGGACTGGGCGGCTACTACGCCCTCCAGGGGAGCTCGAAGCCGGTGCGGTCGTTTCGCTCGCGCTGCTGCTCACCCGTCTGTACGCGCCGCTGACGTCGCTGGCCAATGCGCGGGTCGATATCATGGGCGCGCTGGTCAGCTTCGAGCGTGTCTTCGAGGTGCTCGATCTTGAGCCGCTGATCGAAGAAGCCGGACGCGCGTCGGGTGCCCGCTGGTCCGGTCTCGGTCGAGTTCGATCACGTCCGCTTCAGCTACCCTCCGCCGACAAGGTATCGCTCGCGTCGCTGGAGGAGGTCGCGGAACTCGATACCCGCGGCGGGGTCGAGGTCCTGCACGACATCTCGTTCCGGCTGAGCCGGGCAGATGGTCGCGCTGGTCGGTTCGTCCGGAGCCGGAAAATCGACGATCGCCCAACTCGTGCCCCGCCTGTACGACGTCGACAACGGCGCGGTCCGCATCTGGCGGCGTGGACGTCCGCGACCTGCCGCTCGACTCGATCCGCGCAGACGGTCGGGATGGTCACCCAGGACGGGCATCTCTTCCACGAGTCGATCCGGGCCAACCTGGCCTTGGCCCGACCGGAGGCCATCCGACGAGGAGATCTGGGAGCGCACTGCGCCGGGCCCGGCTCGATGACGTGATCGCGTCACTGCCGGACGGCCTCGACACCGTCGTCGGCGAGCGCGGCTATCGGCTCTCGGGCGGTGAGCGCCAGCGCCTGACGATCGCCCGCCTGCTGCTGGCCCGCCCACGGGTCGTCATCCTGGACGAGGCGACCGCGCATCTCGACTCGACCTCCGAAGCGGCCGTTTCCGAGGCGCTCGAGGAAGCGCTGGCCGGTCGAACGGTGCTCGTGATCGCCCACCGGCTGTCCACGGTCCGCGCCGCCGATCTCATCCTGGTCATCGAGGACGGTCGGATCGTCGAGCGCGGGACCCACACCGAACTGATTGTGCGTGGTGGGCGCTACTCCGAACTGAGCCGAATCCAGTTCCAGGATGAGCCAGCGCCGGAAATGGTCGAGCAGCTCACCTGACCGGCCCCGAATCCGGCTCGACTAGACTGGGCCCATGCAACGAGCGGACCTGGCCACTCTCACCGGAACAACGTTCGACCTGATCGTCATCGGCGGCGGAATAAATGGCGTCGCCATTGCCCGCGATGCCGCGATGCGCGGGATGACGGTCGTGTTGCTGGAGCGTGAGGATTTCGGAAGCGGCACCTCGGCCTGGTCCAGCCGGTTGATCCACGGTGGTCTCCGCTATCTCGAGTACCGCGAATTCGGATTGGTTCGGGAGTCGCTGCGCGAGCGGCAACGGTTGCTGCGCAACGCTCCGCACCTGGTCAAACCGCTCCCGATGGTCATCCCCATGTATGAGGGCGCAAAGCGGGGACCGGCCAAGATTCGGGCAGGCATGGCGCTCTACGATGCCCTCTCCTTCGACAAGTCGGTCCCTCGTTTCCACTTTGACGATGCCGATTCGGTGCTCGCCGAACTTCCCGGGCTGGACCCGTCGGGTCTCAAAGGGGGCGCGACCTTCTACGATGCCCAGGTAACGTTTCCGGAGCGATTGGTCATCGAGCAGGCAATTTCGGCCTGGTCCCACGGGGCGCATCTTGCCAACCGGGCCAGAGTGACTGGCATTCGAAACGACGGCGCGGTCGTTCGCGGGGTTCTGGTCACCGATGACCTTACCGGCGAACGGTTCGAGTTGTCGGGCCGGATAGTCGTCAATGTCGCCGGACCCTGGGTCGATCAGGTCCTGCTCGGCGGTCCGGCGAACGGGGCGCGCAAGCGGTTGATCGGCGGAACCCGCGGATCCCACCTGGTCGTCGAACGCTGGAACGGCGCACCCGATGACGCAATCTATTACGAATCGCGGTCCGACCAGCGTCCGATCCTGATCATCCCCTGGAACGGAATGGTGATGATTGGAAGCACCGATATTCGCTTCGAGGGCGATCTCGACCGGGTTACCGCTACCGATCAGGAAATCGACTACCTACTGGCTGAGGTCAATGCGCTCTACCCGGATCTCAACCTGGCCGGCTCGGACATTCTCTACAGCTACGCGGGGATTCGTCCGCTGCCGTACACGCAGGGATCGACCTCTGGCGCGATTACCCGTCGTCACTTCATCCATGATCACGCTCCGCAAATGCGCGGGCTATGGTCGATCGTCGGCGGGAAGTTGACCACCCATCGGAGCCTTGCCGAGGAAGTAGTCGACAAGGCCGTGCGGGCGCTGGGCAAATCGGCCAGGTGCGAGACGGCCAATGCCCAATTCCCGGGCGCCAGAGGAGTAGTGGATGCGCACTTCGCGGCCGGTTTCAGACAGCATGCGCGGGAAATCGGTCTCGAGGAACGGACCGCCGATAGATTGTCTGGTTTGTACGGCGTTCAGGCCGATCGCATCCTGGACCGGGTTCGATCCGACCCGTCGTCCGCCGGCGTCGTCGATGAGGCGTCGGGCGCGATCATCGCTGAAGTGATCCACGCGGTTCGCGCGGAAATGGCCACCAGTCTCAAGGATGTCCTTCTGAGGCGAACAATGCTTGCCTATGGAGCCACGGCCGGAATTGGTCAGGACCTGACAGTGCTGGAAATTGGTGGCAAGGCCGTTGGCTGGTCCAAACCGCAACAACGAACCCAACTCGCCGAGTATCGCGACTGGATCACAGATACCGGCCAAAATCGCTCGGTGCAATCGGCAACATCCACACAACCTGAAAAATCCGCATTCGTACGCGGTAGGTACGCCAGTACCCGAAACCCGAAGTACGCAGGTACTCGATGAACAGGACCCCCCGAAGGCCCCAGGCAATTGATCCAACCCCGGTCCCTCTGTACCGTTTGGCATAGGAATCTAGTCCTAGCACCGTCATAGGCCTATCGGTCTATATGGAGTGCGCCGAACGTGCCGGAAGGTGTCCCGTGGGCCGGATGTTCATTGTTATCGGATGTGTGATTGCGGCGATCCTGATCGCCGACAGCGTCCTGCATGATCCCGATGTGCACCCGTTCGTGAACGGAGTGCTACAGCGAGTAGATCGCCGGGTAGACTCGCTGCAGAGCCGGTTCGGTGCGCAGGTCAGCGCCGCCGACCGCGAGATCTCCTGCAACGCCGAAGATGACGACTGGGCCGGTCTCGCGATCGAACTTCCGCGCCGGGATGCCGCACCCGGAGATGTCATTTCCGGGTCCAACCGGGATATGACCGTGCTGGTCATCGTCCAGAACGTCACTCCCACCGGCCGAATCCGCCAGGTCGATTTGCTCGGAAGCCTGCCAATAACTGGCGCGATTCTCGGCAACGGGCACGAACAATCCTTCGTCGAGATCGATCCCGCCAAGACGACTGTCCAGGGCCTCCGGGATGAGGAGAAGTCTCCGTTTCGCGATCTGACTGTTTGTTACGTTGGCGAGGAATTATCCCCTGAAGCCAGTCCGGTCGCTGCCCCGACCGAAGTTGATGCGTCGCCAATGTCGCCACCACCGTTGCCAACGGAACCAAGTCGGATCGACCAGTCACCGGCTGATCGGCTACCAAACCTTCGCTACTACGCCCACGGAACCGACCGGGACAACCGAGCCGACGAGCACCAACACCGTCGCTGCCGACCAACACGCCGGAACCGACCGCGACGACAGAGCCAACGGTCACCAAGACTGCCGCGCCGACCGAAACCCCGGAACCGACCGCGACAACCGAGCCAACGGCCACCAACACCGCCGCGCCGACCGAGACCCCGGAACCGACCGCGACAACCGAGCCAACGGCCACCAACACCGCCGCGCCGACCGATACCCCGGAACCGACCGCGACAATCGAGCCGACGGTCACCAATACAGTCGCGTCGACCGACACGCCGTACCGACCGCGACAACCGAACCCACCGTCACCAATTCCGCGACGCGTGACCAACACCCCGGAGCCGACCGCGACAACCGAGCCAACGATCACCAATACCGCCGTTCCCACCGACACTCCGGAACCGACCGCGACAACCGAGCCAACGGACACCAAAACTGCCGCGCCGACGAACACCCGGAGCCGACCGCGACAACCGAGCCAACGGTCACCAATACTGCCGCGCCGACGAACACTCCGGAGCCGACCGCGACACCGAACCAACCGCCACCAACACCGCCGCGCCGACCGACACCCCGGAACCGACCGCGACAACCGAGCCAACGGTCACCAATACCGCCGTTCCGACGACACTCCGGAGCCGACCGCGACGACCGAACCAACGGTCACCAACACCGCTACTCCAACGGACACACCGGAACCGACCGCGACAACCGAGCCAACGATCACCAATACCGCCGCGCCGACCGACACCACCGGAACCGACCGCGACAACCGAGCCAACGGTCACCAATACCGCCACGTCGAACAACACACCGGAACCGATGGTATTCGCGCAGTGTCGACATGCGATATCGCGGTCAGCGCAAGGAGCTCCCGATCAATGTGCCCAACAGCAAACTGGCCATGAACGACGGCCGGACGTTGCATGCCGCTTTTGAACGGGCTTACAAGCGGGTGTACCACCGCACACATGCTGGTCATCCGATCGAGGCGCTCGCTTGGCGTCTCGCCGCGACGGGTCCCGCGATCCAGCGTCCCGCAAGCGCAAGCCGCATGAAAGGCAGAACGCGCACATCGAAGCCGCGCCATTGGAGATCGATGCTGCTTCCCGGAGCGGCCGAGATACGCGCCTGTGCAGTTTTCTCTCGCTACGATCTCACAGCCGGCATGACGGTGCGAGGCCCGGCCGTAATCGAAGAACCGGAATCGACGACGGTCATCGGCCCGCGGGAATCCGCGGCCATCGACGGTTACGGAAATCTGGTCATCGAGCTCCCGTACGAGCGAACACGATGAGAAGTCCCCGAACAAAGTCGGCGCCCATCCAGCTCGAGGTCGCCTGGAATCGGTTGATCTCGATCGCGAGTGAACAGGCGGCCGCAATGGTGAACAGCTCGTTCTCGGCCGTCCTCGGTGAGATGGAAGATTTTCGGCCGCCGTATTCGATGCCGATGGGGTGATGATGGCACAGTCGGTGCAGGGCGCGCCTGGCCACCTCGGCAGCCTGAGCCTGGGCGTTAAGCACTTCTGCACCGCATTTCCGGCCAAGGACCTCGAACCGGGCGACGTCCTGATCACGAATGACCCGTGGCTCGTCTCAGGCCACAAGCACGACATTACCGTCGTGACGCCGGTGTTCCGCCGCCGCCGGCTGATCGGCTTTTCCGCCAGCAATTGCCATACGGTCGATGTGGGTGGACGGGTCTTCTCAGCGGCCGCCGCCGATGTTTACGAAGAAGGGCTCCTGATCCCGCCGATGAAGCTCTTCAGCCGGGGCGCCCGCGATGACACATTGTTTCGGCTCTTCGAGACGAATGTGCGCTCGCCACAACTGGTCCTCGGCGATCTCATGGCGCAGGTGTCGGCGAACGAGACCGCCGCGCGGCGCATGCTGGACTTCATGGCCGAGCAGAAACTCGACGATCTGCGCGTGCTTTCCGGTGCAATCACCACGCGAACAGAGCGTTATATGCGCGAGGCGATCAAGGCTGTTCCGAAAGGGGTCTACTCCGACCGGGTCGTGCTCGACGGTTTCGAGCAACCGCTCCACATCGCCGTGCGCCTCGAAGTGGATGAGGATCGCATCGTCGTGGATTTCGAAGGTACCTCGCCGCAGGTGCCGAAAGGCGTCAACTCGGTGCTCAATTTCACGACGGCCTTTTCCCAGTACGCTCTAAAATGTCTGCTCGCGCCGGACTCGCCCAATAACGATGGCAGTTTTGCACCCATCGAGGTGCGCGCTCCCGAAGGCTCGATCCTCAATGCCACCTATCCGGCAGCCGTAGGCGGTCGTCACCTGGTCGGGCTCTACATCCCGTTCGTCATCTTCGGTGCCTTGGCCGAGGTCCTGCCTGACCGTGTAGTTGCGGACAGCTCGGTTCTGAGCGCGGTCACGCTCACTGGCCGGGACAGTGCGGATCGGCCTTACGTCTTCACCTATTTCAGCAGCGGCGGAATGGGTGCGCGGGCGCACAAGGATGGTCTCGATACCACCGCCTTCCCCAGCAACGTCGCCAACGTTCCAATCGAAGTAATGGAACAGTCCGTCCCGGTGTTGGTGGCGCGACGGGAACTGATCTCCGGTTCGTCCGGCGGCGGGAAGCATCGTGGCGGAGCCGGCCAACGCTTCGCGCTCGCGCTTCGCACGGAAAGACCGGCCACGGTTTCCTGCATGGTGGAACGTACGGAATCCGCTCCGCGCGGCTTTCTCGGCGGAGGGCCTGGCCGACCGGCTCGGCTTCTTGTCGACGGTCGACCGATCGATCCAAAGCACTCACACGTGCTCGAGCCGGGTCAGGAGCTCGTGTTGGAGACGCCGGGCGGCGGCGGCTTCGGGATCGCGAAATGCGAAACGCAAACGATCGGTCCGGACTGTATGGCCGTGGCTGAAGGTTCGGACGCATAGCAACCTGACGGAGCGCGTCATGCCAAAGCGAGCTGTTCAATCGCCCCATGTAGCCAAGACCAAAGGACCATACGCGCAAGGAATCGAGGTGACCAATGCAAAGCTTGTATTCACCTCAGGGGTAGTTGGCCGGGATGCGGGTGGAACCATCGTTGGCAAGGGGGACATTCGGGCGCAGACGCGGCAATGCATCGAAAATCTGCGCCACATCATCGAAGCTGCGGGAGGATCCCTGTCGGATCTGGTCAAGGTCACGGTGTTCTTGAGGGACATGACGGTCTACGATGGCATGAACGAAATACGACGGGAGATGCTGAGTGGCATCCCGTTTGCAAGCTCCACCGTCCAGACGGGGCTCAATGCCGCGGACGCATTGGTTGAGATTGAAGCCGTGGCTGCCGTGCCGCTCGATGCGGCACGGTCGGCATAGCGCTGGCGAAGTCAATCCACTTCATTGAACCAAAAGGGACGTTCGAATGACCGCTCACCATCGATATAGCTTTGCGATGCTCGCGCTCTCGATGTGCATTGGCACCGCGGGACTGGCCCATGCCCAGAGCTCACCGGTCCGAATCGGATTGATCGACATGTATGGCGGCGGCTTCGCCGCGCAGGCTGATGCGATCCGCCTCGGATTTCAGATTGCGGTCGATGAAGCGAATGCCGCAGGCGGAGCCAAGGGCCGCACATTCGGGCTGACCACGGCCGACATGGGCACCAGCGTCGAGAAAGCCATTACCGAAGCCCGCCGCATGATCTTGGACGACAAGCTGGCTTATGTCACCGTCGGCAGCCACAGCGGCGCTGCAATCGCACTTGCGGATCTGGTGCGGACACAGAACACCTTCGGCCTTGGCGCCTTTGCCACGACCAAGCGTTTCACCGGGGAAGAAGGTCACCCGATGATCGGGCGCGGCAATCTGAGCACGGTCGAGATTGGCCGCATTATGGCCGCGCACCTGAAGCTGTTGCCGAACATCAAACGCATCGCGGTGATCTCGCCCGATTTCGAGTTCGGCAAGCATTTTACCGAAGACTTTCTGGCAGCAATAAAGGTAGCCCGTCCGGACATTACGGTGGTGCGGCAGGAATGGCCAAAATTCGGTGCGACGGACTTCACGCCGCATGTCACCGCCTTGCAAGCCGCCCGGATCGATATGGTGGTCTCGTCCTTATTCAGCGGAGACCTGTTGAACTTCCTGAAAGCGGCCAAGGGCTTCGATCTCTTCGGTGGTGGCGTCAAATTCTTCACCAGCGGCCTCGATTTGTTGAAGGTGACTTCGTTCAAGGACGGGCTTCCCGAGGGGACGCTCGCCACCGTGTGGTATCCGTTCTATGCACTCAATTCCCCGGAAAATACGGCGTTCGTCGCCGAGGTTCAGAAGCGGACCAATACCTACCCGACCGGGTCAACTCTCGTAGGCTATGCCGCTGGCAAGATGCTGACCGAAGCTATCCGAAAGGCCGAAAACCCCGACGATCCGAAGTCTACGGCCAAAGCGATGGGAAGCGTCGAATTCAAGAGCCCGGTGGGCGAGATCAAGGTCCGTAGTTGCGATAACATGGCGCTCTACAACTTCTTCGTGGGCACCGTGAAGCGCGAGGCGTCACTGCCGGACGGTATTGGCGTCGTGGACGTGAAGGCGTACAACACGGCCGATCACGCACGAAGCTGTGACGAAATCGCGCAGTCCCGCAAACGCTCCTGACGGATCGGCAGCTTGCTCGAAGTTAACGGTCTGCAGACCTACTACGGATCGAGCCACGTCCTCTTCGGCGTAAGTCTTACGGTGCAAGAAGGTGAGGTGGTCACCCTGCTCGGACGCAACGGTGCCGGCAAGACCACCACGCTCAAGAGCATCATGGGCCTGCTCCAATTCAGGTCTGGCTCGGTCCGGTTTCGAGATCAGAATATTGGTGCGCTTCCTTCCGATGCCATTTGCCGTCTGGGGCTCGGCTATGTCCCGGAAGACTGCCGCATATTCAAAGGCCTCTCGGTTAGGGAAAATCTCGATGTGGCGCGGCGGCCGCCACGCGATCACAAGGCAACAAGATGGGACGATACCCGGATCTTTCAACTCTTTCCTGCGCTTGAAGAGCTGCTGCCTCAGCGTGGGGAGTCCTTGAGTGGAGGTCAGCAGCGGATGCTGGCAATCGCGCGCACTTTGATGGGCAATCCAGATTTGTTGCTCCTGGATGAGCCTTCCGAAGGCTTGGCGCCGCTTGTCGTGCAACAGATGCTCGAGCAACTCACTACATTGAAGGCGACCGGCACGACCATTCTTCTCTCCGAGCAGAACCTCAATTTTTCCCTTCAGTTGGCGGACCGCGCCTACCTGATCGAGAAAGGTGAAATCAAGTATGAAGGCGGGGTCAATGATCTCCGCAATGACACCGATGTTCGAAAGAAATATCTCATGGTTTAGGCGCGAGCCTGCGCTTCCTCCAATCGACACAGACGACATCACAGCGATTGAAAGTTGAGATAACCACTTATTGGTGACACCCGCCGCGCTCGCGCGCACGCGCGGCCACCTCGAAGCGCTCGACGCGGTCGCCTCCTGCGTTGCGCGTCACGCCCGCAGTGGGCGCCTTCGATCCTTCAACGAGGGCTGGCCATGACCACCGCGGATACGCTCTCGGGCCGCGTCGCGCACGCAACGCGTCCCGAAGGCGGCAAAAGTGAGGAACGAATGGAAAGCTACATCCGAATTGACGCTCGCTCCCTATGCCCGGCTCCGCCCACTCCGGCCGGGACAAATTGGAGTGCTTGGGACAATTGGCGGGACAGCCTCGAGGCTGTGATCGCGGGGGACACGGTCTTCAGCGGCACCCACGTGTGGACCGCGAGCACCGACACGGCCGAGCGCGCCCATTGGCTCGGGACGCTCGGTCGCATCGAGGCGCTCAAGCCCAACATCGTGGTGGCCGGCCACATCAGGCCCGGCACCCCGCTGACGCTCGCCGCGATCACACATACGCGCGGCTATCTCGAGGCGATCGACGCCGTCGCCGCCACCCCGCCACCGCCACCGCCACCGCCTCCTCCACCAGGAAATCCGATGAGATCGTCAAGGCGATGACCGCGAAGTATCCAAACGCCGGCCTCGGATTGGTGCTCGACCTCGGCGCCAAGGTCGCTGCCGGCGAAATGCCGAAGTGGGATTGAAGTTCAGCGGTAGCGCGCAGTCCGGATGGACCTCTGCCGGTATGAGATCGGTGTCGTTCCGACCGATGGAGCCGGATCAAGTCGCCAACTCGATCCGGGATCCCGAGAGCCGGAACCCAGCGCCGGACGCAACGACATGGGCGGAAAGATAGCTTATCCTTGTAGCGTCACGCTTTAGCGGTCCAGCAAAGGGGATCCCATGAGGCGACGGGAGTTCGTCGCGGCACTCGGCGGAGCGGCAGCGTGGCCGCTAGCCGCGGGCGCTCAGCAGCCGATGATGCCAGTGGTCGGGTTTCTCCGCAGTACCCCAGCCGCGCCGTTCGCCCATATTGTGGAGGCGTTGCGTCAAGGCTTGAAAGAGGAAGGCTTTGACGAAGGCCGAAACGTCGCTATCGAGCAGCGTTGGGCGGACAATCAACCGGATCGGTTGCCGGGCCTGGCGGCTGACCTGGTTCGTCGCCAGGTAAACGCAATCGTGGGCAACGGCCCTGCGATCAATGTGGCAAGGACAGCCACCACCATCATCCCGCTCGTATTCGTCGTCGGGGACGATCCGGTCAAGAGCGGCCTCGTCGAGAATCTCAACCGGCCAGGCGGCAATCTCACAGGCGTGACGTTCTTCGGCGGAAGTCTGCTCAATGCGAAGCGCATCGAGTTGCTGCACGAGCTGATGCCCAATGCGGCGGTTATCGCTGTGCTGATGGATCCAAATTCTGCAGGCTTCGTGAGGGAATTACCGGACGTGGAGGCCGCGGGTCGCGCCATCGGGCGGCAGATAGTCGTAGTGAACGCCGCAAGCGAAAGCGAATTCGAAACCGCGTTCGTCAGGATCGCGCAGACGGGTGCACGCGCGCTATTGGTCAGTGGCGGTCCATTTTTTACTAGCCGGCGGCGCGCACTGGTCGCGCTGGTAGCGCGCCAGGGCATCCCAGCAATCTACGACGTGCGGGAGTTCGTCGAGGTCGGCGGCCTGATCAGCTATTCGGCCAGCATCTCAGGCGCCTATCGGCAAGCGGGTGCCTATGTCGGCCGGATTCTCAAAGGCGCGAAGCCTTCCGAATTGCCGGTCCTGCAACCGACAGCATTCGAGCTGGCGATCAACCTCAAAACCGCCAAGGCGCTCGGGATTACCGTGCCGCCGTCGATCGCGCTACGCGCCGACGAGGTAATCGAATGAAACGGCGCGAGCACCCCAGAATCTCGCCAGCCTCCATCGCCGACAGCTGCTTGCGCTCCCATCGGCTCAATACCTCGCCAAACTTCGCCATCCTGCGGTCCTGCAGCCACGTCGTCCGGTTCATCGTTCCTGCTCCTTCGCAGGGCATGAAACCGGACAACTCGTGTGCTACCTAACCCGGACAACTCGTGTGCTCCCGACACACCGCAAAAATTGGTTGACAATATTACAGGATTTGGTATGAAAGGCGCATTCTCCAAAGCTGTGCAGTGAACAACGCGCCGGGACATCGGCGTGCGCGATCCGCAATTCTGCGCGCTACCTCATGTCCCGGCCGACCGCGCATTTGCGCGCGAAGAGCCGGGCGCCATGAGCGAAATGACACTTTACGGCGGTAGTTGGCAAAACGAAGCCATGGGAATCGCCTTGGTGTCTTTGCAGAACGAACCCAACAGGACCGGCCGCTGTCTCGGCGAAACGAACCCAACGGGTACCGCCCAGTGTCTGGGCCGACCGAACCCAACGGGACCGGCCGCTGTCTCGGCGAAACGAACCCACCAGGAACCGACCGATGTCTTGGCAGAACGAACCCAACAGGACCGCTCCGGCTATCTTGGCAGAACAAACCCAACAGGCACTGACCGATGTCTTGGCCGAACGAGCCCTCGCGGGCAAGCGCGCGCTCGGCCGGAACGAAGCTAGCGCGGCACATTCCACTGTTAGGCCGAGGCCGAGGACGCTGCCGACTGTCTCGGCAGAACAAACCTAACGGGCACCGACCGGGTCTTGGCAGAACGAACCCAACGTGAACCGCCGGTGCCTGGGCACTTTCGTTGTCGGCGCCTTGCATTCGGGCTTGGCCTACAGTTCCCGGGCCGAAGTGGAAGCAAACGCGACCTGCCTGTTTAGCGCAATGGCGCGCTCAACAGCGATCGTCTATCTGCGGGTCAATTCAATGCCTGGGTGCGTGGAAGTCCGCGGTCGGCGGTGGACCCCAGACGCTGGTTTCTCCCGGCGTCCACAGCTTGGGCCGCTGCGGCGTGTCGTGATGCCAGGGGCGCGGCTCGAAATAGCCGAGCTCTTCGTCCTTCATCTGGTCGAGCTCGCAGAAGAGCTCGACCATCTGCTCATCGGGGTTGCGGTGGTAGGTGGCGACGTTGTGCCCGGGGCCGTGGCGCAACGGCCCCCAGATGATCGGAACCTTCTTCTGGCCCATCAGCTCGCAGGAATTCTGCAGATGCGCGAAATCCTTGAGCTCGAACGCTATGTGATGAAGCCCGACGCTGGGGCCGGTGAAGAAGTTCACGGTGTGATGATCGGGATTGCAGCGCATGAAGCAGAAGAAGTCGCCGATCCAGTCCGAGACGCGAAAGCCGAGAACCTTCTCGTAGAACGCGACGGTGCGCTGGATGTCCGGGGCAAAGAACGCGACGTGGCCGAGCTTGAGCGGTCCGATACCGGCGACCTGCTCGTGCTTGCAGAGATAATTCCATTCCTTGAACAGCTCGATCGTGGTGCCTTTATCGTCCTTGAACGACAGCACCTGGCCGATGCCGGGAATGGAATCGTTGCGCAGCTCGCTGCGCACGCCGTCCTCGGCAAGCTCCCGCCCGAGCTCGGCGAAATCGGAATTCGGCGCTACCTCGAATGACAGCTTGGTGCAATGTGCCCGGTCGGCCTTGTCGAGCTGGATCACCAGCGGCCCGACCTTGCTCGCCAGGAAAGCCCGCTCCTTCTCGCGCTCGGCGACGACCAGCCCCATGAACCTCTCGTAATAGGCCACGGCCTTTTCGAGGTCCGGGGTCTCGAAAGTGGCATGTCCGATCCGTCTCGGCTTGATCATGATTTCCTCATTCCCAGTCACTCGGCGCCGGCCGCTGAATTGTCCGGCTTATATAGCATTCTCGGCAACGGCGTCGACGCATGTGCCCGCACGCATGTGCCCGCACGCTGCGCCCGCACGCATGCCCGCACTCGACAAGCGCAACTGTTTGCGCGAAACCTGTCGCGGCGGCGCACAGGCCGATAATGTGCAGGGAGCATCACGAGATGGGCGGCTACAAGCTCGCAACCTATAAATCACCCGACGGGCCGCGGGCCGGCATCGTCATCGACGAGCAGATTTTCGACGCCGCCAGGCTCACCGGCAAACCGGCCTATGCGAGCGTGCTGGGCATCCTGGAAGACTGGCGCGCCGCGCAGGGCGCCTTGAAGAAAGCGGCTGCCGCCGCCGGCAAGAGCCGCGTCAAGGCCTTGCCACTCGCGCGCACCAGGCTGCTGGCGCCGGTACGATGGCCTTCGGCGATCTACTGCGCCGGCGCCAACTATGCCGACCACGCCGCCGAGATGGCGCGCCGCATGAACCGGCCGCTGGAGCCCGATCCGCATACCCAAGGGCTCAAGGCCTGGCATTTCATCAAGGCAGCGCGGACCCTCGCCGATCCCGGTGCAACGGTGAAGATTTCGGACGTTTCGGACCAGGTGGACTGGGAGGTCGAGCTGGCGGCGGTGATCGGCCGCCCGGCCAGGAACGTGCCGGAGGCGAAGGCACTCGGTTATGTCGCCGGCTATACGGCGGCCAACGACCTCTCGGCGCGCGACCGCGGGCGCCGCCCGAACATCAGCGATTCGTCGCCGTTCAAGGCCGATTGGACCAAGCACAAGACATTCGACGGCTCCTGCCCGCTTGGTCCCTGGATCGTGCCGGCAAGCGATATCGGCGACCCCCAGAGCCTCGGCCTCAAGCTCTGGGTCAACGACGATCTCAAGCAGGATTCCAACAGCAAGGACATGATCTTCAATCTGGCCGAGCAGATCGCGCAATTGTCGAGCGGCATGACGCTGCATCCCGGGGACCTGATCCTCACCGGCACCCCGGCCGGGGTCGGCTCGGCGCGCGGCGAGTTCCTCGAGCCCGGCGACGTCGTGAAGATCTGGATCGAGAAGATCGGAACCCTTACCAACAAGCTCGCCTGAGCACCCCCACCCTGCGAGGCATGTGCTTCGCAGGTGCCGGACCGGCGCTGGCAACCCTGGTTGCCTTCGAGCATTTGTAATATATGAGATGGCAGCGGGCGCCGATTTCACGGTCTGAAGTTCAGCCGGGCCCGAAGTAAAGCAGCGAGTCAGGGAGAATTGCCAGCATGGCCGAGCAGTATGTCGGCAAGGCCGCCGAGTTCAAGGACGGCGACCGCCGGATCGTTTTCGCCGGAGACAACGAGATCGGCATCTTCCGGCACGAAGGCCAATTCTACGCCTACAGCAATTTCTGCCTGCACCAGGGCGGCCCGGCTTGCGAAGGCCTCACCATTGCGAAGGTCGAGGAGCGGCTCCTGCCCGACAAGACCTCGCAAGGGCTCTATTTCTCGGACACCGAGATGCACTTCGTCTGCCCCTGGCACGGCTACGAGTACAACATGAAGACGGGGGAATGCGTGTCGGACCGCAAGCTCAAGCTGCGCAAATACAAGGTGGTCGAGAAGGGGGACGAGGTCTATGTCCTCACCTAAGGCCGCGGCAGCCAAGACGGCTCGTCGGCCCAAATCGCCGGCTCGCCGTGGCATCGACCAGACTGCCGCTGCGCTGGCCCCTGCACCGGCCGCCGCGGCGGCGCATTCCGGCACCGGCTCGGAACAGGCGAAGCGACTGGCGGCCGAGATCGAGCGCGCGCTCGCGGGCGGCCAGCGCGATATCCTCACCACCGAGGCATTGCAGGCGCTGATGGCGGCGGTGTGCAAGACCTACGCGGCGCAGGTGGAGGCGGGCGAGCAGGTCCTGCCGCTTCCCGCGCGCGGTGGCGCCACCGCCACGGATGTCATGGTTACCGCCAGCGGCCTGTTGAAGGCCGCAAACCTCGCCGTGTTCGAGCTCGGCATGTGGCAGAGCTGGACCGGCCGCTAGAATTGGCAACGTCAGGAGACGAAAAACATGGACCTCCTCGCTGAACGCGGCCGGCGCGTGTCGGTCGACGAGTTGAACACCACCAGGCTGCTCGCCCACGCCCGCAAGCAGGCGGTCCAGCGCAAGCTCGACGACATGCTCATCGTCGACGTGGATTCCCACCATTACGAGAACGAGCATTACAACGACATCCTGCCCTACATGGAGAACGACGTTTTCCGGCAGTGGACGATGGGCGGGCGCGGCCAGACCGAACGCGGCTCGATCGTGCCGACCAACGCCGGCTTCATCCAGGACATGGGCGGACGCGTAACGCGCTATCCGCTGCGGCGTTTCGAGAAGACCGAGCAAGGCAAGCATCGCGACGTGCAGCTCGGCGAACGCTGGATGGACGCGATGAGCGTCGACTATTCCTGCCTGTTCCCGACCGGCATGCTCAACATCGGCATGCATCCGCAGAAGGAAATGGAGGTCGACCTCTGCTGGGCTTACAACCGCTGGGTCACCGAGAAGGTGCTGCCGGAATCGGACGGCCGCATGTACTCCATGCTGTGCCTGCCGTTCTCCGATCCGGAGGCATGCGTGCGCCAGGTCGAGACCTTCGGCAGCCGCAAGGGCGTGACCGGCTTCATGGTGACCACGGTGCGCAACCTGCAGGTCAACGACAACGCCTACATGAAGCTCTACCGCATGATGGAGGAGCGCGGCCTCGCGCTCGCCTTCCATTCCGGGCCGAACTGGAACGAGCCGGTGTTCCGGGCCTGCAATCGTTTCCTGTCGGTGCACGCGCTCGGCTTCACCTTCTACAACATCCTGCATCTGCACCAACTGGGTCATCAACGGCATGGGCGAGCGCTTCCCCAAGCTGCCGGTGATCTGGATCGAGTCCGGGCTCGCCTGGGTGCCGTTCCTGATGCAGCGGCTCGACCACGAATACATGATGCGCCCGTCGGAGGCGCCGCTCCTCAAGAAGAAGCCGTCGGACTACATGCGCGACATGTACTATTCCTCGCAGCCGATGGAGATCCAGGACCGCCAGGCGCTGGAATGCACCTTCCGCATGATCAATGCGGAGACGCAGCTGCTCTATTCCTCGGACTATCCGCACTGGGATTTCGATCTGCCCGGCACGATCTACGACCTGCCGTTCCTCTCGGAGAAGGCCAAGCACAACATTCTCGGCGGCACCGCGGCGCGCCTGTTCAAGCTGCCGCCGCGCAATGAAGCAGAAGGAGAACCTGAGGAAGTTCGGCAATCTCGGCCTCGCGGCCTGAGTCGACTCGCGATGCGGACATCAACCGCCTGCCGGAGCAATCCGGCGGGCGGTTCGATTCGTGGATGCCGGATCGGCGCGGCGCGCCGATCCGTTGGCTCACCCCATCCTACGATCCACGATCAGGCATATATAAGGACCGACGTTCTGACGAACGGGTTTGGCGCCCGATGACGCTTTCGACGCGGCAGGAGAACCGGCGGTGAACACAGTGACGGCCAGTCCTGCCGAAACCGCGGCGGCGAAGCCCGCGACGGCAGACCGCCTGTCGAGGTGCGCTTGACTGCGATCCGGTATGCCGCCCGCGACACCAACATCTACGAGCTCACACCGCTCGACGGCAAGCCATTGCCGGCTTACGAGCCCGGCGCTCATATCGATCTGCACCTGCCCAATGGACTGATCCGGCAATATTCGCTGATCAAGGACGAACCGGATCCCGAGAGCTACTGCATCGCGGTCAAGCGCGACCCGGCCAGTCGCGGCGGCTCGCGCTGCGTGCACGACGAGTTGCGCGTCGGAAAGACGCTCAAGATCAGCGCACCCCGCAACAATTTCGCGCTGGTGGAGAGCGCCAAGCATGTCATTTTGCTCGCAGGCGGCATCGGCATCACGCCGATCTGGTGCATGGTGCAGCGGCTGGAGAAGCTCGGACGCTCCTGGAAGCTGTACTATGCCTGTCGCTCGCGCTCCGACACCGCGTTTCTGCAGGCGCTCGAAAAAATGACTTCGTCGCAATTCCATTTCGACGACGAGAGCGCCGGCAAGTTTCTCGACGTCGCCGGCCTCGTGAGCGAGGCGCCGAAGGACTCGCACCTTTATTGCTGCGGACCGACGCCGATGCTCGCGGCATTCGAGGCAGCGACCACAGACTGGCCGCGCGATCAGGTCCACGTCGAGTATTTCACGCCCAAGCAGGAGGTGGAGAAGAAGGGCGGCTTCGTTGTCGAGCTGGCGCGCTCCGGACAGGAATTCGTCATCCCGGAGGGCAAGACCATCCTGCAGGTGCTGCTCGATGCCGGGGTCGACGTCGATTACTCCTGCGAGCTCGGCATCTGCGGCGCCTGCGAGCAGCGCGTCGTTTCCGGCACTCCCGAGCACCGCGACGCCATCCTCACCGAGGAGGAGCAGGCCTCCAACACCAAGGTCATGATCTGCTGCGCAGGCAGCAAGAGCGAGCGGCTGGTGCTGGATCTCTGAGCATTCCCGTGTCCCGGCCGAGCGAGCGCGGATCTCCATCCGGGCGAGTGAGGTCGGATTGGGCCTGAGCAGCATCTATTTGGGAGCGATGACACTGTACGCGCTGTCGATCTAGCCGCCGACGTAGGGTGGGGCAAAGGTGCGGACCCCAACGCTCGTCCTCACCACATGAGTGGCGCAGCACCGTGCCCACGCGTCACCTGAGACGTCGCGAGACCGACGCGTGGGCAAGGCGCGCAAGGTCGCGCACCAAATCAGAATCGAGCGAGGCGCCTTGCCCACCCTACGGGATTCATGCGGGTGAGTCAGTTAGCGGTCGCCGCAGGCGCTCATGCACCGTTTGGCCGAGGTGTCGGGGCGGTCATCCCGGATGAAGCCGTTGCGATTGGGCATGGTCACCTTCGGCAACGCGTCCGCGTCCATCACCGCATCGTCTGGGACGAGACCGTTCAGATTCAAGATGTATGCCGAAAGCGCATAAACCTGGTCGTTGGTCAGGGTCTGCGGTGCCGTCATGGGCATCGTGCGTCGCACGTAATCGAACAGGATAGGCGCGTAGGGATACATGCTGCCCGGCGTGAGCACCCGCGTGTTGGTCGTGAACGATCCGATCCCGCCGACCATGGTGCCGTACATCGGGCCGCCCTTGGCGTCCTCGCCATGGCAGGCAACGCATTGGGCAGCGTACACGGCCTTGCCCTCGGCGACGCTGCCTTTGCCCGACGGCAGCCCCTTCCCGTCGGGCGCGCGGATGTCGATGTTCCAAGCGGCGATGTCGGCCTCCGCGATCGGCTTTCCGTACCGCGGCTTTGCGGACGGGGACTGCGCATCGGCAGTGCCGAGGCTCGAGGACGACAGCAGCAGCAGGGCAAGTGCACCGGCGGCAAGATCATGCGACCGCATTCTTGACCTCCCCGGCCGGGTTGACCGACCACGGAAAAATTCCGTTGTGATGCTGCACGAATCCGGACAGTGCACGTGCCTTCGCAATCTCTGCGACCGTGGGTTGGACATAACCCGTGCTGTCGATCGCGCGGCTGGCGATCTTCGCCGGTCCGCCGTTCCACTCCCAGACGGCACGGAAGCGGGTGAGGCAGCGATCGAGGATCGGCTCCTCCAGCACTGCCTCGCGCCAGCTCTGGCCGCCGTCGAACGTGACATCGACCGCCCTGATGGTGCCGTCGCCCGACCACGCAAAGCCCTCGATCGGATAGGTGCCAGGCCCGGCGAGCTTCATCCCGCCCGAAGGCCGGGTGATGACCGACTTGCACTCCATGAGGAAGCTGAACTGCCGCCACTTGCCGTGCGGCATCGGGTCGGTGTAGCGCGCCGTTTCGCTGCGCAAATGCCAGGGCTGATCCGACAGCTTGATGCGCCGGAGCCACTTGACCGAGACGTTTCCTTCCCAGCCCGGGATCAGCACGCGCAGCGGATACCCCTGCTCGGGCCGCAGCCGTTCGCCGTTCTGGCCATAGACCAGAAGCGTATCGGCCATCACCTTCTCGATCGGAATCGAACGCGCGTGGCCCGAGCCATCGGCACCCTCGAACAGCACCCATTTGGCGGCGGGATCGACACCAGCCTCGTCGAGCAGCGTCGATACCGGCATACCGGTCCATTGCGCGCAGGAAAGCAGTCCGTGCGATTGCTGCACCGTGGTCGACGCCGCCTTGGTCCAATCCGTGAGGCCGTTGCCCGAGCACTCCAGGAAGAGATCCGCGACAGCGACGGGTAGCGCATCAGGTCGCTCATGGAGAACTTGAGCGGCTGCTTCACCATGCCGTGGATCACGAGCTCGTGCCGGTCGGGATCGATGTCGGGAACGCCGGCGTGGTGGCGCTCGAAAAACAGCCCGTTGGGCGTGACGATGCCGAGCTGATCTTGCAGCGGCGTCATGCTCCAATCGGACCAGCTCTGTCTGTTGACCAGCACGTCGCTGCGCCGCCGCTTGACGTGCGCCTCGAACTTCGACGGCAATCCGTAAGCTTCGGGCTCGATGATGCGGCCCATTTCCTTGCTCGAAGCCGCAATCTCCAGGCGCTGCGCGCCGGCCGCGGCAATGCCTGCCGCGGAGGCGACCGCGGCGCCGGCCAACGCTGCGCTGTTGCGCATGAAGCGGCGTCTTTCCTGGAATTGATCCGGATCGCCAGGCGGCAATCCGCGCGCAACTTTCGTCTTCGGCATGACAGAGCCCTCCCAGGTCAGCAAGTCCGTCTACTGCTTGAGCAGCGGGATCGTCTTGTAGTCGGCCGGCTTCGGCAGCGCCTCGCAGATAGGCGTGGATGTCGGCCAGATCCTCGTTCGAAAGCACGGCCTCCCGGTAGGGCGGCATCGTGCGGTTGGTGGTGCGCACGAAGGCGTTGAAGGCCTCGATCGGCATCGGATCCGGCGCCAGCTTCGGGCCGGTGATCCCGCCCTGCCCGACGGTGCCATGACAGCCCCAGCAGCCGAACTTCATGTAGGCGTCCTTGCCCTTCTCGGCGGAGGCGGCGAACGCAGCGTCATGACCGATCGAGAGCTGGCCGAGGAAGAGACCGGCGGCAAGCGCCGCCAGCCTCCAACTCACTCGCATTCTACACATGGTTCTCTCTTCCTCAGCGCGGCTGCGTCCAGACGTCGACCAGCGCCGGCTGGCCGGACTTGACCACCGCGACCGCTCGCTGGAGCGTCGCGGCAAGCTCTGCCGGATCCTTGATCGGGCCGGCCGACCACCAGCCCATCGACGACGCCATCTTCGCGTAGTCGATATCGGGGGCTTCGATCGAGGTGCCGATCGGCCCCATGGTCTTGCCCAAGGCTGGCAACCCGATTGCGGCGATTGGACAGCCGCTGCACGTGCATGACCTCCTGGTGGTAGCCGCGGTTGTTGTGCATCACCGTGAGCATCGGGATCTGGTGGTGCGCCGCCGTCCACAGCACGCCCGGCGAATACATGAAGTCGCCGTCGGGCTGCAGATTGACGGAGAAGCGCCCATGCGGCCGGTTCGCCAGCGCGGCGCCGACCGCGGCGGAGAGGTTGTAGCCGAGCCCGAACCCGCCGGAATGGCCGAGGTGATGGTAGTGCTTCTCCATCGGCCAGATGCGCGAAGGCCAGCTGCTCATCTGGCGGTCGGATCCGACCATCGACCAGTCGAGGTCCTTGATCTGGGCCCAGACTTCCATGGTCAGCCGCGCCGTGCTGATCGGGGAGGCATCCCATCCGTTCGCCATCGCCGCCAGATTGCGCTCGCGCGCTTCGTGCCTTCGACTTGCGCGAGGCCTCGCCGCGCCGCTCGATCGCGGCCTTGCGGCTCGCCGGGATTGCCGATCTGACCGCTTCGATCAGCGCCGGCAGCGTTGCTTCGGCATCGGCCGCCATTGCCACGTCGACCACCTGGAAGCGCTGGAAGTCCTGGTAGTTCGCCTTGGTCAGCAGGTCCACGGAGCTGATGCTGATCAGCTTGGTGCCGGCCTTGACGCGGGATTCCTGGATGCCGTGGCCGTGATCGCCGTTGTCGATCCAGGCATTCACGGTGGCCCAGTAATCCGAGAGCTCCAGGCCCAGCACCACGTCGGCCTGACCGACGACGCCGGGGGCCCGGCTGAGATGATGGGTCTTGGGGAAGTTCATGCGGGCGCCCTGATCGACCACCGGCGCCTGCAGCAGCTCGGCGAGTTGAACCAGAAGCGCAATGCCGTTGGGCGTGCGGGCGGCGCGATCGACCACGATCACGGGACGCTCGGCATTGGCGAGAAGCTGCGCCGCTTCGCGCACTGCGCCGGAATCGCCCTGCGGCGGCGAGGTCGGCACGTAACGCGGGATGGTGAGTTGCTCGCCGTTCTTGATCGGCTCCTGCTGCAGCCCG
This sequence comes from uncultured Alphaproteobacteria bacterium, assembly GCA_963831225.1. Classification (GTDB taxonomy): domain Bacteria; phylum Pseudomonadota; class Alphaproteobacteria; order Rhizobiales; family Xanthobacteraceae; genus VAZQ01. Next base: position 21,734 of record CAWHPT010000050.1, read on the forward strand.
GCATCGAGCGAGATTGCGACCGGCGCATAGGGCGGCGTCATCGCGATCTTATAAGCGCGCACGAACGACTGCGCGAAGTGCTGGAGCGAAACCGGGGTATCGTCCCATTTGGTGAAATCACGGACCAGCGCATTGATGTCCTGCGCCGAATGGAAGGTCGGCACGCCGGGCGGGCGCTTGGCGGCGTCGAGATCGTTGCCGCCGACGATGATGACCGGCACCCGATCGCACCATGCATTGTAGACAGCCATGCAGGCGTGCTGCAGGCCGACCGTGCCGTGGGCGAGCGTCATCATCGGCTTGCCGGCGACCTTGAAATAGCCGTGGCCCATCGCCACCGCACATTCCTCGTGGGTGCAGGTGAGGAACTCGGGCTTCTTGTTGCCGCCGTAATTGATCAATGACTCGTGCAGCGCGCGAAAGCTCGACGCCGCGTTGGACGGCAGGTAGTCGATATCGAGTGACTTGATGACGTCGACCATGAAATCCGAGCCGTCGGGACGCGTAGCGCGCACCAGCTCTTTCGGAGTTGCGGTCTCGGCCGCCGCGACCACAGCCGAGGGAGGCAACGCCGACGGGAGCGCTGCGGGCGCGGCACTGGGCGATGTTGCGGAGGTGGCGGCGCTCGCGAGGTCGTACGACGGTGCCACGGCGCTCGCCGCCCCGGCCACCGCAACGCCGGTCAGGAACTTGCGGCGATCCACCGCCGGGCGCGGTTCTTTTGATGCCGATGCTTTTCGGACCGAATGTTTTCGTTCCATGGCGTTTCTCCCTTCGATTCCCGTGGTGCCGGTTTCTTGTGATGCCAGGCTGTTCGCATGACGCAGGCGCGCCCAACTCGATGACCACGCGAATACTATCGCGTGGGCAGCGGCTTTCACAGGGGTGCGCGCCCGCTTCGGTAGCGAATTTTCGCAATTGTATGCGGAGGAGATGAGCATTGTTCCGTCCTCTATTTCCTCCACGCGATCACCCCGCAGCCGGACGATGCCGGAACGCGCGACACCTTCGAAACCGCAGGCTTTCAACGAGTATCAGGCACAAGTCCTCGCGATCCGGTTCTTCGGAACGCATGCCGAGTATGATAGAGTCGATGCGGAGAACGTGTGATGGATGCGACCCTCATCGTAATCGACAGCGATGCCGAGCTCGCCCGCGCCCGGGCACTCGTTGACCAGCTCTGGAGATCGGACGGTCCAGCCGACGTCGCCCGGCTCGAGGCGCAGGCGCGCCTGATTGCTGCCTATGAGGACAACAAATGGCCTCGCCGGCCGTCCAGCACGGCTGATCTAATCCGCCACCTCATGGATCAGCACGGCCTCACGCGAGCGGACCTAGTCCCGATCCTGGGTACCCCGAGCCGCGTCAGCGAAGTCCTGCAGGGCAAGAAAGAGCTGAGCATGGCGATGGTGCAGCGACTGCGCGCCCGCTTCCGAGTGCCGGCCGATCTGCTTCTTCCACCTCCGAAGCAAGAGCGATCTCGCCGCGCGTCAAAGCGAGCGGCGGCCTGATACGTCGCCGCCAATCGTGCGCGCGCTGAAAGGATGCCCGCTATGCTTCACATCTCGATCACCTTTGTTGCGATCCTGCTCGCGGGCGACGCGAGCGCACAGCCGGTCGAGCAATTCTTCGCGCGCAAGACCATCGCCATCGCGATCGGCTATACCGCCGGCGGCAGCTACGATCTCTATGGCCGCATGGTGGCGCGCCATCTCGGCAGACACATCCCCGGCCAGCCGACCGTGATTGCACAGAACATGCCGGGTGCCGGCAGCCTCAAGGCCGCGAACTACATCTACGAGGTCGCGCCGAAGGATGGCACTGCGCTCGCAGTCGTGGTCGAATCGGCCGCGCTCGAGCAGGCGCTTGCCAATCCCGCAGTTCAATACGATGCGGCGAGATTCACCTATATCGGCCGCGTCGCCACCAGCAACAACATCTTCATGCAGTGGCACAGGGCCAAGGTGCAGTCGCTCGAGGACGCACGACGGATGGAAAGCTCGCTGGCCGGAACCGGGCCGGGTTCGATCGCGGACACCGTGCCGCGTCTTCTCAATGCGCTCACCGGCAACCAGGTTCAAGCTGATCAGCGGCTATCCCGCCTCCAACGAGGCGATGCTCGCCATGGAGCGCGGCGAGGTCGACGGCGCCTCGTCATCGTGGGCGGCGGTGAAAGTCGGAAAGCAGTCTTGGCTGCGCGAGCGCAAGATCAAGATCATCCTGCAAACCGCTCCGCAACGCAGCCCCGAGCTGCAGGATGCTCCCAGCCTCGGCGAGATCGGCAACACGCCCGAGGACAAGCAGGTATTCGCCCTCTATGCCAGCGGCAGCGCCATCGGGCGCTCGGTCATCGGCCCGCCCGGAATTCCTGCCGAACGCGTGACTGCAATGCGTGACGGATTTCTCGCCATGGTCAGGGATCCCGAGTTCATCGCCGAGGTGCAGCGGACCAATGTCGAGCTCGACCCGCTGCCGGGCGTGGAGCTGGAGCAACTCATCCACCGCACGCTCGCGGTTCCGGCGGCGGTGCGCGAACGGGCAAAGAACGCGTTCGGGCGCTGAGCATTATCCTGAGCATCTCGGTGTCATCGTCCGCTATGTGGACCACGCTTCGGCGCCATCGCTCCCCCGCGGAGGTACTGGCTGCCCCGCGGGAGAGCCCTCGCGCTCTTCGCCCATATGACATATGGCTTCTCGGGCCGCGATCGCGCGGTCATACGGACGAAACACATATGGTTGCCGAAGTTACCCGGTGGCGCACCCCGCTCGTCGTCCTGCTCTGCGGCTGCGCCATCGCAGCGCTGAGCTTCGGGCCGCGCTCTGCACTCGGATTTTTTCTTTCGCCGATGTCGCTCGCGCACGGATGGGGCCGTGATGTCATCGGCCTCGCGTTGGCGATCCAGATGCTGGTTTGGGGCGCCGTGCAGCCGTTCGCCGGGGCGATCGCCGATCGCTTCGGCCCGGCCCTGGTGCTCAGCGCCGGAGCCGTCGTCTATGCAATCGGCCTCGTCATGATGGCGCATGCCGGCACACCCGCCGCGCTCCATCTATCGGCAGGGATCTTGATCGGCGCGGGGCTCGCCGGATCGTCCTTCACCATCGTCATCGGCGCGTTTGGAAAGCTGATGCCGCCGCAATGGCGATCGCTGTCGTTCGGAGCGGGAACCGCAGCGGGCTCGTTCGGGCAGTTCCTGCTTTCGCCGCTCACGGTCGGGTTGATGGGCGTTTTCGGATGGCAGGCCGCGCTGGAAATTCTCGGCGTGCTGGTGCTCCTGGTGCTGCCGCTGTCGCTGGCGCTCGCCATGCCGCCCGGCGACAAAGCGACTTCCTCCGCGGCGGCGCGACCGCAATCGGTGCTGCAGGCGCTGTCGGAAGCCTTCGGCCACCCGAGCTTCGTCCTGCTCACGCTCGGATACTTCACCTGCGGCTTCCAGGTGTTCTTCATCGGCGTGCACCTGCCGGCCTATCTGGTCGATCGCGGGCTGAGCGTCGAGATCGGCGGCTGGACGCTGGCAATGATCGGGCTGTTCAATATCTTCGGGTCGATCGGCGCCGGACTGCTCGGCAACGTCATACCGAAACGATTCATCCTGTCGGCGATCTACTTCGCACGATCGCTGGCGATTGCGATCTACATCATGTTGCCGCCAAGTGCGGTGGCGACCCTGATTTTCGGTGCCGTGATGGGACTGCTCTGGCTGTCCACTGTGCCGCCGACGTCGTCGCTGATCGCCATCATGTTCGGGACCCGCTGGCTCGCGATGCTGCTCGGCATCGCTTATTTCAGCCATCAGCTCGGCGGGTTTCTCGGCGTCTGGCTCGGCGGTTTGCTGTTCGAGCGGAGCGGCTCCTATGACATCGTGTGGTGGCTCGCAATCGTGCTGGGCGTGCTTTCCGCACTGATCAATCTTCCCATCGTGGAGAAGCCGGTGCACCGGGCCGAGCCAGCGACGGCCTGATTCGGCGCGCCGAAAACAGAGGGAGGTTACATGTCACGGTCGCCAGCGAATGCTCCGCTCGCTCGGTCGGTGCCGCGGTCGATCTGGCTCGCAATCTCGAGCTCGATCCGGCTGCAAGCCCTGCTCGGCACCGTGCTCGGTTCGATTCTCGGCACGGGTCTGGCGCATGGGCAGAGCTTTCCATCCAAGACCGTTCGTTTGATCGTGCCATTCGCTGCCGGAGGGCCGACGGATATCGCTGCGCGACTTCTAGCCGATCAGCTGTCGCTTCTGGACACCTTCGGCTATCACAAGGCATCGACCACGACGTCCGAGCAGCTCGCAGGATTGATCAGGAGCTCCATTGACCATTGGCGGCCAATCATCGAAACGCTCGGGATGAAAGCCGGACAATGAATTGAGCGCCGGCAAAGTTTCGATACCGGGTCAGATCGGCGACGGACACTGATCAATTCTGTCTTGCGGGGAGAGGGGTTCATGGCTCTGCGTGATGCGGCGATCGTCGGCTATGCCGAGACGAAGATCGTCGAAAGAAGCGACGGGACGTCTGGGAACTGGGCGCCGAAGATCCTCGAGACGTTGCTCGACAGGACCGGATTGGAGAAAGGCGAGATCGACGGGCTGATCCTGTCGTCGTCGCAGACCGGCGCCGGCAACCGCTTCTGGTCGCAGACCACGGCCGACCAGCTCGCGCTCGAGGTCGACTTCTGCCAGACCGTCGACATCGGCGGCTGCTCGCCGGCTCGGGGCTGTGGCGCGCGCTGCCGCGGCGATCGACGCCGGGCTCTGCACGCACAGTGATGTGCCTCTATCGCCGACACGCAGTCGCGCGAGAACAACAAGCGGCACGCGCGCGCTTCGCGCAACGAATGGACCATGCCGCTCGGCTATCTCGGGCCTCCCGCGGCTTTCGGCCTGTTGAGCAAGCGCTATGAGCATCAGTTCGGGCTCGACTATCGTGCGCTCGGCAAGCTCGCCGTGGCACAGCGCGAGCCACGCACTGCTCAACGAGCTCGCCTGCGAGAAGCTGCGCAAGCCGATCACGGTCGATGACTACCTCAATTCGCGCATGATCGCCGATCCGATCCGCCTGCTCGACAGCGTGATGGTGTGCGACGGCGCCAGCGGCCTGATCGTCACGAGCGCGCAAGATCGCCGAGCAGAAGGGGTTCACGAAGTTGCGTGGTGCCGATCGGCTATGGCGAGCGCACGATCTATCGCGCCAGCGAGGCCATCGTCGATCCGAGCGAAAGCGGGCACAGGATCGCCGGCGAGCGTGCTTTCAGGCAGGCGGGCATGAAACCGGCCGACATCGCGTCGCTGCATCCCTACGATGATTTCATCATCGCGATCATGATGCAGCTGGAGATGCTCGGCTTTTGCAAGCATGGGCAAGGCAGCGACTTCGTCAATGAGCACGACTTTCTCTATACCGGCGATCTGCCGCTCAATACCGGCGGCGGGCAGATTTCGGCCGGGCAGGTCGGCCTCGCCGGCGGCGGCACCAACCTGGTCGAGGCGGTGCGCCAGCTCTTCGGCGAAGCCGGCAAGCGGCAGGTGAAGGACACCAGAAACGCGCTCGTCACCGGCATCGGCGGCATTCCCTACGGGCGCAACTGGGCGACCAGCGTCGTCATGGTCCTGACCCCGAACTCGTGAGCGCCGGAATATGCAACTCGATGACACACGAAACGTTGCGCGCGGCCCCTCGGCGCCGCGGAGCTTCTCGCAGGAATATTGGGATGCCACGCGCGAAAGGAGGCTGCTGCTGCAGTACGACAAGCACAGCGGCAGGTATCAATTCTTCCCGCGCGCGACCAGCATCTACAGCGGCCGCCGCAGCAGCCTGGAATGGCGCGAGGTCTCGGGCAAGGGCGAGGTCTTCACCTTTACCGTGGCGCGGCGGGCACGCGAGCCGTTCCGCGGCCACGAGCCGTTTCTGATCGCGCTGGTCACGCTCGATGAAGGCGTCAACGTGATGGCCAACGTCGTGAGCTGCACGCTCGACGAGATCAAGATCGGTTTGCGCATGAAACCTCATTGGCACCCGCTGCCCGACGGCACGAACCTGCTGATGTTCGAGCCGGATCGCGCGTGATCACTCGACCTTGAGATTGAGCTTCTTGATCAGCGTCGCCCATTTGCGCTCTTCGCTGTCGATGTCCTTCGCATATTCGTCGGGGGTCGACGTCAGCGGGTCACCGCCCTCGGTCTGGATGCGCTGCTTGAGCGCATCGGTATCGACCACCGCGCGCAGCTCCTTGTTGAGACGCTCGATGATCGGCCGCGGGGTACCTGCCGGCGCCAGCAGCCCGTAATGCAGCACGGACTCGAAACCAGGCAGACCCAATTCGCTCGCCGTCGGCACATCCGGCAGCAGGCTGAACCGGACCGGACTGAGCACCGCGATCGCGCGCAGCGTGCCGGATTGCAGATTGCCGAGCGCCGGCGGCAACACGCCGAAGGCAATCGGCACGTGATTGCCGAGCAGATCATTCATGAGCTGCGCGGTGCCCTTGTAGGGGATGATCGCCGCCTCGACGCCGGCCATCGACTTGAACAATTCGGCGGAGAGATAGCTGCCCGTGCCGATCGCCGAGGAGCCGATGTTGAGCTTGCCGCCTTGCTGCTTCGCGAGCGCGATCACGTCGATCAGGGTCTTCCCGGGGAACGAAGGATGCGCCAGCAGCGCGACCGGCATCGATGCGATCAGCCCGATCGGGGCGAAATCCTTGCGCGGGTCGAAGCCGGAATTGGCGTAGAGACTGGGATTGATCGACAGCGAGCCGGTATGGCCGAGGAACAGCGTGTAGCCGTCGGGCGCGCTCTTGATGAAGGCGCGGGTGCCGACCAGGCCGGAGCCGCCGGCGCGGTTGTCGACCACGACCTGCTGGCCAAGGGCTCCCGAAAGCTTGTCGGCAACCACGCGCGCCAGGGTGTCGACGCCGCCGCCGGGCGGATAGGGCACGACCAGAGAGATGGTTCTTGCCGGGTAAGTCTGCGCCAGTGCGCGGCCGTCGATGTCGAGCGGGGCGAGGCTGCCGCCGCAAACGACAAAAACGACCGCGGCAAAAACCGCGGCCCTGACCAGGGTGGGCAACTTTACCTCCCCCTCCGATGATCTGCGGACAACGACTACCTCCTCGATACGCGCCAGGAGGCGGCCGAGTCGCGACCCGCAGGTACAAGATCAACGCGTTGCGTTCAGTGAACCAGAGAGCTCTGCTGCAGACGCGCGATTTCGTCCTTCACCAGCAACTTGCGACGCTTCAACTCTACGATTTCGAGATCGTCGATCGACGGATGCGCCCGGGCTTCGTTGATTTCCGCTTCGAGCGCCCGGTGCCGCCTTTCAAGTTCCGCAAGATGCGCTTGTATGGACATGTTGGGGGGTTCTCCTGACCGTCAGACTGTTACCTGACCAACATAGTCTACACCTTTTCCGCATTATTTCGAAGCAGGTTTTGATTGTGCAATGCAGCAATCCCCGGTTTCAATTGCCGTCTCAACGCCTCGGCTTGATCCCAGGGCGGCAAAAAGTGATACTTGGCGCGGGTTCCGGCGGTGGCGATGACCAAAGAGGAAGAACGCGAGTTGCGGGAGCAACTGGCGCGCTTGCAGCAGGAGCATCGCGACCTCGATGCCGCGATTTCCGCGCTGCAGCACTCGCCCGGCTCCGACCTGCTGCAGGTCCAGCGGCTCAAGAAGCGCAAGCTCTATCTGCGCGACCGCATAGCCCACATCGAGGACCAACTGACGCCGGATATCATTGCCTGAGCTCGGCGCTGCGGCCAAGCGGGCCTCGCTCCACTCGCCCGGGAAACGCTACTCCGGCTCGATCCCGGCGTCGCGGATCACCTTGCTCCAGCGCTCGGTCTCTTCCTGCTTGAGCCGCGCCATATCCTCCGGGCTGCCGCCTGCCGGCGTGAGGTTGAGCTCGCGGAAGCGGGCCTTGGTCTCCGGCTCGTTCATGATCTCGTTGATGGTCCGGTTGAGCTTGCCGACGATCGCAGCAGGAGTCTTGGGCGGTGCGCTGATCGCGTTCCAGGTATCGGAGATGAAATTCGGCACCCCGGCCTCGATGAGGGTCGGGATGTCGGGGAGAATTTCCAGCCGCTTGTCGGTGGCGGTCGCGAGAATTCTCGCCTTGCCGCCGTCGTGCAGCTTGTGGGCGGCGGAGAGCTCCATGAAGATCAGGTCGACATGGCCGGCAACGAGATCGTTGAGCGCGGGCCCGGTGCCTCGATAGGGCACGTGCACGAGCTTGGTACCGGCCACGGTGTTGAACAGCTCGGCGGTCAGATGCGAGGTGGTGCCGACTCCTTGCGAGGCATAGTTCACCTTGCCCGGATTGGCCTTCACATAGCTCATGAATTCCTGCACCGTCTTCGCCGGAAAATCCTGCTTCACCAGCAGCACGTTCGGAAACTTCGACATCACCGCCACCGGCTCGAGCGCGGCCGGATCGAAACTGAGCTTCTTGTAGAGCGCGACGTTGCTGGTGATCGGCGCCGGCTGGGTCGCGAGCAAGGTGTAGCCGTCGGGAGGCGAGACATAGGCGGCCTCGGCGCCGATATTGCCGCCGCTGCCGCCGCGATTCTCGATCACGAACGGCTGACCCAGACGCTGGTGCAGCCGCGCCGCGAATATGCGGGTGACGGTGTCGACGCCGCCGCCGGCCGGCACGCTCACGATGATCTTGACCGAACGGTTGGGATAGTCGGCGGCGGGATCCTGTTGGCTGAGCGCAACTGGAGCCGCCAACAGCGCTGTCGCGCCGGCGACCAAGGCGAGATATTTCAGCATTGACCACTCCTTCGACAATGGAAGAATGCATCGCATTCGCGGCGCAAGCTGCGCGCAATGTCGCACATCGGCGCGGCCGCGGTAAATGCGACTCAGTGGTCGGTACTTTCGATGACCTTGGTTATATGAATGACCGGGACGCCGTACCCGTGAGTTGAGTGCACGCTTCAACTTCAGCAAGTTCGCGCAGTTCCTCGAGGATCGAGGAGTTCAAGACCTGGTCCAGCCGCGACAGGCCACGGCCGGCGAGGGCGCCGTCAAATATACGGTGGTCGAAGCTCAGGCGCACAGTGACATTGCCGTGCGGATCCGCCGGCCCATAGCTCAGCAAGCAGGGCAGAGGCGTTCGTGAGGTGCCGAGCTCGGTTTGCAATCGCGCGACGGAAGAGATGCCGTAGGTTCCGAGCTCCCTACGCAGCCGCGGAATGTTCAGGCACAACCCCCAGACCATGCGGCGAATGAACAGCGGGAGCCGCGCGACCGCGATGAGCTTGCGATAGAAGCTCGATTCTTCAATCCGGGCGACGGCGGCGCAGCGTATCATCTCGCTGAGTTTCCCCAGCGGAATGGCATCCGGCTTATAGAATCGCAATGGCAGCACGCCGGTATCATCCATGATCTGGCGCTCCTGCAGAATGACGACTGTGCTGTCGGCGTATTCGTAGAGATGCGGCCAGGGCAATGTCATGTAGACGCGCCGCAATTCGGGGATTTCGGCCGCGATAATTGCGAAGGCCTTCACAAATATCGCGGTCCACGAGGGAGGATCTCGAAGCCCGCCGCGGATGGTGATCAAGTCGTGGAATGCTACACGACGCGTGACGTCAACCCTCGCTATGCCAGAGGCCGCCCACATGTAGTCGGCTATCATTCGCCGCGCGACAGACAGCCGAATGCGACGCCCGTTTGACGGATCGATCACGCTGCCTCCATTAGCTCAGAGGCTTCGAGGCGATGAATTTTACTGGCGCCTTTTCTCCCCGGTCAACGCTAACTTCCCATCAAACCCGTTCGCCTTTGCGGAATGGGGCGAAGTAGCATCCGGGGAAATGATGTGAGGGAAACGCGGCACTCGGGACCGACAAGCTCAATGGCATCCTGTGGCGAAACGGGCTCAGGCGCGCGCGACGGGAGCCATCCGCGTGCGCCAAGCCGCTGTCCAGCGCAGGCGGCGCTCGCGCAGGTTCTCGATTGCCATCAGCGCCGCCGGGGTCACGATCAGCGTGAGCAGGGTCGCAAAGCCCAGGCCGAACACGATTGCGGTCGAGAGGTTGATCCACCACTGCGTCGCCGGCGCCCCGAGCGTGATCTCGCGCGACAGGAATTCGACGTTCATGCCGAAAGCAATCGGCAGCACGCCGAGGATCGCCGTCACCGCGGTGAGCACGACCGGCCGCGCGCGCTCGCGGCAGGTCAGCATGATGGCGTCGTACGCCGCCACGCCTTCGCTCCGCAGGCGGTCATAGGTGTCGATCAGCACGATGTTGTTGTTCACGATCACGCCGGCATTGGCGATCACGCCGATGCCCGTCATCACCACCCCGAACGACTGCCCCATGATCAGGAGCCCGAGCAGCACGCCGAAGGTCGACATCACCACCGCCGTGAGCACGAGGACGACCGAGGTGAGCTTGTTGAATTGCGCCAGCAGGATCGCGAAGATCAGGAAGATCGCCGTGCCGAACGCCTTGAGCAGGAAAGCGCCCGCCTTCTCGCGCTCTTCGTCTTCGCCCTTGAGCTTGAAGCTGACCCCTGAACCGAGATCGGCCTTGGCGAGGTCGCTCGCAATCGCCTGCTGCACCTTCGCGGTCTGCACGCCCTCGGCGACGTTGGCGGATACCGTCGTCACCCGGTTGCCGTTGACGCGATTGATGAAGCCGACGCGCGGTGAGGGCACCCGGTTCACGAAGTTGCCGATCGGCACATGCCCGGCCGGCGTTTGCACCCGCAATTCATCGATCTGATCGAGGCTGCGCAGGTTGGGCGGGAAGCGCACCAGGATGTCCACCGATTTGTCGCTGTCGACCGGCCGGTACTCGGTCGCCTTGAGACCGTTGGTGACCAGTTGGACCGCGCTCCCGACGGTGTTGACGCCGGTGCCGTATTTCGCGGCTTCCGACTTGTCGACCTCGATCTTCCAGTCGATCCCGGGCAGCGGCTGCCCATCGTCGAGATCCCGGATGTCGTCGCGCGCAGCCAGCATCGCCGCCACCTTGTTGGCGGCGGCCGGCAGCAGCGCCGGATCGAGCGCCCCGATCTGCACCTGGATCGGCTTGCCCGTGGGCGGACCGGCGCGCGGCGCCGTCACCTCGACCAGGATGCCGGGGACGGCTGCAGCCTTGGCGCGGATCGCGTCCATGATCTCGTGCGCCGGCAGGCGCGTGCGCCAGTCCGCGAACTCGAACTGGATCACGCCGATGGTGTCTTCGGTCAGCTCGCTCATGCCGCGCGGCTGCTCGCCGACGCGGGTATAAACCGTGCCGAGGCCGCCGGTGGTCAGCACATGCTTCTCGACCTCGGCCAGCAGGCGGTCCTTTTCGTCGAGCGCCAGATTGCCGCGGCCATGCACGATCACCTGGCCATAGTCGGGCTCGACGTTCGGGAAGAACTCGACCCCGCGGCCGAGCTTGCCATAGGCCACCTGCACAGCGACCAGAAGGAACGCGGCCAACGCGAGCGTCGTACCGGGATGACGCAAGGCCAGGCGGACGGTCCGCATATAGGGGCCGCGATCGCTTGCGCGCTCGTCGTGCGGAATCGGCGCCGCCTTGCCGAGCAGTGCGCCGAGCGTAGGAGTGAAGAACAAGGCGACCACGAGCGAGGCGCTCAACGTCGCAATCAGCGTGATCGGCAGGTATTTCATGAACTGCCCGACCACGCCCGGCCAGAACAGCAGCGGCGAGAAGGCCGCGACGCGGGTGGCAGTCGCTGCGATCACGGGGCCCGACATGCGCTTGGCGGCGAGCGAATAGGCCTGCCGCGGCGGCATGCCCTCTGCCATGCGGCGCTCCGCGAACTCGGAGACGATGATGGCATCGTCGACCAGCATGCCGACGGCGAGGATCAGCGAGAACAGCACGACGATGTTGACGGTCAAGCCGGCGAGTTGCAGCCCGAGCACGCCGGCGAGAAACGAGGCCGGGATGGCGATGCCGATGAACAGCGAGGCACGGAACCCGAGCGCGAACAGGATCACGACTGCGACCAGCAGCACCCCGGTGGCGACCGAGTTCTGCAGATCGCCGAGCATCTGCCGGATGACCTTGGACTTGTCCTGAGTGAAAGTAACGTGAACGGCTTCCGGCCAGGTCTTCTGCAACTGGCCGACGACGTATTTCACCGCGTCGACGGTCTCGATCAGGTTGGCGCCGCTGCGCTTCGACACTTCGATGGTCATCGCCGTGCGGCCGTTGACGCGGGTCACCGAGGTCGCATCCTTGAACGTCGGCTTGATCTGCGCGACATCGGCGAGCGTCACCGAGGCCGTCTGCGACGCCATCACGGGGACCTTGAGGATGTCCTGCGGCTTCTCGAACAGCGACGGCACCTTGACGGCGAAGCGGCCGGTCTGGCCCTCGATCGCACCGGCGGCGATCAGCGTATTGAAGCTCTGCGTGATCTGGCCGAGCTGCTCGAGTGAAAGGCCATAGCTCTTCATCATGGTCGGATCGATGATGATCTCGACCGCTTCGTCGCGGGCGCCGCGCAATTCGGCGGAAAGCACGCCCGGCGCCTGCTCGATCGCGCTCTTGGCGCCGCGTGCGATGCGCAGCAGCGTGCGTTCGGGCAGATCGCCGGAGAGGCCGACCACCAGCACCGGATAGAGCGAGAGGTTGACCTCGAGCACTTGCGGCTCGTCGATGTCGCGCGGCAGATCGTGCTTGGCGGTGATCGACCTTGGCGCGCACGTCGGCGAGCGCAGACTTGGAGTCGAAGCCGGCCTCGAACTCGAGCAGGACGAAGCCGCCGCCCTCGAAGGCGGTCGAGCGCATTTCCTTCACGTTGCCGACCGATTTGAGCTGGGTCTCGACCGGGCGCAACAGCAGCCGCTCGGCATCCTCCGGGCTGATGCCGCGCTGCGACAGCTGGACATAGATGATCGGAATCTTGACGTCCGGCTCGGCCTCCTTCGGGATGGTCACATAGGCCACCAGGCCGGCGCACAACAGGAAGATCAGCGTCGCGATGGTGAGCCGCGCGTGTCCGATGGCGTAGTCGATCAATTTTGACAT
>CAWHPT010000051.1:0-7250 GCA_963831225.1 uncultured Alphaproteobacteria bacterium
CCATGGTGGATTCCCACGCCTCCTTGAGCGCCGTCACGACGTGAGCATTCGAATCGACCATGAAGGAGCTCTTCACGTCGGCGTCGACCATTTCGAGAACGATCTGGGGATCGCGCGCCTTGGCCCGGTCGAGCGCGCCTTGAATGACCGCCTTGACCTCCTCGATGGGAACGCCGGGCTGCGGCCGCGTATCGACGCGGACCGTGCAGCGGTCGGAAATCATCGACGGGCCTCCGGGAAACAGCCCGCCGAAGATGCGGCCGACCGCGATATAGAGCTCGGGGCCGACCAATTCCTTCATTGCCGGGGAAATGTTCGGGAAATATTCGAGCTTGGAGAGCTCGTCCACGACCGGCAGCATCTTCTCGATCGCATTGATCGCGAGGTACTTGTGGCAGGTATGCGCCGAACGGCCGATCGTGGAAATGTCGAAGTAATAGCGACCGCGATGCGCGATATAGATTTGCATGTCGGTCAGCTCGGCGAGCACGCAATGATCGAACTTGTGACGTCTGAACAAATCGATGCTGCCGGTCTGCTGACCCATATGATCGGCGACCGCCGCAAACGTGATCTTGCCCTTGAAATCCACGCGGTTGTCGACCAGCGTCTTGATCGCGCCGATCAGGGCGCCCAGGCCAGCCTTCATATCCATCACGCCGTGACCGTAAAGCCGGCCGTTCTCGATGGCGCCATCGAACGGATCCCGCTGCCATCCTTCGCATACCGGCTTGGTGTCGAGATGTCCCGTGAACAGGAGGTGAGGACCGCGTTTGCCGCTGTCCACCTCCCACAAGGTGTTGTGGCGCCCCTCGTAGGTCTTCTCGCACCAGACTTTGCCGATTCCGAACGACTTCAGCCGGGCCTCGAGCTGCCGCGCAAGCGTGTCTTCCTTGCCGTTGGTGCTGTCGATACGCACCATTTCCTGCGTGACGCCGACCGACGCGTCAGTCGCAAGAGACGAGCCCACTTCCTCCAACACCCGACCCGACATCGTTCACTCCGATATGTCACCGTTCGCGGCAAATCCGTTCGTCACACCGCGATCAACACCGGTAAGCGTACCAGCTTTCGTCCTTAGTGCAATGCGCCGCATCCGCATTCGATTTTCGTTGCAGTTGCGACACCAAGAAATTTTCCGCGGAGCCGTGACTCTGGCACGTGCGATGACGGGCGAGTCTGACATTTCAGAGCGTGCCGGCGACGATGCGCCCTCCGACGATCACCGCTCGATTGATCGAGCCGGTGGCCACCAGATCGCCGGGGTCCGCGGCGTCGGCGATCAACAAGTCGGCGCGGGCGCCCCGATGGATGCCCCAATCCGACCCGAGCCCGATCATCGAGGCGGGCACGCAGGACACCATGTCGAACGCCGTTTGAAGCTCGGTGAGCCCGAGATGGCCGGAGAGCAGCGTCCAGCGGGCGACCTCCAGCAGGTCGCCCGATCCTGTCGGAATGAAAGGGTCCTGAATGTTGTCCGAGGCCGCCGCGACCGGCACGCCAGCCGCGAGCAACTCGCGCACGCGCGTGAGGCCCGCGCGGCGGCAAGGACGACGCGCCGCGCCCCTGAAGAAAAAGATTGGCGGCGGGCAGCGTGACGACCGCGATGCCGGCTTCGGCGAGGGCCCTCGATGATCCGCGCCGCCTCGTCCGGAGCGGCCGCGCTCAGCGCGCAGCAGTGACCTGCTATCACGCGTCCTTGCATGCCGTGAGCGCGCGTGCGCTCGACGATGGCGTCGAACAGGAGCCGTTCCGGATCGAGATGCTCGTCGATGTGCATGTCCAATGGAAGTCCGCTTCGCTCCGCGAACTCGAACAGCAGGTCGAGGAACGCGATCGGGCTCATCGGCATATTGGGGTACCCCGCCGATCGCATCCGCCCCGGCGGCGATTGCGCCCTCGAGCCATTGCCTCGATGCATCGAGCCGGTTCGGCGCGTCGGAGGTCAGATGAGCCACGACCTGCAGCGTGAGGCGCTCGCGACAGTGCTCGCGCAGTTGCACCATCGCCTCGAGACCACGCAGCTCCGTCTGGGATTCGATGTTGGTGTGGCTGCGGATCGCCACCGTTCCATGCGCCAGGCAGATATCGAGGGTCTTCTCAGCCCGCGCAACGATGTCTTCGCGGGTGACCGCGGCGGCAAACGCGCGGTAGCCGGCCGAGGCTCCCTCCAGCGTGGCGCTGGGATTGGCGACCGCGCTCCGCGTGCGCGACTTGTCGAGATGCTGATGGGCGTCGACCAGCCCTGGCACGACCAGCTTGCCATTGAGATCAACCACCCGCGCGGCGGTCGAATGGGCGATCGTCGGAGCCAGTGCGGCAATTCGCCCGTCTTCGCCGATTGCCAAATCCAGCTGCTCGGGCCGCTCGGCACCGGATTGCAATACGCGGCCACGCCTCAGGAGGAGGCCAACACCGGTCACGATCGTTCTCTCCGGATCACGCGAAGCTTGCAGGATGCGACTTCTGCGGTCGCACAATATATCGGCAGATGCAATCTATCGGTCTGTTGCATACTTTTGCGGGACATTCGTATACTTGTTCTTGCGCCCGAAAAAAGCCGGCTGCAGCGTCGACGATGCGGGCGCCGTTCATAATCGCCGCGGGCCAGAGCCGCGGAAATCGGAGGCAGGAATGAGCAGGACCTATCGCGTCGACAGGCGCGCCGTTCTTCGAGCGACCGCTGGCATCATCGCATCCGCGGCTGCCGGTCTTCGCGCCGGCCCGGCGTCGGCGCAGGCTGCTCAAGGCGTGACCGACAACGAGGTGCTGATCGGCGCGCTCGGGCAGCTGAGTGGCCCCTTCGCATTCATCGGCGCGCCCGGGCGCGACAACATGCAGCTTGCGATCGACAAGATCAACGAGGCCGGCCCGATCAACGGGCGCAAGCTCAGGATGATATTCGAGCACGCGTCGACGCCGGCCGAGAGCGTGGCCGCCGCCAAGAAGCTGGTCGAGAACGACAAGGTCTTTGTTCTGGTCATAGCCACCGGCAGCACCGGAGCGGCGGCTGCCGCCGATTACGTCCGGGCCGTCGGGAATCCCCACCTACAATACCGTCGGCGCAACGCCGATCATTCGCAATCCGTTCGCGCGCAACGTCTTTCACGGCACCATCACGGATGCCGGCGGCAGCGGGCAGGGCATGATCGACATTGCCTTCCGGGCCGTGCCGAACGCGACCAAGATCGGCATTCTGGCCGGCACTTATGCGTTTCCGCAGTCCCATCTCGCCGAGATCAAGCCGCGGCTCGCAAAGCGCGGCGGCGTGGAGGTCGTGGTCGAACAGTTCGATGCGGCGGCGCGCGACTACACGGCGCAGCTGATCGCTTTCGCCCGGCAGCGCGTGCAGGTGGTCTTGATCCTCGGCAGCTTTACGGAGGCCGGCTTCGCGATCAAGCAGGCGCCGGAGAAGGGTCTGACCAACGTCACCTACGTGCTGGACGGCTCAGCCGTCAACAATGCGATCATTCCGCTGATCGGTGCGGAGAACACGGGCAACGTCTGGGGTTACTTCAATGCTCCCTACTTCCCGACCCAGACCGATGCGCCGATGGCGAATTACCGGCGCATCTCGACGGAGAGATACGGCGCTCCCCCGCAAGGCCGACCGAACATCTACGATCTCATTGGATATGGCTGCACCTATGTGCTCGCCCAGGTGATCAAGAAGGCCGGCCGCAATCTGACGTCCGAACTCGCTGATCAGCGCCTGGGAAACCATCAAGGACGCCAAGCCTTCCGACATGGGCGGCTATGACGTGATCTTCCCGGAGACGGTGACGCCGACCGATCATCAGGGCAACAAGCTCGTTGCGCCCGCCCGCATCGTCGACGGTTCGTGGCGGGTCGTTGGGTAATCCGAGCGACGCCGGACTGCGCCAGTGGTTGACGAGTTCGTAATGCTCGTGGTCGGCGGCCTGAAATTTGGGGCAATCTACGCGCTTGCTGCCCTCGGGATCGTCGTCATCCACAAGGCAACGCGAACCGTGAACTTCGCGCACGGCGCCTTCGTGCTCGCAGGCGCCTATGCGACCTATGGCATCGTCGAGGGGCTCGGGCTCGGATATTGGCCGGCCTATTTTCTTGTCCCGATCGCGGCGGGTCTGCTCGCTGCCGCGATCGAGCTGACCGTGCTGCGGCCGATCCGCCAGGCCGACATGTTCGCCGTGATCACATCCACGATCTTCATCGGTATCGGCCTGACCGAGGTTTACCGTCTCGTTCAGAATACCGAGATGCTGGGGGTGCCCAACCCGGTGACGGGGCCGCCCTTCTTCCTGGGCGGGGCAATCATCACGCGCGAGCAGATCTGGGTATTCGGCGGCGCAATTCTCAGCGGCCTCATCGGCCTCTGCATATTCGGCTATGCGCCTCTCGGCCGCGGCTTGCGTGCGATGGCCGCCAACCCGCGCGGCGCCATGTTGTGCGGCTACTCGGCCGACACGATGAACGCGATGGCTTGGTTCCTCGGAGGCGCGCTCGCGGGGATCGCCGGCGTTTTTGCAGCCCCCAGCAAGGGCATTTCTCCAGAGCTCGCAATTTCCATGATCACGGCCGGCTTCGTCGCTGCGGTGATTGGAGGATTCGATTCATTGCGAGGCGCCCTGATCGGTGGCCTGATTCTCGGCGTCGCAGAAACGCTGGCCGCCGGCTATGTGTCGAGCGCGATGAAGAACGCCGTGAGCTTCCTGCTTCTGTTTGTCGTGCTGCTGTGGCGTCCCCAGGGACTGTTCCCCGAGGCGAAAATCCGCGATGTCTAGCGAGCGGGTGCGCGCCATCGCGCGGGTATTCGCCCCGAGTGCATGCATTGCCGCGCTGGCGATCCTGGGTCTCGGGGTCGGCACTTACTGGCAGTATGTGCTCGCGATCTCGATCACCGCGGCCATCATCGGCGGCGCCCTGTCGATGCTGGTCGGCTATGCCCGGTGCATCACGATCGCCACCGGCGCGATGATGGCGATCGGCGCCTACGGTGCCGCGGTCCCCGTGGTGCATGCCAATGCTCCGTTTCTCGCGGCGCTCGTCCTTGCAACTCTTCTCGGCGGAATCGCGGGTCTCGTGCTGGCGGTGCCCGGAGTTCGCTTCCGCAGCCACAACCTCGCGATGATCACCCTGGTCTTTCAGGCCGTTGTGATAATCATTCTGCGCGAGAGCAAGGGTCTCACCGGCGGCGCGGAAGGCCTCAACGTACCTGCGCCGGTCATATTCGGCTTTTCGTTCAGCGGCGACGGACATTTCCTTCTGCTGTGCGGCCTGCTGGCGGCAATCATCATCCTGCCATTGGCCATTCTTCTCGAAGGACCGTTCGGCAAGAACCTGCGAGCAGTCGCGTCGAACGAGAATGCGGCTCGCGCATTCGGGATCGACGTGCGACATTATTTGATCGCGGCCTTCGTCTGGAGCTCGGCTGCAATAGCATTCGCCGGCGCGATCTCGGCACCTCGTTTCCGCATCATCGATCCCGACAGCTATGGTATTCTGGCGTCGATTTTCGCGTTGGCCTATCCGATCATCGGCGGCATGGGCTCGATCTGGGGCGGTTTGGTGGGTGGAGGCGTGCTCCGCATCATTCCGGAATTGCTGCGCCCGCTTGCCGACTACATCGAGTTGATGTTCTGCGCGCTGGTGGTGGCGACCCTCACCTTTTTCCCGAACGGCATCGGTTTTGCTGTCCGGCAGCGGCTGCGGCGCAGCGATGCGAAAGCGGTTCCGAGGACGCAGGACATTCATGTTGCGCGGGTCGCCGAGCTGCTGTCGGCGACCACGATGGTCGCCGGCACGTCTGCGCATCGGCCGGCCTCCGATGTGCCAATTCTCCGGATCGAGTCCGTAGCCAAATCCTACGGGGCCCTGCGCGCCGTCGACGGGGTGTCGCTGTCCGTGTCCGCGCACTCGCTGCATGGGCTGATGGGGCCCAATGGCGCCGGGAAGACGACCCTGTTCAACATCGTGTCCGGTTTCATTCCGGCGGATGCCGGCCGTGTAGCGGTGGGCGGCGCGCCGCTCGATACCGTTCCGATCGAGCGGCGAATTTCGCTCGGCATTGACCCGCACCTTCCAGCATGCGGCGGTGTTCCCGCGTCTTTCCTGCCTCGACAACGTCGTCATCGGGCTGGGGCGCAATGGTGTCTGGCGGGCGACGACACGCAGCGTCGCAGGTGCGTTCGATTCGGCCGGCACGCGTGCCGAGCGGCGGGCGGCGCTAGCGGCTTTGGAAGCAGTCGGACTTGGCGCGCGATCGCGCGATGAAGCCGGATCGCTGTCACTCGGCGACCAGCGTCGCCTCGAGCTTGCACGCGCGATCGTGTCGCGCCCCCAGCTGATTCTGCTGGATGAGCCGGTGTCTGGCGTGGCCGTCGAGGAAGCGCACCGGCTGCGGGATCTGCTGCTCGCAATCAATCGCGAGCTCGGCATCGCGATGGTCGTCATCGAGCACAATATCGGATTCCTCGTTTCGCTCTGCCCGACATCTCCGTGATGAGCGAGGGCAGGATCATTGCCGAGGGGAACGCCGTCGACGTTGTCGCCGACGCCCGCGTCCGCGAGCCTATTTCGGCGAGCGAGAGGCGGCGGAGTGATGTTGGAAGTATCCGCCCTTCGGGTCGCAAGCGGTGCCATGATCCGCCTGCAGAGCCTGGATTTGTCGCTCTCCGCCGGCGGCTGCGTTGCGCTTCTGGGTCCGAACGGCGCCGGCAAGACCGCAAGCGTGGAGGCGATCGCGGGCCTCGTGCCCAAGGCCGCCGGACGGGTGATGTTCAATGGCGAGGACATTACCGCTCTCTCCGCGAGCACGGTCGTGCGCCGGGGGCTGGCGCTGGTTCCGCAATGGCGCGAGCTGTTCCCGAATTTCTCGGTGGAGGAGACGCTGCTCGCCGGCAGCAATGCGGCGCGTGGCCGTCCGGCGATTTCATCCGAATCGGTCTACGATCTGTTCCCGCGATTGGCCGAACGTCGGCGGCAGCTCGCCGGCTCGCTGTCCGGTGGCGAGCAGCAGATGCTGGCGATCGGTCGTGCGCTCGTCACAAATCCGAAAGTCATGCTGCTCGACGAACCGTCGGCGGGTCTCGCGGTCGGAATCGTGCGCTCGTTCGTCGACGCGGTCAAGACACATCCGCGACACGGGCGTCGCGATCCTGCTGGTCGAGCAGAACCTGGAGATCGCATCTGCGCTTGCCGACTCCTGCATCGTGCTCGCGGCCGGACGCGTGGTGTGGCGGGGGTCCGCGCGTGACGCCACGCAAAGCGAG